>JAFZDX010000035.1 GCA_017560985.1 Oscillospiraceae bacterium
GACAGATATTTTTCTGTGTTATCATCATATCCTGCCAGTACATAAAGTGCTTTAGCCATAATATACCTCCATATTTAACATTACATTAATTGTAGCATACATAAACAAAAATGCAAACAAAAACACGGCAGATGATTCTGCCGTGTTTTAAACTTTAAATTTTTTTTACATTAAGCGCTCTGATTGCATTGAGAACGGCCAGTACCATTACACCTACGTCAGAGAAAATTGCCAGCCACATATTGGCGATGCCCACTGCGCCCAGAATAAGACACAGCACTTTTACGCCGATTGCAAAGTAAATGTTCTGGTAAACAATGCCCACACATTTTTTTGCAATTCTGATAGCTTTTGCAATTTTTACAGGGTCGTCATCCATCAGCACCACGTCAGCGGCTTCGATAGCGGCGTCAGAACCCATAGCACCCATTGCAATGCCTATATCTGCACGGGACAGAACAGGTGCATCGTTGATGCCGTCACCAACAAACACCAGTTTTTCTTTTTCGTTTTTCTGGCCTATAAGTTCTTCTACTTTGTCCACTTTATCGCCTGGCAGCAGTTCGCTGTAAACCTGGTCGATTTTCAGCTCTGTTGCTACTGATTCAGCCACGGCCTTTGCGTCACCTGTCAGCATAACAGTTTTCTTTACGCCTATTTTCTTTAGGTCGCTGATAGCCTGTTTTGCAGTTGGTTTCATAATGTCAGAGATAAGTATGTAACCTGCAAATTTTTTATCTATGGCTATATAAACTACAGTACCTGTACCGGCGGCTTTACTGTAACTGATTTCATATTTTTCCATCAGTTTATCATTGCCTGCCAGCACTTCTTTGCCGTCAACCACAGTCACTACACCGTGACCGCCGATTTCCTGCACATCACCTACGCGGTTTTTGTCAATTTCCTTACCGTATGCTTTCTGCAGGCTTTTTGAAATAGGGTGTGTGGAATAGCTTTCAGCCAGGGCGGCAATTTCCACCAGACTGTCGCTATCACCATCTGCAGCATTTACTTCGCTTACTTCAAAAACCCCCTGTGTCATTGTGCCAGTTTTGTCAAATACAACATACTTGGTGTAAGCCAGAGCTTCCAGATAGTTGGAACCTTTTACCAGTACACCTGCGTTGGATGCACCACCGATACCCGCAAAGAAAGACAATGGAATACTGATAACCAATGCACAAGGGCAGGAGATAACCAGGAATGTCAGCGCGCGGTAAATCCAGTTACCCCAGTTTGCAGGCTGGCCCATAAACATCAGCACCACTGGCGGAATAATTGCCAGTGCAAGGGCAGAGTAGCAAACGATAGGTGTGTAATAGTAAGCAAATCGTGAAATAAAGTTTTCACTGCGGCTTTTTCTGCTGGAAGCATTTTCCACCAGGTCCAGAATTTTGGAAACTGTGGATTCGCCAAATTCTTTTGTTGTTCTGATTTTCAAAAGACCTGTCATATTGATACAGCCACTGATAATTTCGTCACCTTCCACCACATCTCTTGGCAGGCTTTCGCCTGTCAGTGCGGCAGTGTTCAGTGTGGAGTTGCCTTCCAGAATAATACCGTCGATAGGCACTTTTTCGCCAGGCTGAACAACAATAACTGTGCCCACAGCCACTTCATCAGGGTCAACCTGTTCCAGGTTGCCGTTTTCATCTTCTATATTTGCATAGTCTGGTCGGATGTCCATCAGCTGACTGATGTTTCTGCGGCTTTTGCCTACCGCATAGCTCTGGAACCATTCACCTATCTGGAAAAACAGCATTACTGCCACACCTTCGGTGTATTCGCCCAGAATGATGGCACCCACTGTAGCAACTGCCATCAGAAAGCTTTCATCAAACATCTGCTTGTTTTTTACACCCAGAAAGGCTTTACGGAGTATGTCGTGACCGATAACAAGATATGGCACCATATACAGTGCAAATTTCAACAGCCCAGTTACCGGAAGAAATGCCAGCACCACCATCAGCACACTGGCTATAAGAATGCGTTTCAGCATTTTCTTTTGCTTTTTAGTCATATAAATCCCCTTGGATATGTTATTTAAAGTTAAAGCGTGCCCCGCAGACACGCTTTACAATTATTCAGTATGTAGGATTAGAAGTAGATTTCGCAGTCGTCTTCAACTTTTTTGCAGTTTTCCAGAACTTTTGGCATAACAGCTTTTGGATCTGCGCCTTCTTCAAATTCAACTTCCATTTTCTGTGTCATAAAGTTTACAACAGCAGCTTTAACGCCTTCAGTTGCGTTTGTTGTGTTTTCCATTTTACGTGCGCAGTTTGCACAGTCAACTTCGATTTTGTAAGTTTTTTTCATAATAATACCTCTCTCAGATTTGTAATACGATATTTGTATATTTGAACACTTGTTCAACTATTTGATTTCATTATATCTGTTTATACAGTAAAAGTCAACATATTACAGCAAAATATATTATGTTTGAATATTTGTTCAAATATAAACAGTTGAACAAATATTTATATTTGACAAATATATTTTACAGGGATTATAATTGACTTATCGAGATTTATGAAAAGAGAACTATTATGGCAGAAAATATTGACATCAAAAAAATTCAGCAATCTATGCCAGACTACAACGCTATCGGGGCATTGTCAGATTTTTTTAAAATAATGGGGGATTCCACCAGATTGCAGATTATACTGTCTTTGCAGAATGGTGAACTGTGTGTTTCAGATATTGCAGCCTGCCTGGAAATGTCTGTTTCCTCTGTGTCACATCAGCTGAAAAGTATGCGTCTTTCACGTATTGTAAAACAGCGCAAAGAGGGAAGAACAGTGTATTATTCATTGGATGACAGTCACGTGGCGGATATTCTTGCCACTTCCCTTGAACACGTTAGTCATATTATATAATCACAGCCGCCCATAAAGGGCGGTTTTTGTATGTAAAATTAATTGCCTGTATTTAAATAAAATGATAGAATTATAAAGTTGGTTTTTACAATTTTTTATGTTTTCAGAAAGGATTTAAAAATGGCTGAAAATAAAGTTATGAATAAAAAAGGCTTTCACTACGGTTGGGTAATCGTATTTGTTGGCTTTCTTTCAATGTGGTTTATCACATGTATATTCTCATCTGCAGCAGGTATGATGGTTAACCCTGTTACAGAAGAAATGGGCATTTCCCGTTCTGCTTTCACAATGGCTTCCACAGCCTGTTCCATTGCAGGTATGATTATGTCTACATCCATTGGTAGAATTTTCAAAAAATATTCTGTAAAGAAAACAATGCTGGCTGGTTCTGCACTGTACGCTGCCTGCTATGCAGCATACGGTATTGCACCAAACATCTATGTTTTCTATGTAATCGGTTTTATTTCCGGTTTTGCAATGATTATGTCTTCAATGGTTGCTATTTCCACACTGCTGGCCAGATGGTTTGATGAAAAACGCGGTCTGGCTGTTGCTTTGGCTTCCACAGGTTCTGGTGTAGGTGGCGTAGTTATGAACCCACTTATCGGTAACCTGGTTACATCAATGGGCTGGAGAAGAACATATTTTGTACTGGGTGCAATGATTGCAGTGGTTATGATTCCTGCAGTTCTGTTCCTTATCAAAGAAACACCACAGGAAATGGGTCTGGAACCATATGGTAAAAAAGAAACAGCAGACGGCGTACCTGTTGAAGAATCTGGTTACACAGCAGCCGAAGCACGTGTGACACCTATGTACTGGCTGTGGATTCCTGTTGTTCTTATTGTTTCCGCTACATGTAACACAATTATGCAGCACACAGTTGCATATGCAACAGATATGGGCTTTGAATATTCAGTTGCAGCAGGTATCGCATCAGTTCTTACAGCCGGTCTGGCTATCTGGAAACTGGTTATGGGTCAGCTGTATGACTCAATCGGCAGCCGCAAAGCAGCCACACTTTCACTGTCAGTTTACACACTGGTGCTTATCCTCTATGCAATTTCTTCAAAAGAAATGGCAATTATCTACTACATCGGTACAGCACTGTTCGGTATGGGTGGTTCATTTGCAACTATCGCATACTCTGTTGTAGTACAGGACGTATTCGGTAAAAAAGACTTTGCTACCATTTACGGCAGCATCAATGTTTTTGCTTCCGTTGGCGGTGCAATCGGCAGCCCTATCGTTGCCGCAGTATTTGATACACTGGGCACATACAAACCAGCCTGGGTTGTACTGGCTGTGATTATGTTTATCAACGTAATCCTGCTGAACCTTATGTTCAAGGCAAAAGACAAATACGAAAAAGAAAACGCATAATAATCAAGGCAGATACTTTTGTATCTGCCTATTGTTATATTTATGTAATTTTTATGTAAATTTAATTTTATTTTCACATTTCCATGGTAAAATCAATACCATAATACTATTGTAATTTAAAGTATGATGTATCGGAGAAATATTATATGCTTAAAAATAAAAGACACTGGAGTTCAGCCCAGGTAATTCTGCGGGGGTTCGGTGCGCTTATATTGGCAGGTACTCTGTTGCTTATGCTGCCTGTTTCATCACGGTCAGGTCAATGGACTTCTTTCACAGATGCCTTGTTTACAGCCACCAGTGCCTCCTGTGTTACAGGTCTTATTGTACAGGATACCGCCACATATTGGTCACTGTTCGGCCAGTTTGTTATTATCACTTTAATACAGATAGGTGGTCTGGGTGTAGTTACAATGGCTATAGCCATTGCAATGGCTTCCGGCAGTAAAATCAGCCTTTCCCGGCGCCAGACCATGCAGGATGCTATATCTGCCACACAGGTGGGTGGCATAGTCCGTATGACAGGTTTTATTCTGAAAAGCTGTCTGATAATTGAACTTGTAGGTGCGCTGGCTTACTCTTTTGTGTTTATACCGGAATTCGGTTTTATAAAAGGTTTGTGCTATTCTTTATTCCACTCAATTTCAGCTTTTTGCAATGCAGGTTTTGATCTGATGGGAATAAAAACGCAGTTTTCATCACTTACTGACTACACAGGCAACGGCATAGTAAATCTTACCACAGTTATGCTGATTCTTACCGGTGGTCTTGGCTTTGCAACCTGGGCAGATTTTTCAAATCATAAGCTGAAGTTTTCTGCATACAGACTGCAGTCAAAAATTGCGCTGGCAGGTACAGTAATACTGGTAGCCATACCATTTGTATATTTCTGGTTTCTGGAATTTTCAATGCCCCAATGGGCAGGAATGTCTGCAACAGATAAATTTTGGGCATCTGTATTCCGGGCTGTTACACCAAGAACAGCAGGTTTTAACACTGTGGATATGACACTGTTCAGCGAAGCCACAGTTATGGTGACTATATTACTTATGCTGATAGGCGGCAACTCTGGCTCAACCGCCGGCGGTATGAAAGTTTCCACCATATCAGTGCTGTTTACAACGGCTATGTCTGTTTTCCACCGTCAGCAGAACCCATCAGTTTTCGGTAGAAGAATAGAAGACAGTGTTATAAAAAATGCAGCCACTATTCTGATGATGTATATCACATTGTTTATGGGCGGTGCGCTGTTTATAAGCATTGTGGAGGGATTGCCGCTGCTGACCTGTATGTTCGAAACGGCCTCTGCAGTGGCCACAGTTGGTCTTACAATGGGCATTACACCACAACTTTCCACAGTTTCCCATTTTATACTCATTGCCCTTATGTATCTGGGCAGGGTAGGGGGACTGACAATTATATTTGCCACAGTAAAAGGTGTGAACAATGGCAATGCAAAATACCCTGTGGAAAAAATCACAGTTGGTTAAAGGAGAAATATTATGAAATCAATTTTATTAATCGGACTTGGCAGATTTGGTCGCCACATAGCTATAAAATTAAATGAACTGGGCCACGAAGTAATGGCAGTTGACCACAATGAAGAAAGGGTAAATGCAATACTGCCTTATGTTACAAATGCCCTTATAGGTGACAGTACAAACGAAGAATTTCTGCGTTCAATAGGTGTGGATAATTTTGATGTTTGTATCGTTGCTATAGGTGACAATTTCCAGAGTTCTCTGGAAACTACATCACTGCTGAAAGAACTGGGAGGCAAACTGGTTGTTTCCCGTGCTACAAGAGATGTTCACGAAAAATTCCTTCTCCGCAATGGTGCTGACAAAGTGGTTTATCCAGAAAAACAGCTGGGTGTATGGACTGCCATCACATACAGTTCTGAAAAGGTGTTTGACTACATTGACCTGGGTGAAAATCACGTTATTATGGAAGTTTCTGTTCCGGACAACTGGGTGGGAAAAACCATATTTGATATAGATGTACGCAAAAAGTATCAGATAAATATACTTGCAATCCGCGACAGCGGTAAGCTGGTGATGAATATCACCGGCACGACCGTATTTGAAAGGGACCAGACATTGCTGGTTCTTGGCACAAATGAAAAGATTATAGATTGCTTCAATATATAAAAAATCGCCTTTGAGTATTTCTCAAAGGCGTATTTTTATTTTACTTCAATTTCGTCTTCTTTTGCTGGTTCTCTGCGGAATTCCAGTATATCACCGGGCTGGCAGTCCAGCACGTCACATATGGCATCCAGGGTGGAAAATCTTATTGCGCTTACTTTGCCTGTTTTCAATTTTGACAGGTTTACATTTGCCACACCAACTTTTTCGCTTAATTCCTTCAAAGAGACTTTTCTGTCGGCCATAACCCTGTCCAGTCTTAAAATGATAGCCATAATTTCACCGCCTTACAGTGTTTCGTCAGATTCTGTCTGCAACATTACCCCATAGTGGAATATTTCAGACAGCATCAGCACTATAACCACAACCAATACCATAGTCAGATCGATGCCAATCACCAGGTCGAATACACCTGTTACAACCCATTCTGTCACAGCTTCCACCAGCCAACCTGCAACAACCACCGGAATAAATGCTACAGCAACTTTTTTGAAATAATCAGCTATTTCAACAGTAAATGGTGTTTCGCATTCCATAAACAGTTCAAACAGGGTGGTTATTTTTCTGAAAGCATTTATCAGTGTCAGGCACAGCATTCCGCCCACAGCGATTACCCACAGCATATCTTTCAGCGAATAGGTATAAGGTGTGGATTTTGCCACGGCATATTGTTTGCCCAAAGTTCCTGTTATATCAAACTGGTCATACTTTATGCCGTCCAGCTCGAAACTGCCGTCAGCTTCAGTGTCTATACCGACAAGATTTGGCATAATGCTGTGTGTCATATCCATTTCAATTTCTGCCTGATGACTGGTTGTAACCATAACACTGTCCTTTGGCACCAGCGCCAGCAGTACACCGCCTACTATACAGCATACAGTTGCTATATACAGTATAACACTGCATATTTTTGAAACTGTGTGGCCGATTTTACCCATCTTATTTATTTTCTGCATAAATTCGTGTTTCATAATATATCTCCTTAAAACATAAAATAATTAACGTTTATCATTAATTATTTTATATCACAGATAAATATAAAAGTCAATATAAAAATAAAAAAAGGATGTGGTTTTCCACATCCTTTTTTTGTTTTTGTTTAAAATATTTTTAGAACAGACCTGTAATTTTGCCGTCTTCGTCGATGTCGATGTTAAGTGCAGCAGGGGATTTTGACAGGCCAGGCATTGTCATGATTTCGCCCATAACAGCTACTACAAAGCCAGCACCTGCGGACAGACGCAGTTCTCTTACATTCATTGTAAAGCCTGTTGGTGCAGCCAGCAGGTTTGCATTGTCAGAGAAGGAGTACTGTGTTTTTGCAATACATACAGGCAGTCTGTCATAGCCAGCAGCTTTCAGTGTTTTCAGCATTGTCTGTGCGCCTTTTGCAAATGTAACATTTTCAGCACCGTAGATTTTTGTACATACAGCTTTGATTTTTTCATCAACTGTCAGGTCAGCATCGTATGTGAAGTTGATTTCTGTTTCATCTTCCATAACAGCCAGCACTTTTTCAGCCAGCTGGAGACCGCCTTCGCCGCCTTTTGCGAATACTTCGCTCAGTGCGCATTCCACACCCATAGCTTTGCAGTATTCGTATACTGTCTGTCTTTCGGCTTCTGTGTCAGTTGGGAAGCTGTTCAGTGCAACTACGCAAGGCAGTTTAAAGTTGTTTTTGATGTTGTGGATATGTCTGCCCAGGTTTGCAAGACCTGCTGTCAGTGCTTCCACGTTTTCATTGTTCAGTTCTGTTTTTGCCACGCCACCGTGGTGTTTCAGTGCTCTGATTGTAGCAACGATAACAACAGCATTTGGTGACAGACCGTTCATACGGCATTTGATGTCCAGGAACTTTTCAGCACCCAGGTCAGCACCGAAGCCAGCTTCTGTTACCACATAGTCACCCAGTTTCAGTGCCAGTTTTGTTGCAACAGCAGAGTTACAGCCGTGGGCAATGTTTGCAAATGGGCCGCCGTGAATAAGACAAGGTGTGTGCTCCAGTGTCTGTACAAGGTTAGGGTTGATGGCATCTTTCAGCAGGGAAGCCAGTGCGCCCTGTACACCCAGCTGACCAACTGTAACAGGTTCGTTGGCATATGTGTAACCGAATACGATTTTTGACAGTCTTTCTTT
Organism: Oscillospiraceae bacterium; assembly: GCA_017560985.1. GTDB lineage: Bacteria > Bacillota > Clostridia > Oscillospirales > Ruminococcaceae > RGIG3102. The sequence continues at coordinate 8,546 of JAFZDX010000035.1, forward strand.
CAGGTCTTTCAGGTCTGATGCCAGACAGAATACAGCCATAATTTCACTGGCTACTGTGATGTCAAAGCCGTCTTCTCTTGGTGTACCGTTGATTCTGCCGCCCAGACCGTCTGTGATAAATCTCAGCTGTCTGTCGTTCATATCAACACAGCGTTTCCAAGTGATTCTTCTTGGGTCGATGTTCAGCTGGTTGCCCTGATAGATGTGGTTGTCCACAAGGGCAGCCAAAAGGTTGTTTGCGGCACCTATAGCATGGAGGTCACCAGTAAAATGAAGGTTGATATCTTCCATTGGTACTACCTGTGAATAACCGCCGCCTGCTGCGCCGCCTTTAACGCCGAAAACAGGACCAAGGCTTGGTTCTCTCAGTGCCAGCACTACGTTTTTACCCATACGTGCCAGGCCATCACCCAGACCGATACTTGTTGTTGTTTTGCCTTCGCCTGCAGGTGTTGGGCTGATAGCTGTAACCAGAATCAGTTTACCTTTTTTATCAGGCAGGTTTTTTACCTTGTTCAGGTCGATTTTTGCTTTGTAGTCACCATAAAGGCTGATTTCTTTTCTGGAAAGACCCAGCTTCTGTGCAACTTCTTCGATTGGCAGCATTTCGGCAGCCTGTGCGATTTCGATATCACTTCTCATTGGTGATTTCCTCCTTGTGATTAAAAATTACCTATCCGAAATTACGGACCTTTAACATTGTTATTTTACCACCGGCAAAAATCATTGTAAAGCAGGTTTTGTATATATTTAATATATTGTACAAAATACTAAAAATATGGTATAATTCATAAGATAATATCTGCGCAAAAAATGTAAAGTTTTTACGCAATTCCAACAGAAAATAATGGTATAAAATTAAACTTTAATAAATTTATAACAAAGGGGTAGAAATATGATTTATCTGGACAATGCTGCCACCACTCCTGTAAACCCACAGGTTGCACAGGTTATCAGTGACAGCCTGCACAATTCCTTTGCAAATCCATCATCACTTTACTCACGGGGTGCAACATCCGAAATTGAGATGAACAAAGCCCGTGGCTTTATCGCAGGCTGTATCGGTGCAAAAGACAAAGAGCTTTATTTCACATCCTGCGCCAGCGAAAGCAACAATATTGCTATTTACGGTCTTGCACTTGCAAGAAAAAACTGGGGTAAAAAAATCATCACCACAGGTTATGAACACCCTGCTGTGCGCCAGCCTTGTGCAAATCTGGCAGAAATGGGTTTTGAAACAGTACTTATCGACCCAGACAAAAACGGCATTGTGGATGAAAATGCCATTGTTGATGCAGTTGACAGCAAAACCGGCCTTGTTACACTTATCCACGTAAACAACGAAACAGGTGCAAAGCTGGATATTGAAAGACTGGCAAACAGAATAAAGGAAAAAAATCCACGCTGTGCAATCCATATCGATGCAGTGCAGAGTTTTATGAAATTCCCTCTTGATGTGAAAAAACTCAAGATAGAAAGCCTTTCTTTCTCTGCCCATAAAATCAATGGTCCAAAGGGCATCGGCGGTCTGTATCTGAAACAGGGTACAAACATAAAACCTGTATTTGTAGGCGGCGGTCAGGAAAGCGGTCTGCGTGCAGGCACAGAAAATATCCACTATATCCAGGGTCTTGCGAAAGCCTGTGAAATCCTGAAACCAAACCTTATCCGCAATCTCCAGCACTATGCAAAACTGCGCACACAGCTGCTGGACGGACTGAAAGCATTTGACAATGTGGTTATCAACAGCCCAGAGAACGCCGCTCCATACACAGTAAACTTCTCCTTTGTTGGCTACCGCAGTGAAACACTGCTCCATTTCCTTGACAGCAAGGGTATCTGTGTATCATCCGGTTCAGCCTGCTCCAAAGGCAGTGCCAGCCATACACTCACAGTTATGAAACTGCCACACGAAAGAATAGACAGTTCCGTACGTGTATCTTTCGGTGTGCAGAACACAGAAGAAGATGTAGTGGCATTACTTACAGCACTTAAAGAAGCAACAGAAAAATTACAGAAAGTGAAAAGATAATATGAAACAGATTATTATGTGTTATCTGGGCGAAATGGCTCTGAAAGGATTGAACAAATCCACATTTGAAGCCCAGTTGATGAAAACAATCAGAAACAGACTGAAAAATCTCGGTCAGTTCAAAATCTATAAAGCACAGTCCACATTCTACATTGAAGCAGAGGACGAATACAGCGACATCGATGCAGCATTTGAAAAAGTGAAAAAAGTTTTCGGTATTGCCGCAGTTTCCAAAGCTGTAGTAACTGAAAAGAATTTTGACAAAATCGCAGAAATGGCACCAATCTATCTGGAAGATGCACTGAAAAATGCAAGAACTTTCAAAGTTACAGCAAAACGCAGTGATAAATCCTTCCCAATGGGTTCACTGGAAATTTCCCGTGAAGTAGGCGCTGCAATCCTGCGTAAATTCCACCACCTGAAAGTTGATGTGCACAACCCACAGGTTACAGTTATGGTAGAAATCCGTGACTTCGGCGCATACATCCACGAAGCAAAACAGCCTGGCGCAGGCGGTATGCCTGTTTCCACATCAGGCAAAGGCGCACTTATGCTGTCTGGCGGTATTGACAGCCCTGTTGCCGCATATATGATGGCAAAACGCGGTATGTCCATTATGTCCGTTCACTTTGCATCTCCTCCATACACATCTGACAGAGCAAGATACAAAGTAATTACATTGGCTGAAAAACTGACAGATTACACAGGGGATATGAACCTGTTTATCGTTCCTTTCACAACAGTACAGGAATACATCCGTGACAACGGCGTGGCAGAACTGTTCACTATCCTTATGCGCCGCAGTATGATGCGTATCACAGAAAAACTGTCCCGCAAATTCGGTGCATCTGCAATCATCACAGGTGAAAGCCTGGGTCAGGTTGCCAGCCAGACAATGGCGGCTATCACTGCTACAAACGCCAGTGTTGATATGCCAATTTTCCGCCCTGTAATCGGTATGGACAAAACAGAAATCACAGAAATCGCACGTAAGATTGATACATTTGAAACATCAATTCTCCCATACGAAGACTGCTGTACTATCTTTACACCACCACATCCAAAAACAAAACCTTCTCTGGAAGAAGTAATCAATGCTGAAACAGCAATGGGTCTGGAAAAACTTTTTGAACTGGAACAGCAGGCAGCAGATGAAGCAGAAAAACTGCGTATCAATGTACAGTAAATTAAAAATTCTATAAACAGGTGATTTTTATGGCACGTATTTTCCTTATTGCAGATACACATCTTGGTGATGATATTATCATCAAACTGGAAAACAGACCTTTTAAAAATTCAAAAGAACAGACAGATTCCATTGTAGAAAAATGGAACAGTGTTGTAAATGAAGACGATATTGTTTATGTTGTAGGGGATTTTCTCCATATAGGCTGTGACTCATATCATATGGAACAGGCGAAGAAGCTGAACGGGAAAAAATATCTTGTCCGTGGAAACCACGACACAGAGAGTGACGAATTCTATATTGACGAATGTGGCTTTGCAAAAGTTTATGACCACCCGATAATCGTTGACGATTTCTGGATTTTCTCCCACGAACCTATGTACATCAACAAATATTTCCCATATGCCAATATTTTTGGCCATGTACACGACAATCCTTCATATGCCACATTCAGTTCCAGACATTACTGCATCTGTGTGGAAAGGACAGGCTATACACCAATTACTTTTGATGCTGTAAAGGCAACGGTTATGGAAGAAGACCGCAAGGTCAGAATAGCTGTAAAAAATATGTAAATCCAATCTGACAAGAGAGGTGAAAAACTTGATAGCAGAAATTATTTGTGTGGGTACTGAACTGCTGCTTGGTGACATTGTAAACACCAACGCCCAGTTTATCGCCCAGCAGTTGTCCACAATGGGCATTTCTGTTTACAATCAGCAGGTGGTGGGGGATAACCCTGACCGTCTGCGCCAGGCGGCACAGCTGGCAAAAGACCGCAGTGATATTGTTATCTACACAGGCGGTCTGGGACCAACTGATGATGACCTGACAAAACAGACTGTGGCATCTGTTTATAACGACAGTCTGGAATTCAATCAGAAAATATGTGATGACATACAGGATTATTTTGTCCGTATGGGTCGCACTATGACTGATAACAACAAAAAACAGGCTTTTGTGCCGGTAAAAGGTCACTGGCTGGAAAACAACTATGGCACTGCACCTGGCATAGTATTTGTTGACGGCGAAAAGATGGCAGTGCTTATGCCAGGTGTTCCACGTGAAATGAAACCGATGATGGAAAACCAGGTTATGCCAATACTGACAAAACTGGTTAACGGTGTAATAGTTTCACGCTATGTAAAAACAATAGGTGTAGGCGAGTCTGCCCTGGAAGAAAAGGTGAAAATCCTGCTGGATAATGAAAACCCAACAGCTGCCCTTTATGCCAAAGAAGGCGAAGTTACAATACGCCTTACTGCCCATGCTGAAAACAGACAGCAGGCAGATGAAATGCTGGACAAACTGTACGATAAACTGGACAGACTTATCCACAATCATATTTACGGTGTGAATGTTGAAAATATAGAAACTGTTATTGTAAACAAACTTATATCAGACAAAAAGACTGTTGCAACTGCAGAAAGCTGTACAGGCGGTGGTCTGTCTGCACGCATTACATCTGTACCGGGTGCATCATCTGTGTTCTCACTGGGTATGTGTACATATTCAGACCAGCAGAAAAATGCAATGCTGGGTGTAAACCGGGAAGACCTGGAAATATATACAGCAGTGTCTTCACCTGTTGTATGCCAGATGGCACAGGGTATCCGTATGCGCAGTGGTGCTGACTATGCAATAGCAACCACAGGCTATGCAGGGCCAGGTGGCGGTACCCCACAGGAACCGGTGGGGACAGTTTATATTGCTGTTGCCACAGAGGATAAAACTTTTGTGAAAAAATGCAGTTTTACAGGCAACAGGGCAAGAATAACACATCTTGCATGTCAGTATGCGCTGGATTTGCTGCGCTGTGTTATGTATGATCTGCCTTGTGAAGGGGTACGAATAATTGACCTTACATCTGAAGATGAAGCTGACATAGATGAAAAGCCAAAGAAAAAAGGCGGATGCCTTAAAGTTTTCTTTACAGCATTTCTTCTTGTGCTGCTTTCCATCGGTATTGCTGCAGGCTATTTCTGGTTCAAGTATGATGGTAATTTTGTGTTGCCACAGATAGACCTGCCTGCCATTACACAGACGGTTATTGATAAAGTCACAGATGTGATAAATAATTTTACCCATAAAGAAACAGCGGATATTTCCGCACTGCTGACTGAAAGGCAGTCACAGGATTTTTTTCAATCAGGTTTTGAGAAACAGACTTTAAAACAGGTAGCCCGCCTTCGTTCTCAGAACCTTAATCTTGAAGGCTGGCTCACTTTCAAAAATTCGTCACTTGAATACCCTGTATACAAAGATAAAGACAATGTGGAAGAAAGTATGTCTGTCCACTACCTGCCTAAAGGGTATATACCTGAATATACATATATCTCCGGTTTTGACGAGGAAAACTTTATTTCACTGACAGACCTGGAACAGGTTCGCCGGAATTCATCATTTTTACTTTTCGATGGCGAAAATTACAACACATGGCAGATTTTTGCTGTGGGTACATTTTCCGCTGACGATATAGCATACCTTACAAATCTGCAGGACAAACAGGAATATATTGTACAGGTGCGTGCACGCAGTCTGTATGACGTGGATATTGTGGTAAAAGAAACAGACCACATGGTTGTTCTGGTGCAATATCTGGAAGATGGCAGATATATACTGGCCTTTTCCAAACCAGCCACAGCAAATACTTACCCAAGTGTAGACATCAAAACACTTACAGTATATGCTGACTGGTTTATGAATGATATGGGACTTGATGATGCCAGTGCTATAGATGCAGTCCTTTATGCCCAGGAAGTTTTTGACCGCGACAACTGGAACAGTCTTACACTGGAAGAAATGCTGGCTACATCACATATTTCTGGTGTTACAATTACCAGTGATATGTTTAATTCCAGTTCAAAAATCACTTCAAGTTCAAAGAACAATTCCAGTTCAAAGGTACAGTCCTCTTCTTTAAAAGTCAGTTCATCAGTGGCATCTTCATCGGTTGCAGTGTCATCTGCTGTTTCATCACAGCAGTCTTCACAGGTGATTTCTTCACTGCCACAGTCATCGGCTGTGGTTTCACAGGTATCTTCACAGGTACAGCCGACGCCAACACCTACTGTTGAACCTACAGCCACACCTGCTCCGTCACCTGCACGGACTCCGGAAATCGCACCGACACCTACACCGTCAGTGCCAGAGTCCAAAGAAGAAGTGCTGACAGTTACTATGAATGGTCAGGTGGTTTCAGGCCCTGCTTCACAGATACTCAGCCAGATTGTTGCTATAGAAATGACGTCTTCCTGGAATCCGGAAGCACTGAAAGCCCAGGCTATTGCCACACATACATATCTGGAATACCAGTATAACAACGGTGTTTCAGCGCCAGCAGTTTCAGGCCGAACAAACCCAAGCAAGGCTGTGGTAAATGCAGTCAGCCAGGTGGCAGACCTTGTTATGACTGTGGGTGGCAGACCGGTGTATACACCTTATTTTGCTTCCTGTGCCGGTTCTACAAATTCAGCCGCACATACCTGGGGCACAGCACACTCACATTTACAGGCAGTGCCAAGTAAATATGACCATCTGTCTTCCGGTTACGAAAAGGTTTACACCATTCCTGCGGAAACAATGAAGTCAATTCTTGATGCCAGAGTAGGTACAGATCTTGACCTGGAAAAGGCAGGTGAATGGTTTACCATCACCAGCTATACTGATGGCGGTTATGTGCGCCATATGAGCATTGACGGTGTTACAACTTATGTTTCCCAGTCAGGTAATACCAGAAATATTACAGGCAACTGGTTTGCCACAGATATTCTGGCTGATGCAGGCTATGCGCTGCGCAGTCATGCTTTCACCATCAGCTATGCCGACGGTAACTTTACCATTATTACTAAAGGTTATGGCCATGGCGTTGGTATGAGCCAATGGGGTGCACAGCTTTATGCACAGAACGAAGGCTGGTCATACTCCCAGATACTTACCCACTACTACACAGGTGTATCTGTACAGAAGTGTGCCAGACGGAAATAATTATTTAAGGAAAAGATAGAAGATATATGAATTACATTGATTTGCGTTCAGACAGCGTTACCCAGCCTACACAGGAAATGCGTGACGCTATGTATACTGCATCGGTAGGGGACGACGTCTACGGCGATGACCCTACTGTAAAAAATCTGGAACAGCTTTGTGCACGCAAGGTGGGCAAAGAAGCCGGTCTTTTTGTGGCATCAGGCACAATGGGCAACCAGCTGGCAGTTATGACACATACAGCCAGGGGCGATGAAATTATCATCTCCTCCGGCAGTCATATTGTTGTTCACGAAGTTGGTGCAGCGGCTGTACTTGCGGGTGTAATGCTGCGTGTTGTGGAATGTAAGGACGATATACTTACACCTGAAATTATTGAAAGAACAGTGCGCCCATCCGGTGATGGTTTTATGGCTCACACCAGTCTGGTTTGTATGGAAAATGCCCTTACAAACGGCAAAGTAATGTCGCTGGAACAGATGAAAGATGTCTACGAAACATCAAAAAAACATAATTTGCCTGTCCATCTGGATGGCGCCAGACTGTTTAATGCAGCTGTTGCACTGGGTGTTGATGCGAAAGAACTTACCCAATATTGTGACAGTGTTATGGTCTGTCTTTCAAAAGGACTTTGCGCCCCGGTAGGCAGTGTGCTTTGCGGCAGCAAAGAGTTTATTGAAAAGGCACGCCGCAACCGTCAGCTTTTAGGCGGTGGTATGCGCCAGGCTGGTTTTGTAGCTGCCTGCGGTATCATTGCATTGGAAAAAATGGTGGACCGCCTGCGGGATGATCACGACAATGCAAAATATATGGCACAGCGCCTGAATAAAATAAAAGGTGTAAATGTGCTGATGGACAATGTGGATGTAAATATGGTTTTCTTCAAACTGGATAAGCCAAAGGAATTTATCCATGCACTGCCTGGCAAAATGCTGGAACATGGTATAAAAATGGCTGGTGAAGAAGGTGGACTTCTTCGCTTTATCACCAACAACGATGTTTCACGCAGTGATGTTATCAGAGTTTGCGATATTTTTGAATCAATATTGAAAGAAGACAAATAAAAAAGTCGGGTGAAAACCCGACTTTTATTTTGTTTGATTATTTGTTTATTCAGCAGTTTCTTCAGCTTTTTCAGCTTCCATTGCTGCTGCAGCTTCTGCTGCTCTCTTTGCGGCGATCTGTTCGTCAGTCATTTTTCTCTGTTTAACTTCATCATATACGCCTTCTTTTCTCCATTTGGCGATTCTGAATCTTGCTCTGATAAGCAATACCAGCATAAATATACCAATAAAGAGCATTGCACCGATCATTACTCTTACATAAAGCATCCACTGTGGGCTCAGCTGGTTGTGTGTGCCGCCCAGTACGTCAGACATATCATACAGTGAAGTCATACTTTTTTCAAAACGGTACTGGCTGGCCAGTGCCAGCATTGCCCAGCCTGCATCGGCTTCATTGCCTTTTTTAGCATCTTTATCAAATGAGAAGGAGCCGTCGTCACGGGCATATGACATAATGTAGCTAATAAGGTCTTTGCCGTTTACATCAGTTGCATCAATGCCTGCTGTATTCAGTGCAATAACAGTTTTAACAATGTCAACAGGTTTGTCATTTTCACTGATATTTGCAACAAGATAATCAACACCATTGTTTGCGCTCTGTTCTACATCACCTTTTTCACCTGTCAGCAGCAGGCCAGTAACTGCAGATGCGGTTACTTCGATTTCAGAAACTTCGCCCATATTTGCATAGCTGAATGAACCATCTGCTTTCTGCAGTTCCATAGTAAAGTCGATCAGATCCTGTCTTTTCAGGTCACCGCGTTCTACCTGTTCATATTTACCACATTCCAGGGCTGTCAGTGCGTCTACCTTGTTCAAGTAACCGCCCATCATTACAACGTTGTCAAAGCTGATGCCTTCCAGCAGGTCCTGTGAAGATGACCAGTTGGCATAGATACCACAGGTTGTGAAAGCCAGAATTACATCAGGGTAGCCTTCAGCATAAACGATTCTTTTTGAACCGTCACCCAGAACTTTACCATTTGTTTTGATAAGGTGGTTCAGCTGGTTTACATAGTTGGTGGAATCAACATGCCAGTAGTCGATATATGTACTTCTGTTAAGAGCAATAATTGCATTTTCGTCACCGTATTTTGGTGGATCCATTTTCTTTTCCAGGTATTTACCTGTTGCATTGATCTGCTGTACCAGTTCGCTTGGTGTGCCTTCTTCCTTTATGCCGTCAGAAGAACAGCCAACCATAGCAAATGCCAGAACCAGCGCCATAGTCAGTGCCATAATACGTTTAAACATTTTTACTTTGCCTCCGAGTATTGAGTTACATATCTTATAATTTATCAAATAAATGCAATAATGTCAAATTAATATAAAAAATTACTGTTAAATTTCACAGTTTTGTGGTAATATAAATGTGTTATAAATATTTTATGTAAATAATAAATTCAAGGATATAGATATGGAAATTTTAGCAAAAGATAAATATGAAGAATTTGACCGATTCTGTGATGCCCATCCTCACGGTGCTTTTCAGCAATCACCTCGCTGGGGTCTGGTAAAAACGGAATGGGACAATGAAGTTGTTGTCAGCAGAAATACAGAAGGCGAAATTGTTGGCGGTATTTTTGTGCTTATCAGAAAGATTGGCATTAAAAGTATGATGTATGCCTGCCGTGGCCCTGTGTGTGATTACACAGACAAAGCTGTTGTGAAAGACCTGATGGATGGTGTAAAACAACTGGCTAAAAAATATAAGGCATACATTTTTATTATGGACCCGCTGGTTATGGTGGATGACGATGAAACTATTGCATTTTTCAAAGAATGTGGTCTGAAAATCAAAGAACACGCACCTTTTTTTGACACAATCCAGCCACGCTACAACTATATGCTGCGCTATCTGAAAGGTATGGACGAAGATGCCCTTATGAAAGCTATGAACAGGGACACCAGATATTATCTGCGTTATCCTGAAAAGAAGGGTGTTGTATGCAAAAACCTGGGTCTTGACGGTCTGGATGATTTCTACAGAATTTACTCCGAAACAGGTGTAAGACAGAATTTTACAGTCAGACCAAAAGAATACTTTGTAAAAATGCTTAATGGTCTGGGTGATAACTGCCGTCTGTATATGTGCTATTCACCTGAGGGAGAGGCACTGTGTGGCGGTGTAGCTGTGCAGTATGCAGGCACTACCAGCCACGTTTACGGCTGTTCCAATGATAAACTGAGAAATCTGCGACCAACTTACCTGTTGCAGAAATATCTGATGAACTGGGCACTGGAAGGTGGTTGCCACACATATGATATGCAGGGTGTTGCACCAAGACCTGAAGACAGCGAAGCTCTGTACAGAATTCTGGATTTCAAATCCAACTTTACAGGCGAAATCGTTGAAACAGCAGGCGAGTTTACAATTACTTTTGACAGCCTATATGCAAAAGCAATCGATACAGCACTGAAAATCCGTTCAAAAATCAAGCACAGATAATTAATTGTTTGACAAACCTATTTCCAGGTTGTATAATTTAATTTGTAATATCCCGAAAGGCTATGAAGAGAAGAGTAGACAGTTAGATATGTCACAGAGAGCCCGGCCGCTGGAAAAGGGCACAGAAGGAACTGTTGAATATGGTCTCGGAGCTGCGTACCGAAGTTTTATACCAAGGCTACGACGGTATCACCCGTTACAGTGACAGGCTATGATAGTAGCCGCAGAGGCTTATGCCGCAAGGTATAGGTGAATTTAGGGTGGTAACACGAAGTATTTTTACTCTCGTCCCTGAAAAGTGATTTTCAGGAACGGGAGTTTTTTATTTCCTGAAAATACAGCAACCATTGTTTATTAATAAAAAATATCAAAAACGGGAAAGGAAAAAGTTATGGAAAAGAAAAAATTCTATATAACTACACCTATTTACTATCCATCTGACAACCTGCACATTGGCCACAGCTATACAACTGTTGCCTGTGACTCTCTGGCAAGATACAAACGTCTTCAGGGTTATGATGTAATGTACCTGACAGGTACTGACGAACACGGTCAGAAAATTCAGGACAAAGCAACTGCTGCAGGCAAAACACCAAAACAGTATGTTGATGACATCGTTGTTGGCATCAAAGAACTGTGGGACCTGCTGGACATCAGCTATGACAGATACATCCGTACAACAGATGACTACCACGTTGAAGCTGTACAGAAAATCTTCAAAAAGCTGTATGATCAGGGCGACATCTACAAAGGTTTCTATGAAGGTATGTACTGCAAACCTTGCGAAACTTTCTGGACAGCCAGCCAGCTGGTTGACGGCAAATGCCCAGACTGTGGCCGTGATGTTTACGCTGCAAAAGAAGATGCATACTTCTTCAAACTTTCCAACTATGCTGACAGACTGCTGAAACTCTATGAAGATGTACCAAACTTCATTCAGCCAGAAGCAAGAAAAAATGAAATGATCAGCTTTATCAAACAGGGTCTGCAGGACCTGTGCGTATCCAGAACAACTGTTAAATGGGGTATCCCTGTAACATTTGACCCAGACCACACAGTTTATGTTTGGGTTGACGCTCTGTCCAACTATATCACAGCCCTGGGTTACGAAAACGACCAGTACAACGATTACGACAAATACTGGCCAGCAGACATCCATATGGTTGGTAAAGAAATTCTTCGTTTCCACACAATCATCTGGCCTGCAATGCTGATGGCTCTGGACCTGCCACTGCCAAAACGTGTATTCGGTCACGGCTGGCTGCTGCTGGAAGGCGGTAAAATGAGTAAATCTGTTGGTAACGTTGTAGACCCTGTTGTTCTGTGCAAACGCTATGGCGTTGACGCAGTGCGTTACTTCCTGCTGAGAGAAGTTCCATTCGGTAACGATGGTGTTTATACAAACGAAAGCCTTATCGCACGTATCAACTCTGACCTGGCAAATGACCTGGGTAACCTGGTTTCCCGTTCAGCTGCTATGATTGAAAAATACTTTGACGGTGTACTGCCAGTTGAAAGAGAAGGCGCAGACCTGGACAAAGAACTTATCGAAATGTGCGAAGGTCTGACAGCTAAAACAGACAAATTTATGGATGACCTGTCTATCCCACAGGCTTTGGCAGAAATTTTCAAAGTTGTACAGAGAGCAAACAAATATATTGATGAAACACAGCCTTGGGTTCTGGCAAAAGACGAAGCAAACAAACCAAGACTTGCTGCTGTTCTTTACAACCTGGTTGAAGCACTGCGCTTTGTAACAACACTGCTGCAGGCTTACCTGCCTAACACAACTCCAAGAATTGCTGCTCAGCTGGGCTACACAGCAGAAGACCTGACATATGAATCACTGGCAAAATTCGGTCACCTGGGTGAAGTTAAAGTTCAGAAAGGTGAAGTAATCTTCCCAAGAATTGATGCTGCAAAAGAACTGGCAGCAATCGCTAAAGAAGAAGCTGAAAAGAAAGCTGCACGTGAAGCTGCAA
>JAFZDX010000036.1 GCA_017560985.1 Oscillospiraceae bacterium
CCAGGAAAGTTTTCAGATTTTTATTTTTAAAGCCTTTGCTGCCTGCACGGCCACAGATTGTAATAAGAACTCTTTTCATATTATGCCTCCTTGCCCAGTGTCAGTGCCAGCACTTTGTTAGCTTTTGTTGGTGTGTTGATGTTTTCAGCTTTGCCAGCCATAATATCCAGCACATTTCTCATTTCGCGTACAAAGCGCATATTTGCTTCTTCATTGCAGTTGATAACTGTGCCGTCAGCCAGTTTTACACTGCCCTGGCCGAATTCTGCTTCGATAGTGCCGTCTGCCACAAACACTTCACAGGTGCGGCGGTATTCGCGGCCAAAGTAGTCCAGATGCACTTCACACAGTTTGTCCTGGTAGCGTGCAATGTAGATGGACAGGTCGTCAGAGTCGATTTCCAGGTTGGAATATGTGCCTTTGAAGTTGTAGCTTTCTGCAGGGAAGCCAAACAGGTCTGTCATATAGTCCAGTTCGTGGATAAGGTCGATAGTTACACCGCCACCCAGAGCTTTGATAGCAGAGTAGTTTTTGCGGTAGTCCTGTGTTGGGCGCCAGCCTGGCAGGTAGCTGGAGCAGATAATTCTTACAGAGAATGGTTTTTCATCCTTCAGAATTTCTTTCAGCTTCATATAAGCGCCACAGTAGCGCATTGGGCAGGCTACATATGCATTTTCGTCTGTAAGACCCAGTTCATCTATATCGTAGATTGAATCTTCAAAGATTGGTTTTTCGATAAAGAAGAATTTTGATTTACCTTTCAGGTCTTTCAGTGCATTGTAGTGAAGTGTTGTAGGGTTTGTGATAAAGGCCAGGTCGTAAACTGTGTCATCCAGAGCCATAATCTGGTTATTGATAAGTGCGGCCACATCTTCTGGCAGGGCGCGTGGAGATGAACGCAGTGCTGTAACATCCAGCTGGATACCTCTTTCAGCTGCAACTGTGTGCAGGTTGCGCAGGTGGCGTGTACCGATAGACCCGATGCCTACAAATAAAACTTTCATTATTCAATACCCTCGATTCTGTCCATAATGCTGATTGTGTACAGGTCTTTTTCGTAAGAATATTTTGGTTCTTCTTTACCTGCAACCACATTCAGGAAGTTCTGCATTTCGTCAACATATGCATTTTCAACTATGTTGTCGGAATAGCGGCTGTCGTGTTCGAATGTTTCGTATGTGTTGATAAAGTCTTTTTCTTTTGTTTCTGTGTTGAATTTGTACAGAGCTTTTGGGTTGCCTTCCCAGAACAGGTGCAGGCCTTCACCCATAACTTCCAGATTTCTAACAGCTTTTGGTGCAACGATGTCTACCATAATCACACCGCGTGTGCCGTTTTCGTGTGTCAGTGTTACAAAGTATCTGTCGTCAAAGTCGATTTCCAGACCAGTCATTCTGTCGGAAACAGAGTACAGGTCTTTTACTGGGCCGAATGTGCGCAGAATCCAAGGCAGTTCAATACCAAACAGTTCGCGGCAGCCGTTTGTGCGTTTGTTGCTTACAAAGAAGTTTTTGTAGCTTTCCCATGGGTGCCAGTCTGGCAGATACTGACCAACGTGGTAGATGTATGTAACAGGTTTGTCAAATGCTTTTACTTCGTTGTCGATAAATGTCAGTTCGCCACGGTACAGCATTGTGCTGGACAGGAACAGAACTGTGTCGTTTTCTTTTGCCAGATTCATCAGTTCTTCGTAACCGTCTTTTACCAGGTTCAGTTCTGTGAAAGTGTTGATTTTGTTTTCCAGCAGTTCTTTGATGATTACATAGTGTGCAACAGGTGCTGTACATACAAATGCAACGTCTGGTTTTTCAGCAGCTGCTTCTGTAATGCTGGAATATGTTTTGTGGCCCATTTCTTCCACCTGGTTACGGCGTTCAGCTGTCATATCAACACCGATGATTTCAACAGTTGGGTCGATACCTTTCAGCAGGCGGATACGTCTTTTGCCCATTGAGCCAAGGCCAACGATAAGTGCTTTCATAATTTTATCTCCTTATAAATCATAAAAAGTTTTTATTGTGTTATTTTCAGCGTAAACATATTCTGTTACGATTTTTACTATTTCTTCGCTGGCGATACAGCCCGCGTAATAAGGGTTGGTTACATTTTTGCAGATTTCTTTGTGTTCATCGGACAGCCCACGGATAATACCTGCAAAGATTGAGTCTGCTTCCCCTGTGGTCTGTATTACATTTTCTGCGATAAAGCGACCTTTCTGCCTGTCACCGATATTTACAGTCGGTGTGCCGAAGGCAGGGGTTTCCACCACGCCTGATGAGGAGTTGCCCAGCACCAGGGCTGTGTATTTCATAGCTGACAGGTAACGTTTCAGCCCAAGAGAGAAAAATGCTTTTGCCCTGTGGGAATTCTTTTCACAGTAAGCATCAACCATTTCGTTTATCTCTGCCCCGCCTGCGTCAGCATTTGATTTGGTAAAAATCAGATTCAGATTTTCCACTTTATCAAGGGCGGACAGCAGTTTTGCCATCTCATCAGTTGGCTTTGTGCCTTTCTGTGTTTCCGGATGATAGGTAATCAGTGCGAAAGGAACAAGATTTTCAAAACCCAGGCTTTCTTCCAGTTCAGCCAGTGTCATCAGTGGTACATTGTGGATATTTTCATTACCCAGACCGCCCACATTGTGAACTGTGGCAGGATTTTCGCCCAGCTGGATAACACGTTTTGTACTGTCTGGGCAGGATGGAAAATGGAGATTTGCCATTTTTGTCATACAGTGGCGGTAAAAATCGTCCTTCGCGCCAACCGTAACATCCCCGCCGCTGATATGTGCCAGCGGAACTGACAGCGTGGATGCGGCAGTGCAGACCGCAAACATTTCGTACCTGTCGCCCAGTACAATCATCATATCCGGGCGGTCTTTCATCAGCAGTTCGCTGAAAGCCTGTACAGTATAGGCAATAGTCTGTGCGGTTTCATATTCGCCGCTGCCGAATTTCATAATATCAATTCGGTGAGCAGTAGGGAAACCGTCTTTTTCAATTTCTTCCACAGTATTGCCGTATTTTTCCATCAGATGGGTGCCTGTGGCCACAAGGCACAGGTCCAGCCTGTCGCTGTCGTGGATTCTTTTTATCACCGGGCGCAGCAAACCATAGTCAGCACGTGTGGAGGTGACAACCATTATTTTTTTCATAAGTGTAAATCCTTTTGTGGGATTGTAATATAAACTATTACTTTGCCATTCTGAGCGATGCAACGTGTATCCTTTAAATCAAGAATCTTTGCTGTGAGCAAAATATCTGATAATGTTTTATCGTACTTTCTTTAAAGAAAGTACCAAAGAACGCGGGGGTTGCGATTCCCCCGCACCCCTAAACGCGAAATATGTACCACATTGCCTTGAATACAGCAGTGCTACTGCGTGCAGTCCGCACGCAACGCACAAAA
>JAFZDX010000037.1 GCA_017560985.1 Oscillospiraceae bacterium
AACCAAAAAAAATGTAAAAAATTAATGTTTCTTACAAAAATTTTTATTGCGTAAGTCAAATAAATAATATATAATGAAAATATCATAGAAAATTTATTTAGGATTTTCCTATTATTAAACGGAGGATATTATATGCTTAGTGTACGTCCAGAATCAATGGCCCGTATCAACACAAAAGAATTGGCTGATGCATATATTGCACAGCAGATTGAAGAAATCAGAGCACAGGTTGGCGATAAAAAAGTTCTGCTTGCTCTCTCTGGTGGTGTAGACTCTTCAGTAGTTGCAGCACTGCTTATCAAAGCTATCGGCAAACAGCTGGTTTGCGTTCATGTAAACCATGGTCTTCTGCGTAAAGGTGAACCAGAACAGGTTGTTAAAGTATTCCGTGATGAAATGGATGCTAACCTGGTTTATGTAGATGCTGTTGACCGCTTCCTTGATAAACTGGCAGGTGTTTCCGCACCAGAAGAAAAACGTAAAATCATCGGCGCTGAATTTATCCGCGTATTTGAAGAAGAAGCACGTAAACAGGAAGGTATCGAATTCCTGGCACAGGGTACAATCTGGCCAGATATCCTTGAATCTGACGGCGTTAAAGCTCATCACAACGTTGGCGGTCTGCCAGAAGATATGAAATTCGGCCTGGTAGAACCAGTTAGAATTCTGTTTAAAGACGAAGTTAGAGTAGTTGGTGAAGCACTCGGTCTGCCACACAGCATGGTATACCGTCAGCCATTCCCAGGCCCAGGTCTTGGTGTTCGCTGCCTTGGTGCAATCACACGTGATCGTCTGGAAGCAGTTAGAGAATCAGATGCTATCCTCCGTGAAGAATTTGCTAAAAATGGTCTGGAAGGCAAAGTTTGGCAGTACTTTACAGCTATTCCTGATTTCAAATCAGTTGGTGTAAAAGATGACAAACGTACAGATGCATGGACAGTTATCATCCGTGCTGTTAACACAGTAGACGCTATGACAGCAACTGTTGAAGAAGTACCATATGCACTTCTCCACCATCTTGTAAAAAGAATCACAAGCGAAGTTGAAGGCGTAAACCGCGTTGTATTCGACCTCACACCAAAACCATCCGGCACAATCGAGTGGGAATAATTATTTAATAACTTTAAGAGGTTTGAAACAAAGTTTCAAACCTCTTTTTTTGCAAAGAATCAAAATCTGATTATATATAGGAGATAATAAATATGAATCCATGGATAATCATCCTTTTGGTAACAGCAGTGGCTGTATTTGCAGTTGATTATTTATTGAGAAAGAAAAAGTGGAATGAAAATTCCAGACAAGAAAAAATCAGCTTGATTGTGAATATGTTCTCTGTTGCTACACATATCTTTTTGTCTGTTTTAGGTATGCTTTGGGGAATTGTACCAGGCACTCCAGAATCAGCTTTTGGGAAAATACTGTATACTGTTACACTTAAAATGGGCAGTCTGTATTTTGTTGTTGCCATTGCTGTGGTGACTTTATCAATTTTTTTACGCAAAAAAGGAAAAGCCAAAGCAAGTACATTGACAAATGTAACTGCACTGCTGTACATAACAGTGGTGTTGCTGATTAATTCTATTGTAGGAAAAACATTGTAATACCTGTAAAATTGAAATTTGAAACCAGCTTTTATTCCTGGAATATATAATAACTTAATATAATCTGGCGGCATCCTGAAACTGATATGTTATCGGGGTGCTGTTTTTTTTAATGGCTGTAAAATACTATAAAATATTTTTGTGAATATTTTTCATAGTGGCATTTACCAATGCTAAAATATGTATTTTTGTTGCACACAACTACCTGGAAAACAATGTTAAAAAAATCACATTTAATGTTATTTTTTTCACATATTATGTATAAATACACTGTTAAAAAAACAACAAACTTAATAATAAAAATATTGATAAAATGTTTATTTTTTATGGGTAAACAGCCAGTAAATCGATGTTTTAATATCTGTATATCCGTAAAAATTACAAAAATATTACAATAAAACCAAAAATGCACTAAAATTATGATTAGATAATATAAAATTGTGCAAAATGTACAAAAAAATGCCTAATGAGATAATTATATATGCATTATGTACAAAAACTTGGTTGACACAAAGAAATGCAAATGCTATGATAATAATATCTAAGTAATCAGAATTCAGATTACTGGTTACTGCTAATTAGGAAAGGAAATAACACAATGAAAAAAGTATTATCACTTCTCTTGGCTGTTGTTATGATGTTCTCCCTCGTTGCTTGCGGCGGCGGTGAAGAAGCTGGCTCAGATGTTACTACTTACAAAGTAGGCGTTGCTATCTACCAGTTTGATGACAACTTCATGACAAACTACAGAAATGAACTCGTTAGCTACTTCGAAACAAAAAATACTGATACAGTTAAATACGAAGTAACACTTGTTGACGGTAAAAACGACATGGCTACACAGACAGACCAGATCCGTAACTTTATCACACAGGGTATGGACCTTATCATCTGTAACCTGGTTCAGACATCTTCTGCAGATGCTATCATTGACGAAGTTGTAGCAGCAGAAATCCCACTGGTTCTTATCAACCGTGAACCTCTGGCATACGATGCAGACGGCGTTCCAGTTAAAGAAGGTTACGAAGGCATCCTGAACAACCCAACAGTTTGCTACGTTGGTTCCGATGCTCGTCAGTCCGGTACATACCAGGGCGAAATCGTTCTTGCTCTTGACAACAAAGGCGACGTTGACGGCGACGGCGTTGTTCGTTACGTAATGGTTGTTGGTGACCCAGAAAACATCGATGCACAGTTCAGAACAGAATACTCCATCAAAGCTCTTAAAGATGCTGGTGTTGAAGTAGAATGTCTCGTAGAACAGATTGGTAACTGGGCAACTGACCAGGGCCAGACAATCACAGCTAACGCTATCACAGCTCACGGCGACAAAATTGACGTTGTTTTCTGTAACAACGACGGTATGGCTCTCGGTGCTTACGCAGCTATCGAAGCAGCAGGCCTGAAAGTTGGCGAAGACCTCTACCTCCTGGGCGTTGACGCTCTGCCAGAAGCTATCGACCTGATGAAAGCTGGCAACATGACAGGTACAGTTCTTAACGACCACATTGCACAGTCTCATGCAGCAGTTGACGCAGCAGTTGACGTACTGGCAGGCGGCGAAATGCAGAACTACTACTGGGCTAACTACGCTAAAGTAGACAAAGCTTACGTAGACGCTAACTACTAATTTTTATTGGTTATAAAAAAGGCGAGTGTCCCTCGCCTTTTTAACCACGATATAAAGCATTTTAATCTGAGTATTATGCAGTAAACAATTACTGCATTTTACTGAGATTAAAATTTCTCAGTTTTTAAGAAATATAACATAAATAAGGAGGAACACTCTATGCAAGAATATCGCCTTGAGATGCGCGGTGTATGTAAGTCCTTCCCTGGTGTAAAAGCCTTGGACCATGCACAGCTGCGCCTGCGTCCGGGCACTGTACATGCACTGATGGGTGAAAACGGTGCTGGTAAATCCACACTGATGAAATGTATGTTCGGTATCTACGAAATGGACGAAGGTGAAGTAATATTTGAAGGTAAACCTGTAAAACTGTCCGGCCCACTGGAAGCCCTGGAAATGGGTATTGCGATGGTTCATCAGGAACTTCAGCCTATCCCAGCTCGTACAGTTGGTGAAAACATTTTCCTTGGCCGTTACCCAATGAAAAAACTGTTTGGTATCATTCCAATGGTTGACCATGAAAAAATGTATGCTGACACAGCTGCAC
>JAFZDX010000038.1 GCA_017560985.1 Oscillospiraceae bacterium
ACAAGCCTTTTATGTTTTGCAAACTAAACACTTACAACCTCTTTTTCCACATGAAGAAAAGGTATTATGTTTTTTAAAAATAATAAGGAGAGGTGACAACAATGGCAAGCGAAAAAATCCTGGCTCAGAAACAGAGCTACGTAGCAGATCTGAAAGCTAAGCTGGATGCTTCACAGGGTGGTGTTGTTTTCAACTACGGTGGTATCACTGTTGCTGAAGATACAAAACTCCGTAAAGAACTCAGAGAAGCTGGCGTTACTTACGAAGTTGTTAAAAACACACTTCTGAAAATTGCTATCAAAGATACAGCACTGGAAGGTATGTCTGACAAACTGGAAGGCACATCTGCTCTGGCTATCTCCGGTAGCGAAGATCCACTTGCAGCAGCAAGAGTTCTGCACAAATTTGCTGAAAACTCAAAAGGCAAATTCGAAATCAAAACAGGTTACATGGATGGCGAAGTTCTTGATATCACAGGTATCCAGAAACTGGCTACTCTGCCTAACAGAGAAGGCCTTCTCTCTATGCTTCTTTCTGCACTTACTGGCAACCTCAGTGGTCTGGCACGTGCACTGGATGCAGTTAAAACAAAAATGGAAGGCGAAGGCGAAGTTGCTTAATTTGCAACCCGCACACATCTAATAATTAAAGATTATTAACGGAGGAAATTTACAATGGCAAGCGAAAAAATCGTAAAATTTGTTGAAGAAATTAAAACTCTTACAGTTCTCGAACTGGCTGAACTCGTATCAGCAATCGAAGAAGAATTCGGCGTAACAGCAGCAGCTCCAGTAGTTATGGCTGGTGGCCCAGTTGCAGCAGCAGCTGAAGAAAAAACAGAATTCGACGTAGTTCTGGTTGAAGCAGGCGCTTCTAAAATGGGCGTTATCAAAGTTGTTAAAGAACTCACAGGCCTGGGTCTGAAAGAATCTAAAGATCTCGTTGACAACTGTCCAAAAACACTGAAAGAAGCAGCATCTAAAGCAGACGCTGAAGCTATGAAAGAAAAACTCGAAGCAGCTGGCGCTAAAGTTGAACTGAAATAATTCACCTTTTCCAAACTGTAAATTACAGGACACCTTAGGGTGTCCTGTTTTTTTTGTTTATTTCTGTTAAAAAGTAACTACTTGCAAAATATATATACATGATTGTATAATATAGTTATTGAAATTATATCCGGGTATTATATTGCCCTTGACTAAAAAAAGAAATTGGTTTATTATTATGTAAAGGTTTACATGTGAACCAAGACGGAGTAAGTATGAACAGAAATTACGAAAATCGGCCTGTTGGCACAGAACCTGAATTTATCAGTGAAAAAATTTTTCTCAATCTGGTGCGTATATCCCAGTTGTACAGAAAAGCACTGAACTCTTCCAACGAATCTTTTGAACTTTCCCCAAATGAATTGGGTCTGATGATGATTATGTACCTGGACCCGACTATCAACACAGCAAATCAGATAGTAAAAGTGCTGGGCACCACAAAAGGACTGGCCAGCAGAAACATTGAAAACCTGCGAGCAAAAGAGCTGCTGGTAACAAACCAGGATGAAAAAGACAGACGTGTTGTACGCCTGACTTTATGCAGTAAAGCAAAAGAAATCTGCGAGGAGATACGCAGAAAAAATATGTCGCTTTTCATAAAGGCGATGGAAGGCATTGAATTGAAGGATGCAATTTCTGCATTGGAAGTACTGCAAAAAATGGTAACCAACATAGAGTAAATTCATAAATAACAGAAAGTGAGAACAATTATGGCTAAAAAAGGATTTGTTCAGGAATTTAAAACTTTTATTTCCCGTGGTAACGTTGTGGATATGGCAGTCGGTGTTATTATCGGTTCTGCCTTTACAAAAATTGTAAACAGCCTTGTAAATGATGTAATTATGCCTATGCTGGGCGTTGTTACAGGCGGTGTGAATTTTGCTGACCTGAAATACATTATCACACCAGGCACAGAAGAAGTGGCCGAAGTTGCTGTTAAATATGGCCAGTTCATTCAGAATATTATTGACTTTTTACTGATTGCGATTGTTGTTTTTGTGATGGTAAAAATGATTAATAAAATGCGTGATGCAGCAAAGAAAAAGGAAGAAGAAAAACCTGCAGAACCAGTTGCTCCTCCTCCAACACCAGAAGACATTCTTTTGCTGCGTGAAATCAGAGACAGTCTGAAAAAATAAGCACTTTTGTGCATTGAATTGCCTTTTCCTTTATTCATATATCTCAAAGCCAGGGGGTCGCCGGAATTTCCGGCGGCTTCTTGGTTTTTGTGAAAATTATCGTTATTTTTTCACAATTATATGCTATTTTTATTATAAATATAATTTGTTGACACAGATACACTGTAAAGAGTAAAATAAACATAATAATATATGAAGGAGACCTTTAAATTGAGCCGTAACAGAAAACCTGTCAGCCCTATATATGCTATAGCTATGCTGTGGCTGGCCTGGGCCCTTATTTTACCATTGTTTACTCTGCTGCATTATCTGCCGCTGATTATAGCTGCAATGATACTGTACAATATTGTAAACAACAACGCAAAAAAGAAGATGGAAAAGCAGGAGCCTGTGACAGAACAGTATAAAAGACCAGAAAAAGAAGTGGCAAGACCTGTGGAGGAAAAGAAAACCACAGGCAATCCTGAAGTTGACAGGCTGATGAAAGAAAGAGATGTTACCATCAGTGAACTGCGCAGACTTAATTATAATATTGAAAATGAAAAGATTTCCGCCCAGATTGATGATATTGAGGCAACAACATCCAGAATTTTTGATATTGTTATTGCCCATCCTGAAAAGCTGGGACAGCTTTCAAAGTTTTTCAATTACTATCTGCCAACTACAATGAAACTGCTGAATACCTATGACAGAATGGGTTCCCAGGGCGTGGCAGGTGAAAACATCACAGGCACTATGCGCAAGGTGGAAGACACTCTGGATATGGTGGTAAACGCATTCCATAAACAGCTGGATTCCATGTTTGCAGGCGAGGCACTGGATGTGAACGCGGACATAGCTGTAATGGAAAACCTGATGAAAACTGAAGGTCTTACAGACGATGATATAAGCCAGATTAAATTGACATTGTCACAGGAATAGAGGAGAATTACCATGAACGAAAAAAACATCCCAACACTTACACTGGAACCTGAACTGGAACAGCCACAGGCACCACAGCTGACACTTGAAACAGAGTTTGCAGCAGCACAGGCTGTACTGTCTGAAGCAGAAGCTGCAGCAAAAGAAGCTGAAGC
>JAFZDX010000039.1 GCA_017560985.1 Oscillospiraceae bacterium
ACAACTTCCCACCATACTCTGTTGGTGAAGCTCGCGCTCCAAGAAGCCCAGGCAGACGTGAAATCGGTCACGGTGCTCTGGCTGAAAGAGCTCTGGTTCCAGTACTCCCATCCCAGGAAGAATTCCCATATGTAATCCGTGTTGTTTCTGAAGTTCTTTCTTCCAACGGTTCTACATCACAGGCTTCTATCTGTGGTTCTACACTGGCTCTGATGGACGCCGGTGTACCAATCAAAGCACCTGTTGCAGGTATCTCCTGTGGTCTTATTACAGAAGGCGACCGCTGGATGACAATGCTGGATATTCAGGGTCTGGAAGACTTCCACGGCGATATGGACTTTAAAGTTGGCGGTACACACAAAGGTATCACAGCTATCCAGGTTGACATCAAAGTTGATGGTCTGACATACGAAATCATCGAAGAAGCATTCGAAAAATGCCGCAAAGCAAGACTGCACATCCTTGATGATATTATGGCACCAGTTATTGATGCTCCAAGAGCAGAACTGTCCAAATATGCTCCAAAAATGAAGTCAATGAAAATTGACCCAGAAAAAATCAAAGATGTTATCGGTAAAGGCGGTAAAGTTATCCAGAAAATCTGTGCTGAATGTGAAGTTCAGATTGACATCGAAGACGATGGTAGCGTATTTATCTCCGGTCTGGATGCTAACAACCTTAACAAAGCTTACCACATCATCAAAACAATCGTAGACGATCCAGAACCAGGCTCAATCTACAAAGGCGTTGTTACAAGACTGATGAACTTTGGCGCATTCGTTGAAATTGCTCCAGGTAAAGAAGGTCTGGTACACATCTCCAAACTGGACGAAAAACGTGTTGCAAAAGTTGAAGACGTTGTAAACGTAGGCGACGAAATTCTCGTTATGGTAACAGAAATTGACGACCAGAACAGAATCAACCTGTCCAGAAAAGATGCTATTGCAAAAATCAACGCTAAAAAAGAAAGCGAAAACAAATAATCAAACAATAAAGCCATTGGGGTAACCCAATGGCTTTAATTTTTTTATTCAGCTGTCAGTATACTTCCCACAACAGGTACTATATTTTCTTTCAGAGGATAACCACAGATACATACTGTACCATCTGTTCTTACACATATAGCACCATCTACTGTAATACATGCACCTGTGGGGCATCCATCATTGTGTGCTACTTCACACAGACCGCCAGGGTTAAATGTATCTGAAATACCATCATAGTATTCTGTATCATAATCTGGTACAAATTCACCAACCTGCTGGGAGTATAATTCTTCTGTCAGTGTCTGGCTGTGGTCTTCACTGCACTGCCTGTCACAGAATCTTATCCAGGCATTGTTTTCTTCTGGCATCACTATGTCAATATGATGCTGCCCCGCAAACTGATATTCATATCCATCACCAAAGTTGGATTGGTCGTTTTCAGTTGGCAACTGTGTTGTCGGAACAAATTCAGTTATTTTTCCATCCATCACACCACAGCGCAGCAGTTCAATATGCTGTCCTGTATAATAGTACAGCACATTATCTATCATCACAGCTTTTTCGGGCATTTCTTCCGGCGGCAGTTTTTCTATATCAGGCTTTGCACAGCCATTCAGCATAGCTAAACATAGCAGTGCTGCTATTATAAAACCAAATATTTTTTTCATAATATTCTCCTAATTAAATTTTACATAACCATCAGTATATTCCACATAGTCAGGGTGTATTGCACATACATAATAAACACCATAGTTTTTTAAAGTACCTTTATCAGTTTCAAAGGTCATTGAAGGAAGCTCTACATAAAATTTGTAAAACGGGAGAGCATAACCTGACTGGTAATCAGCAGGAGGATAATAAGGTGGTTCTTTGTACACCAGTTCTATTTTACTTACAACAGTGTCGGTCGGTATTTGTTGTGGAACAGTTGAAAGGTATTGTCCATTATAAAACATATTCAATGCTTCCTGCCAGGTGATTGCTGTCAGTTCACCTGCCGGAGTGTATGCACCATCTGCTGTGTATTGGAAATGGATATTTTCACCCTTGTCATGCTCACTCCACATCAGAGTGTCCAGATGCCATACATATGTGGCACCTGCGGTGCTGTTGAAAATATACTGTGCATAATTATCGGTGTTGTTAAAAACATAGTGTGGGGAATGATGCTGCTCTCCATAAATATTATAGTCGCTGTAAACATAACTCTTCAGATTATTCCCCAATATATGAGTATAATTTTTAGCTGCATAACTGCCAATAAGCCTGTCATCTTCAGGAAGGTCATCATACAGAAATACATCTATTTCACTTCTCTGTGGTTTTATTTCAATATAGCCTTCAGTAAGTTCAACATTTATCCAATATAACTGGCATCTTTCAGTAGGTTTATGCGGTGTATCGGTGTAAAGAGTGTTAGAAATCACTTTTCGGTCACCATCTTGCATCAGTTCTATCCATTCAAACTTTGTGCGTATTATGTCATTTTCGGTCATTCCAGTTGCATCAAGAATCCTGTTGAATTCAGTTTTTATATCTTCGTTATCCATAGATGAAAAGGTATATACAGGTAAAGTATCTATTGCGATGTTTTCATCAAACCCGTTTTTTGTGTCCAGTTCTGAAATATCGTAATACAGAAATCCTTCAAATCCATAATTGCTGTCAGATTCTGTGTTGAAAATAATCTTTGTTTTCTTTTTATCACTTTCAGGTATTTCAGATACAGCCACAGCATCATTTATAGTATATACCCTCATTTCTGCTTTGTTTGCAACTGCATTCGCAGGTAGATTGTCATATTCACCATCTTTATCCTTTGTTACGCTTTCGTTATCAACATACTGTTCCATATTCGCGTTCGGGTTCCGTCCGCCTTCAGCAGAATCAACCCCCAGTGAAAATTCACTGGCAAAAAGTGGGAAGGCCAGCAGGGAAAGGGTAACTATTGCCACAGATGCGGCAATTCTGCCGTATTTTTTGGATGGGAATTTTATTGTATTGTTATTGGTGTTGTTTTGCTGTAATTCTGCCTGTTTCTGGTTCATAAGGGAAATGGTGTCTTTTTTAAACTTTTCGCTGGCAGAAATATTATCCATTTCCTTGCGGTAACTGTTTTTAAACATCTACACTTCCTCCTTTATCATTTTTTCCAGAGCTTTGCGACCACGGCGCAGCCAGGAAAGTACGGTGTTCTGGTTTGCACCCATAGCACTGGCTATCCGGTTTACAGGCATATCTTCATAGTAAAACAGGTAGATAGCAGTTCTATGTTTTGGGGGTAGAGTTCGTATGTAGGACAAAAGGGGGCTTTCGTCTGCTATTTCATAAGGTTGGTCTTTGAACTCCTGGTCGTGGACAGAAAAAACTTTCTTTTTCCAGCTGCTTTTCAGGCTGTCTTTACATAAATTTATGCATACTCGAATAAGCCAGGCCTTTTCGTGGTCTGTACTTTCAAAAACTACATTCTTTTCCACCAGCTTCAGAAATGCGGCCTGCACCACATCTTCTGC
>JAFZDX010000040.1 GCA_017560985.1 Oscillospiraceae bacterium
ACAAAGGTATTCCTCTGGCAGTTGTAACAGCTATGGCTTACAGCGAACTGTACGGCAAAGAAATCCGTTACTGCTCTGACCGTAAAGAAGAAAAAGACCACGGCGCAGACAAAGGTTCTTTCCTGGGCAGCCCACTGAAAGACGGTGACAGAGTTGTTATGATTGAAGACGTTACAACTTCCGGTAAATCCATGGAAGAAACAGTGCCAAAAGTAAGAGGTGCTGCAGACGTTACAATCGTTGGCCTTATGGTTTCCCTGAACCGTATGGAAGTTGGCAAAGGCGGCGAAAAAGTTGCTCTGGACGAAGTAAAAGACCTGTACGGCTTTGAAACAGCTGCTATCGTTGATATGGACGATGTAGTTGAAGCACTGTGGAACAAAGAAGTAAACGGCGAAGTAGTTATTGACGATACAATCAAAGCTGCAATCGACGCATACTATGAACAGTACGGTGTTAAATAATCATATGTAAATAAACGGCTCTCATAATGAGAGCCGTTTTGTTGTATATGATAAAGGTTGTTTCCGTAGATAAAATCAAACTTTATTTGCGTATTTGCCACTCCGTGATATAATAGAAATATACATATAATTGTTATGGAGGCAGTTATGAACAACAGAGTAATTGATATTATTGAAAGTAAAAGAGATAAATTTACAGCACTGTCAGACGCTATCTGGGATATGCCAGAAACAGCTTTTACAGAATTCAATTCTGTAAAACTGCTGTGTGAAGCCCTTGAAAGCGAAGGTTTCAAAGTGGAAACAGGTGTAGGCGGCGTGGCTACTGCTTTTACAGGCAGTTTCGGCAGCGGCAAACCTGTTATTGGCATTCTTGGCGAATTTGATGCACTGTCCGGTTTAAGCCAGGTTTCAGGTGTTGCTGAAAAACAAGCCCTGGTACCAGGGGCGAACGGTCACGGCTGTGGTCATCATCTGCTGGGTACAGCTGGTGTGGCAGCGGCAGTTGCAATAAAAGACTACCTTGAAAATACAGGTAGGGAAGGTACAGTTATCTTCTTTGGTTGCCCTGGTGAAGAAGGCGGCAGTGGCAAGGCGTTTATGGCACGTGAAGGCGTGTTTGACTGCCTGGACTGCGCACTGTCCTGGCATCCATCAGATGCAACAAACACCTGGAGTGGCAGTACATTGGCAAACGTACAGGTAAGCTATAAATTCAAAGGTGTTGCAGCCCACGCGGCGGCAGTACCTCACCTGGGCAGAAGCGCCCTTGACGCAGTGGAACTGATGAATGTAGGCGTAAACTACCTGCGTGAACACGTTATTCCAGAAGCAAGATTCCACTATGCTGTTACAAACACAGGCGGTTTTTCACCTAACGTTGTACAGGCAGAGGCAGAAGTGCTTTATCTTATCCGCGCACCTAAAAATGCACAGGTACAGGAAATCTACAAACGTATAAACAAAATTGCACAGGGCGCCAGTCTGATGACTGAAACTGAACTGGAAATAGACTTTATCAAAGCCTGTTCCAATATTATTCCAAACAATGTGCTGGAACAGGTGCTGGAAGAAAAATTGCAGGAAATTCCACATCCTGTTTATACTGAAGAAGAAATTGCTCTTGCAGAAAAATTCAGAGCCACATCTCCAAGCATAGGCAGTGTAATCAATGGTTTTGCAGATAAAGTGAGCGGTGCAGAAAACAAAAAAGCTGTGCTGGCACATAAAGACAAAGCTATGCTGGACGTGGTAATGCCATATATCCAAAGTGAAGCGGCACTGGCCGGTTCTTCTGACGTAGGCGATGTAAGCTGGGTTTGCCCAACTGCACAGATCAATGTAGCCAGCTATGCACAGGATACACCTGGTCATTCCTGGCAGCTGGTTGCCCAAGGCAAGCAGGGCCCTGCCCATAAAGGTATGCTGCACGCAGGCAAAGTAATGGCGGCAGCTGCAATCAAGCTGATGGAAAATCCACAGCTGATTGAAAAAGCAAAAGAAGAACACAAAATGCGTGTAGGTGATGGTTATATCTGCCCAATTCCACAGGGTGTACAGCCACGTTCAATCGCACCTAAAAAATAATATTTGTATAAAAATAAAACAGCAGTCACAAGACTGCTGTTTTTGTTTAACTGATTTTTTCTTCTTTTATAAATCCACCATTGGCATCGTAATACATAATATTATATACTTTGCCATCAGCATAATAATATACTGTTTTGCTTCCATCTTCGGCGTATTCGCTGTGATGTGTCAGCCTTTCGCCAGAATATGTGTCAGATGTTTTTATCGCACCGCTGTCATAGTATGTCATATAAGAGACTTCATCAGGAGAGCCATCGGCATTAAGCCAGCCACGTTTGATTTCTCTGCCATTTTCGTCATATTCAATCACATACTGATTGGTCATGAATTCTGCACCGGATTCATCATAATCGTACATATATGTGTATTCGTAATTAGCGCCATATACTATTTCTCTGCGCCGGTCAGGTTTCCCATTGATTTCAGAATAATAACCTATCGCATCGCCGTTTTCGTTATAAGTGATTGAATCGAATTCGATATCACCAGAACCCGTTTTCACAGTATTACTTTCTTCTTTTACGCTACCTGATTCATAATAAATTGTATTGTGCATATTATCTTCGCCATCGTAAGTTGCCTGGTTTTTTACTTCACCGGTAGGATAGAATGTGGTTACTGTGCGCTGAATGTAATCCATATATGGTTCAGATATTTCTACACGACAATTCAGATTTTTAAGTGGAATACATCTCATCTGTTCATCCATATCTGTTTCATCAGCAATCAAATTGTCGTTTTCATCATATATTCTCACCTGATACGGGGAGTAGTCATGCTGTCCTGGCCAGTTTTCACATACATATGAACCTATAATGTTCTGGTTTTCATCGTATGCAACACCATAATAGTAACTGGTGCTCAGTCTCATCAGGTCTGTATCTATGCGGATTACTTCCATATTTGGCTCAAACAGCAGGTTGGAATTATCAAACTCTGTAATATCCGATGAGCCACCGCCTGCAAGAACTGTTGTGGCGGCCATAACTATTGATATGGAAAGTACAACACCATAAAGGTATGAATTTACAAACTTTTCAAGTAAAGCCAGAAAAGCATTTTGCGCTTTGTCGGTAACACTTTCTTTTACTTTTTCTTTGGCTTTATCTGAAAGATAGGTGGCAATGTCATTATCTTTCTGCTCCATAGGCTGACCACACTTTGTGCAGAATTTTGCCTGTGGATTGTTTTCAGCACCGCAAAGGATGCAATATACGTTTTTGTTTTCCATAACAGCACCTCCTTAAACTGTGCAGAATGTCAGATAGGCATCCCCAGTTTTTGTAACAGCCTTCAGTTCATATTTACCGCTGGACTGATACTGAACAACTATGTTTTCATTTAATTCATAGGAGTCCACATCTGTATAGCCATAAGGTGATATGTATGAAAAGACAATATACATTGTATCAGATGGAACAGATACTTTCAGCTGGGCAGATTCTCCTGATAAATCCAGAAAATATTCATCGGTGTCGGTGTTGTAATAAATATCGTATCCATCGCTGTTTAAAATCGTTATATCATTACTCTTCGGGCCGCCGCCAAACAGCAGACTTATAACAAGAGGCAGGATAATCAGGGCAATTTTTACATATACATTGTCTGTGATAAAACTTAAAGTCAGTATATCTTTTATTTTATCAAATTTTCCTTTGGCTTCTTCTGCTTTTTCGATTTTGCCGATAAGTGCTTTTTCTCTGGCGACATCTTTTTCATCCTGTGTAAACCGGTTGCCGCATTTATAGCAATAGTTGGCTTTCAGCAGATTTTCATAGCCGCATTTTGAACATTTCATAGTCTTTTCCTCTGTTTATGCTTTATTATTTGGAAAAAAATATAGCTATAATAAGCATTATAATACACCGTATTACGGATATTATTTCAAATACACGCCATCCAAACTTGATTTTCTCCAGATTGTCATCACCTATAAAATCCATAACCATAACTGCAATAATTGCGAACCCATTGAAGAAAATGCCGTAAATCAAAAGTGCAACGGGTAGCAATACCGCAGATATAGCCAATAAAGGAAGAATCATATGTGAGTATCCTTTCAAATAACAATGTTTTTTGGTGTATCGTTAATACAATTATATCACTATTGATTTTCAATTCAACAAAAAAGTACATTTTTAAACTTATATATAGTCAAAGCAACAAAAAACAGCAGGTGGTAAACCTGCTGTTTTTCGGGGAATGATTTATTTAGTTCTTAAGATAAGCTGGCAATATACATACACGTTCTGAACTTTTTTGGCGTGAGCACCATTGATTGTGATGAGTTCAGGCTGTGATTCTGATGGTCTTCTGTACAGTTTGAATGCAATAGCATACTGGTCTACCTGAAGGTTTGTCATACACAGCTGTACATAGTTCTTTCTTTCTGCACCAATAAATTCAAATACGTTTTCTTCCAGTTCATAGCTGGAGAAACATTTGGCAACGGCATCTTCAGGGTATGTATCCAGCATTGCCTTTACTTCTTCAAAAGTAAGGTTGTATACTTTAAATTCGCCCTCGTTGATAATGCTGAGAATGTTGTTGTCGTCAACCAGCAATAAAGGTTTGTCGTGATTAGCCATAGTCGTTCTCCTTTGCATCTGATATTTTATTTTCGATATTTAGCTTTCGATAAATAAATATATATTAATTTTACGATATTATACCATATTTTTCCACATTTATCAATATAATTTGTATAATATCACAATATATTTACATTTGTTCAACTAAAATTTTATTCGATAAAATTGATTATTTTACACAAAAACTTTATTTTTTAAAAGATATACTTACTTAAATATAGTATTGAGAAAAATGCTGAAATAATGTATTATATATAACAGATTAATAATAAGGAGATATATAATGATCAGACAATTTTTAGCTATTGCAGTTGCTTTTTCACTTATGCCTTTCTGGACAAAGAAAAAGCTGGGTTTTGGTCCGATGCTGCTGATTACAGGGGTTATACTCAGCCTTGTTGCCGGTGTGGCACCAATGACAATGGTAAATAACTTCCTGGCAGTATTCACCACACCATCCACACTGAAAACCATCATCATTGTTGTTATTGTAGGTATGCTGGGCAGTCTGATGAAACACTATGGCATACTTGATAAAATAGTTGAAACACTTAAAGAACTTATCAGCAGTTCAAAGGCAATCATCACAGTTCTGCCTGCAGTTATAGGTCTGCTGTCTGTTCCTGGTGGCGCGTCACTTTCCATTCCGTTTGTTGATAAAATAGGGGATGATATGGGTATGTCCGGTCAGACACGCAGTGTTATCAACCTGTCTTTCCGCCATATTTCAATGTTCCTGCTGCCAACCAGCACCAGCATCATTATGGTTACAACAGTAATTCCTGACATCAATCTTTACGGCCTTATCGGTATGAACCTGGGCTTTGTACTGCTGATGCAGGCTACATCATATTTCCTGTATGTAAGAAAATATGATGACATCAAAAGCGAAACATCTTCCAATAAGGGCAAGGCACTGGTAAATCTGCTGGTTTATCTGTCACCAATCTATATGGTTGTGGTGTTCAACGGTGTTTTCGGCATTGAAATGTACATAAGCGCAATGCTGTCACTGGTTCTGATTCTCTTGCTTTGGGGCCTGAAAAACGTAAAGGAATATGCACAGGTGGCATATAAAGGTATCAGTGTAAGTACATTCACAATGCTGGTGGGTGTTTATTTTGTGCAGAACACAATCAAAAGCCTGGATCAGGTTATGAGCGGTTTCTCAACACTGTTCAACAATGCATCAGGTTTCAGTATCCTGCTGGTAATCGCTGCTGCCGCTGTTCTGTTCGGCCTTACAACAGGTCTTTCAATGGTACCTCTGGGCATTATCCTGCCACTGGTTAACAACCTGCCACTGACAGTGGAAATGAAACTGGTTTACTGCTTCTTTATCTATGTATGGAGCTTCCTGGGCTATTTCTTCTCACCACTGCATATGTGCCAGCTGCTGACTGTAAAACACGTTGGCTGTGGCAATGGACCGGTCTATAAAGAGTATTCCAAACTTATACCTTGTCTGGCAGTTTACAGTTTTGTACTGTTTTATCTGTACTCATTTATATTCGCATAATTATTTACAGGGGTGGTAGAAAACCACCCCGTTTTTATTGAAAAAATATAATATATTTGTTATAGTGTAATTATAGAATTATTTGAAGTGAGGTATGTTTAAATGAAAAAAATTCCGATAATCATAGACTGTGATCCAGGCGTAGATGACAGCTATGCAATAGCTCTGGCAAATTCTCACCCTGAATTTGAAATTGTGGCACTTACAGCTGTTGAAGGCAACGTACCTGCAGTGCTGACACGTCATAACTGTCTGTGTCTGGACGAAACTTTTGACATTGGTGCAAAGGTTGCATACGGCACTACAATTCCGCTGGTAAGACCATATTTCCGTGAAGAATCCGTTACACACGGCGAAGGTGGTGTAGGCGGCATCCAGTTCCCAGACCCACAGAAACAGCCTGAAGAAAAAGCTGCCTGGGATGTAATTTATGACGAAGCAGTTAAATACAATGGTGAACTGGTACTGTTTGCTGTTGGCCCGCTGACAAACATTGCAACAGCACTGCGCAAATACCCAGACCTGCCAAAATACCTGAAAAAATTTGTTATTATGGGTGGCGGCACATTTGGTAATGTTACAGCTACAGGCGCAAAAGCAGAGTTCAATATCTGGGTTGACCCACTGGCTGCAAAAGAAGTTTTTGAAAAACTGGAAGTATATATGGTTGGCCTTAACGCCACACACGCTGCTGCAGTTGAAGAAAAAGACTTTGATGAAATGCTGGCAATCACAGCAAAAGCAGACAACAAGGCTGCACAGTTTTTGAACAAACTGACAGCATTCTCCAAAGAAAACAGTTTTGGCCGTGGCGAAGACAACAACGTTATCCACGATGCATTGGCAATAGCTGCTGAAATTAATCCTGATGTTGTAAAATACGAAAAACATTATGTATGGGTTGAAGACAGAGAAATCGAAAATGTTGGCGAAACAGTTATCGATTTTGAAGGCAAAGAAGGCAAAGAGCCAAACTGCTGGGTAGCTATGGAAGTAAATCAGCCACTGTTTGTACAGATGATGAAAGACTGCTGTAAATTCTACGCAGAAAAGCAATAAACAGTCCAAAAAAGGTGGAATGGGTATCCATTTCGCCTTTTTGTTTGCCTATTATATTGAGATATATCGATATTTTCGTTGACAATGATTGTGTATTATGTTAAATTACTATATATATGACTATTATATTATTGGTTGAAATGGCAGATTTTCATCAATTTTTCAATTAACTCTAACACTATTCTTACAGGATGTAGTGTATAATTATATCCAGTGACAGCAACATATATATTCTGTTGTTAAATGGAATCAGATATTAAAAATTTTTATGTCTGCCATAATTTTAATTTAACCAAAAAGGACAAATTTCGTTAAAACGATAAAAAAGTATCGAATTATCGATTTGTATTTGTTAAGTTGGATAATTGATATTTTGGTATCGAATGCGGTATAATTAAATTGTAAAATAATAAGTGGGAGGGGATTGTTTTTTGAAAAGAAAAAATCCAAGTCCATGGAGATATCTTGGCATGGTTAGCCAGCTGGCTATTTCTATGGTAACCCCTATCCTGCTGATGATAATTCTTTGCACCTGGCTGAAAGACCGCTATGGTCTGGGTAACTGGATAATCGTTGCCGGCATGGTTTTCGGTGTGGGCAGCGGCCTGTCCAGCGTGTGGAATTTTATCAGGGTTTTCCTGAAAGAAGGCCAGCGACAGCAGCAAGAATATGACGACCAATTTAAATAAAGGAGGACATATTATGTTTAAGAAGCTGAATGAATTAGATGGAAGTTTTTTGAAGGTGTCTAAATTCAATGTTGTACTGACTGTGATTCTGAACATTATCTTCCGGGTGTTGGGCCGCTGGGACTACACAGTTTTGCTGGGGTCTATGGTCGGTCTGGGCATCACTACATTTTTCTATTATTCCATTTGTGTGTCGGTGCCAAAGGCACTGGGATACGGTGACCCGGAACTTGCACAGAAAAGCATCAGGGCATCACGGTCTATGCGCACTGTCGTAATGGCTGTGGGTCTGATTGTAGCAATCAAACTTCCTTGGTTTAATATCTGGGCAACTATTGTTCCTCTGCTGTTCACACGAATTTCAATAGGATTTATTCATATCGATACTGAAGGAGAGGAGGAAAACAAATAATGAATGTAGCCATCAACGGGCCTAAGATACTGTTTACATTGCCTATTTTTGGCGGTATAAACATTACAGAGTCCGTAAGAAACAGTTGGTTGGTACTGATAATTGTCACCTGCCTGTGCTACTGGCTGACAAAGGATCTGTCTGTTCATAATCCAGGCAAAAAACAGATTGTGGCAGAAAAACTGGTTCTGTTTGTAAAAGGCCTGGTAGACAGCAATATGGGCAGTCAATGGGCTCATATGATTCCTTTTGTAGGTACCATACTTACTTTCAGCTTTTTGTCCAGCGTAATGAGTGTTGCAGGCTTGCGCAGCCCTACTGCTGACTTTTCTGTAACAGCGGCAATGGCACTGGTAACCTTTTTCTTTATTGAATTCTATCATTTGAAATCAAAAGGTTTGCTGGGCTTTTTCACCAGACTTACAGAACCGGTTATAGTAATGACACCAATGAACATTGTGGGCGAATTTGCCACACCACTGTCACTGGCATTGCGTCATTTCGGTAACATCGCCTCTGGCACAGTTATCACAGCACTGGTTTACGGTGCATTGGCTGGTCTTTCCCAGTTTATCCTGGGCTGGATACCAAATACTTTTATTGCCAATATTCCAATTATGCAGATTGGTATTCCGGCAGTATTATCCGTTTATTTCGACTTGTTCTCAAGCGGAATTCAGGCTTATATCTTCTGTATGTTGACTATGGCAAACATAGCCGGCGCAGTAGAATAATATAAAATCAATTATTAAAAATTAAAAATCAAAACATATTTTTTGGAGGTTTATTTTATGGAAAGAGCATTAGTTTTGGCAGCATCAGCAATCGGTATCGGTCTTGCTATGATCGCAGGTCTTGGCCCTGGTATTGGTGAAGGTTACGCAGTAGGTCAGGCATGTGCTGCTATCGGCCGTCAGCCAGAAGCACAGGGCAAAATTCAGTCCACAATGATTCTTGGTTGTGCTATCGCAGAAACAACAGGTATCTACTCTCTGGTTGTTTCACTTATCCTTCTGTTCGCTAACCCACTGGTTAACCTTCTGTAATAGTTAATCTTGAACAATCACTGGATTTATAAAAGATAAACTGTGAAAGGAGGCTCCAGACAGTGGACAAATATCTTGCATTCTTTACTGTGGATGTATGGACAATGTTATTCACATGGGTGAATATGCTTATCCTGTTTACTGTTATGAAAAAATTCCTTTTCAAACCGGTAATGAACATTCTGGACCAGCGCGACGCAGAAATCAAAAAGATTTATGATGACGCAAACGATGCCAATGAAAAGGCTGTAACTCTTGAAAAAGAATACAGCGAAAAAATGGCACAGGCCCGTGATGAAGCCGGCGAAATTATCAAACAGGCTACATTGACAGCACAGAAAAGAGAAAAAGAAATCATTGAATCTGCCCACCAGCAGGTGGCAGCAATGACAAGAAGAGCAGAAACACAAATTGCACAGGAACGTAAAAAGGCATATCAGGAAATCAAAGAAGAAATTTCTGATATTTCTGTTGCCATCGCAGGTAAAATGGTTGGCCGCGAAATCACAGCTGCAGACCACGAAGCCCTTATCAGCCAATTTATCGAGAATGTGGGTGAAGCGTAATGAGTAATATTTCCCGTGCTTACGCAGACGCTCTTTTTGAAATTTGTATAGAAGAAAATTCACTGGAAGAAATAATGCAGCGGTCTGCCCAGCTGGCAGAAATTATGTCTGCAAACCCAGAGTTTGTAAAACTTCTCAACGCACCTACAGTGACAAAAGAAGAAAAAACAGACCTGGTTGACAAAGTTTTTTCCGGTAAAATCAATAAAAGTTTGCTGAATTTTATCAAGGTTATGGTAGAACGCAAAGATACACAGGAAATCAATGCCAGTTTTGCAGACTTTGAAAAACTGTATAACAAACACAACAATATCGAAAAAGCCACAGCCACAACAGCAGTGCCTATGTCTGATGAACTGAAAGCAAAACTGGTGGCAAAGCTGAACGCACTTACAGGCAAAAATGTAGTGCTGACAAATATTGTGGACCCAGCCTGTCTTGGCGGCGTTATTCTGCAGTTTGCAGATGTTCAGTACAACGACTCTGTGGCCGGCAAACTGGAAATTCTGAGAAATCAGCTTAAAGCAAACTAACCAACTTTAAATACATCATCGGTTTATACCGAAATCCAAAAGAAAGCAGGTGTATCAATGCAGCTCAGACCTGAAGATATCAGCAAGATTATCAAAGAGCAAATCAAAAATTATGACAATAAAATTGAGCAGAGCGAAACTGGTACAGTTATCCAGGTAGGCGACGGTATTGCCAAAGCTTACGGCCTGGAAAATTGTA
This sequence comes from Oscillospiraceae bacterium, assembly GCA_017560985.1. Lineage (GTDB taxonomy): Bacteria > Bacillota > Clostridia > Oscillospirales > Ruminococcaceae > RGIG3102. The sequence continues at coordinate 10,669 of JAFZDX010000040.1, forward strand.
TGGCCAACGAATTGGTACAGTTCCCTGATGGCGAATATGGCATGGCCATGAACCTGGAAGAAAACAGTGTATCACTGGTTATCCTGGGTAAAGATGACGGCATCAAGGAAGGTGACCTTGTAAAACGTACAGGCAAAGTTGTTTCTGTTCCTGTAGGCGATGGTCTTATCGGCCGTGTTGTAAACAGCCTTGGCGCACCTATCGACGGCAAAGGCCCTATCGAAACAGTTGAAACACGCCCTATCGAAGCCCCTGCCCGTGGTATCATTGAAAGAAAATCTGTTTCTGTACCACTTCAGACAGGTATCAAAGCTATCGACAGTATGATTCCTATCGGCCGTGGCCAGCGTGAACTTATCATCGGCGACCGTCAGACAGGTAAAACAACTATCGCTACTGACACAATCATCAACCAGAAAGGCCAGGACGTAATCTGTATTTACGTTGCTATCGGCCAGAAAGCATCAACAGTTGCACAGCTGGTTGAAACTCTTACAGTTGCAGGCGCTATGGACTACACAATCGTTGTTGCATCCACAGCCAGCGAACTGGCACCACTGCAGTACATTGCACCATACTCCGGTGTAACAATGGGTGAATATTTTATGGACCAGGGCAAAGACGTTCTTATCGTTTACGACGACCTGTCCAAACACGCTGTTGCTTACCGTGCACTGTCACTGCTTATCCGCCGTCCACCAGGCCGTGAAGCTTACCCTGGTGACGTATTCTATCTGCACTCACGTCTGCTGGAACGCGCAGCCCGTGTAGCACCTGAATACGGCGGTGGTTCAATCACAGCACTGCCTATCATCGAAACACAGGCAGGCGACGTTTCCGCTTATATCCCTACAAACGTTATTTCCATTACGGACGGCCAGCTGTTCCTTGAAACAGAACTGTTCAACGCAGGTATCCGCCCTGCTGTTAACCCTGGTATCTCTGTTAGCCGTGTTGGCGGTTCCGCCCAGATCAAGGCTATGAAAAAGGTTGCAGGCCAGCTGAAACTGCTGTACTCACAGTATATCGAACTGAAGAGCTTCTCACAGTTTGGCTCTGACCTGGACGCAGATACAAAATCTCGTCTGGACCAGGGTGCACGTATTGTGGAAGTTCTCAAACAGCCACAGACAAAACCGGTAGACGTTGCACTGCAGGTAATCATTATCTATGCAGTTACAAAAGACTACCTGAAAGATATTGCAGTTGAAGACATTGCACAGTTTGAAAGAGAACTGTTTGACTTTGTTGAAACACAGAGACCTGAAATTATTTCCGGCATCAAGGAAACAAAAGACCTGACACCTGAAATCGAACAGTCTATCATCACTGCAATCAACGACTTCAAAGCAAAATTTGTACCAGCAAAATAACAGAAAGGAAGGTGTGATACTATGGCAGGCGGTTCAATGAAAGACATTAAACTGCGTATTAAAAGTGTTGAAAACACTATGCAAATTACAAAAGCCATGGAACTTGTTGCTTCTTCCAAACTGAGAAAAGCCCGCGACAGAATGGAAAGTGCCAGACCTTATTTTATGACACTTTTCAACACACTCAGTGATCTGGCGGCTTACACTGTTGACTTTTCTTCCCCATTCCTGGTTAAAAGACCTGTAAAAAAATCAGCCTATGTGCTGATTGCAGGTGACAGAGGCCTGGCAGGGGGCTATAACAACAATATGTTTAAACTGTTTACTGCCCATTCACAGGATAAGAATGCGGTGGTAATCCCTGTGGGGAAAAAAGCGGTTGATTTTTGCAAAAGAAGAAACATTGAAATTTTCACAGAGGAATATTCCCTGGTTGAAGACCTTTCATCAGCTGACTGCACAGATATGGGCGACCTGCTGGCAGAAAGTTTTGAAAAAGGCGAAATAGATGAAGTTTTCATCTGCTATACAACATTTGTTTCAATGTTGTCACAGAGCCCTGAAATCATTCAGGTTCTGCCTCTTATCAGCGTAAATGCTGACACTTATCAGCGCAACACTATCACCGAATACGAACCAGACCCTGAAGAACTGTTCCACATGCTGGTACCACAGTTTGTTACAGGTCTTGTATACGGTGCAGTAACTGAAAGCTGGGCCAGCGAACTTGCTGCCCGCCGCACAGCCATGGATGCTGCGTCCAAAAACGCACAGGAAATGGTGTCCGGTCTGTCACTTCAGTACAACCGTGCCCGTCAGGCTGCAATCACTCAGGAAATTACTGAAATTGTTGCCGGTGCCGGTGAAGGCTGATAAATTCCAATTTTAATTCTACAAAGGAGAAAATAAATGAGCCAGTCAAATATAGGCAAGGTAGTTCAGGTTATGGGTGCCGTTATTGACGTTCGTTTTGAAAACGGCCATCTGCCTGCCTTGCTCAATGCTATTGAAGTAGAACACGGCGAAAATACACTGGTTGTTGAAGTTGCCCAGCATCTGGGCGATGATGTGGTAAGATGTATTGCTATGTCATCCACAGACGGTCTGGTTCGTGGCGCAAAAGCTGTGGACACAGGCAGCACTATCACAGTACCTGTTGGTCAGGGCACTCTGGGCAGAATTTTCAACGTTCTGGGCCAGCCTGTTGACAACAAACCACAGCCAGAAACAGAAAAAAGAATGCCTATCCACGCAAAGGCACCTTCTTACGAAGAACAGGCTACATCAGCTGAAATCCTGGAAACAGGTATCAAAGTTATCGACCTTATCTGCCCATATACAAAGGGTGGTAAAATCGGTCTGTTCGGCGGTGCCGGTGTTGGTAAGACAGTTCTTATCCAGGAACTTATTTCCAACGTTGCCAACGAACACGGCGGTATCTCTGTATTTGCCGGTGTTGGTGAAAGAACACGTGAAGGCAACGACCTTTATAACGAAATGATTGACAGTGGTGTTATCAACAAGACAGCCCTGGTATACGGTCAGATGAACGAACCACCAGGAGCACGTATGCGTGTTGCACTGTCTGCACTTACAATGGCTGAATACTTCCGTGATGAAGAAAATCAGGACGTTCTGCTGTTTATCGACAATATTTTCCGTTTCACACAGGCAGGTAGTGAAGTTTCCGCTCTGCTGGGCCGTATGCCATCAGCGGTAGGTTACCAGCCAACACTTGCCACAGAAATGGGTGCGCTGCAGGAAAGAATCACATCTACAAAGAAAGGTTCCATCACATCTATCCAGGCTGTTTATGTGCCTGCCGATGACCTTACTGACCCTGCTCCAGCTACAACATTTGCTCACCTGGACGCAACTACAACACTGTCCAGAAGCATTGCTTCCCTGGGTCTGTACCCAGCTGTTGACCCACTGGACTCCACTTCCCGTGTGCTGACACCATCTAT
>JAFZDX010000041.1 GCA_017560985.1 Oscillospiraceae bacterium
GTTTTGGCACACAGCATATAGAAGAATATATTCAATCAGCTATTCCAACTGCCAGAATACTGCGAATGGATGCTGATTCCACCAATCAGGCAGACAGTCACGAAGAAATGCTTGAAGCTTTTGGTAAAAAAGAGTATGATATATTGATAGGCACCCAGATGGTGGCGAAAGGCCTGGATTTTGAAGATGTCAATATGGTATGCGTTCTGGGCATTGACACAATGCTGAACCATCCAGGTTACAATTCAAACGAACAGGCGTTCAACCTTATCACACAGGTTATAGGCCGTGCAGGCCGCCACAGCCGGGGGGCAAAGGCGGTTATACAGACTTATGACAGCTATAATCCTGTTATAAACCTGGCCGCAAGGCAGGACTATGCCGCTTTTTACAATTCAGAAATTGCATACAGAAAGCTGAATACCTATCCGCCTTTCTGTACAATGGTAACTGTGGCATTCACACATACCAGCGAAGCAACAGCGGCAAAGGATTCCCGCGCATTCTTGAATATTATCAAAAAGGAAGTTGAAAATCACAACATACCTTTGGTGGTGCTGGGGCCTGTACCTTTTGATGTGGCTATGGTCAGCAAAACATATCGCTGGAGACTTTCCATCAAATGCCGCAACAATCCTGCTTTCAGGCAGTTTTTGAACAAAGCAATAGAAATTTATCTTAAAGATAAAGAAAATAAATCATCAATCTATGTAAATATAAATCCGCTTCAAGAATAAAGGAGAATTATTATGGCAATCAGAAATATTGTTAAAGACGGTGACCCTATCCTTAAAAAAGTTTGCCGTCCTGTTACAGACTTCAACGAAAAACTGGCTACATTGCTGGACGATATGGGCGACACAATGATCGCTGCCAACGGTCTGGGTCTTGCAGGCCCACAGGTTGGTATGATGCGCCGTGTGTTTGTTGTACTGGACCAGTACATCGATGAAGATGATAACGAAGTTGACGAAATCATCGAATTCGTAAACCCTGAAATCCTTGAAAAAAGTGAAGAAACAATCACTTCCTTTGAAGGCTGTCTGTCTTTCCCAGGCAGAAACGGTCTTATCACACGCCCTGCATATGTTCGTGCAAAAGCACAGGACAGAACAGGTGAATGGTTTGAAATTGAAGCAGAAGGCATTCTTGCACGTGCTATCTGCCACGAAAATGACCATCTGAACGGCATCACAGTTCTGGACAATGCAAATACATTCTTTGAAGACCTTACACCTGAACAGCTGAAAGCAATCCAGGAGCTGGAAGACTATGAATAAAAACGAAGCAAGAGTTCTCTTTATGGGTACACCGGATATTGCCCGCGACTGTCTTGCACAGCTGATTGAAGATGGCTGGAACATTATCGGTGCATTTACAAGAGAAGACAAACCTGTTGGCAGAAAACAGATTATGACTGCACCGCCTGTAAAAGAACTGGCATTGCAGCATAATATCCCTGTTTATCAGCCAAAGACTCTGAAAGGTGAATACAGCGATATAATTGCTGACCTGAAACCTGATATGATTGTTGTGGTGGCTTACGGCAGAATCCTGCCAAAGGCTGTTATTGACGTGCCACAGTTTGGCTGTCTTAATCTTCACGTGTCACTTCTTCCACAGTACCGCGGCGCCGCACCTATCCAGTGGTCACTTATCAACGGCGACAAACAGACAGGTGTTACTGTAATGCATATCGATGAAGGTCTGGACACAGGTGACATCATCGATGTGCTGCCAATCGACATTGAAGAAAACGAAACACAGGAAGAACTTTTTGGTAAAGTTGCAGAAAAAGGTAAAGTTTTCCTTTCACAGGTAATGGAAAATGTTGTAAAAGGTGATTACACACGCACACCTCAGGACCACAGCAAAGCTACACTTGCACCACCACTTACAAAAGAAATGGCACTGTTCTCTTTTGAAACAGATGCACTTACACTTCACAATAAAATCCGTGGTCAGAACCCTTGGCCAAGCGCCCACTTTATGTTTGAAGACAAAAAAGTGAAGGTTATAAAAGCACAGGTGGAAGAACTTTCCGGAAAAGCCGGCGAAATTCTTTCCACAAAACCGCTGATTATTGCGGCGGGTGAAAAATCCCTGCGCCTTATCACAGTTCAGCCGGAAGGCGGCAAAGCCATGGACGGCACTGCCTGGGCAGCAGGCCGCAGATTCAAAAAAGGTGACAGTGTTATATAAAATTTCCATTGATTTTAACCAAATTAACAAATTTACGGGGTAAAATATAATTAAAAACAATATAAGGAGATTTTATATGTATTCCGATTATTATTTCATTCATGGTTTGGATATATATTATCTGATACTTGTTATCCCGGCAGTTATTTTCTCTATGTGGGCACAGTCAAAGGTGAATTCTACATTCAGCGAATATTCCAGCCATACAACATACAGCCGCATGACAGGCTTTGAAGCAGCGCGCAGAATTCTCGATGCAAATGGTCTGCGCCATGTAAATATCGAACGTGTTTCCGGCAGTCTTACTGACCATTTTGACCCAAAGGCAAATGTTATCCGTCTGTCAGACAGTGTATATTCATCCCCAAGTGTTGCGGCAATCGGTGTTGCCGCCCACGAAGCAGGCCATGCTGTACAGTATGCAGTAGGTTATGCACCTATCAAAGTGCGTAGTGCTATTCTGCCAGCCTGCCAGATTGGCAGTCAGATTTCCTGGCCAATGATTTTTATCGGTCTTGTAATGAACAGCCAGTTTATGATTAATCTGGGGCTGGTGCTGTTTGCATCAGTTGCAGTGTTCCAGCTGGTTACACTGCCTGTTGAACTGAACGCATCAAACCGTGCAATGGATGCCCTTGCTATGAGTGGCTCCATTACAGACAATGAACTTTATGGCGTTGAAAAAGTGCTTAAAGCTGCTGCTATGACTTATGTTGCAGCCCTGGCTGCTTCACTGGCACAGCTTCTGCGTCTTCTTCTCAAACTGGGTAACAGAAACAGAGATTAAAACTAAAAGAGAGGTTTTATGGCACAAGATTTAAACAGAAAACTTGTGGTTGATGGTCTGTTGAAGGTGGAAAAATCAGGTTTTTCAAATCTGGTTCTTCCATCATTACTCTCTGACGGCAGGCTGTCAGTCCAGGACAAAGGTTTTATTTCAAACCTTTTCTATGGAACTATTGAAAGAAAAATCACCCTGGATTACATCCTGGGCAGGTTTATTTCAAAACCGCTGAAAAAGCTGGACAGGGAAGTCCTGGCTATTATGGAAAGCGGTCTGTACCAAATTTTATATATGAATTCTGTGCCGTCATTTGCGGCCATTAACCAAGCGGTAAGCCTGTGTTCTTCGTTCAAAAAGACCAGTGCAAAGGGCTTGGTTAATGCTGTTTTAAGAAAAGCGGCAGAATATGACATAAATACCGCAAAATTTTCATCTGATAAAGAAAAAATGAGTGTTCTTTATTCAATCAGCGAAGAAATTGTGGATATAGTTATGAAGGATTATCCTGAAACTTATGAAGAAATTCTTAAGGGAATGTTAATCACTCCTTCATTGACAATAAATGTAAATACAACTAAAATCCCAGTAGATGATTTCAAGAAATTGCTGGATGAAAAAGGTGTATCCTACAAAACAACACCGCTGCCAAACTGCCTGGAAATCACCCAGGGTGGTGCAGTAACTGCACTGCCAGGTTTTGAAGAAGGTTATTTCTTTGTACAGGGGCTTACCAGCCGGTATTCCATCAGTATGGCAGGCATAAAAGCTGGGGATAACGTGCTGGATTTGTGTGCTGCACCAGGTGGCAAAACTTTTGCGGCGGCAATTTATCTGGATAACACAGGTTCAATTATCAGCTGTGACCCTAACCCATCCCGACTTGTACTTATAGAAAACGGTGCAAAACGAATGGGATTTGAAAATATAACTACCCTTGAAAATCTGGGTCAGAATTACAGGGAAGATTTATCCGGTAAAGATGTGATTATATGTGATGTGCCTTGTTCAGGTATTGGTATAATCCCTAAAAAACCGGACTTGAGATATAAAAAACTGGATGATATAAAACAGCTGTGTTCATTACAGCGGGAAATTTTGTCCACGGCATCCAGATATATTAAAACAGGTGGCAGGATTGTATACTCCACCTGCACTATAAATAAAGCAGAAAATCAACAACAGATCACAGAATTCCTTGCTTCTCACGAAAATTTCCGCATTGTACCACAGGATTGTCCTGTACCTGGGGCAGAAAATGATAACAATATGGTTACATTTTTGCCTCATACCACCAAATGTGACGGATTTTTTATAGCAGTATTGGAAAAAGTATGGTAAAATGGAAAAGATAGATATTAAAAGCTTACAACTTGATCAACTGAAAGAATACATCACTTCACTTGGTGCAAAGGCATTTGTTGCCGGCCAGATTTACACCTGGCTTCACGAAAAAAATGTGGACACCTTTGAAGAAATGACAAACATTGCAAAACCATTGCGTGCAAAACTGGAAGAAGAATGTTACATAACAACTCTTTCAATCCGCAAAAAGCAGGTTTCAGTTGACGGTACAATCAAATACCTTTATCAGCTGTCAGACGGCAACTGCATTGAAACAGTGCTTATGCGTTATGAACACGGCAACAGCATCTGCGTTTCCTGTCAGGTAGGCTGCCGTATGGGCTGTACTTTCTGTGCTTCCACACAGCACGGCAAAGTGCGCGACCTTACTGCCAGCGAAATTCTTCAGCAGCTGTATCACACCGAAAAAGATATAGGCGAAAGAGTTTCCAATATTGTAATGATGGGCATCGGTGAACCTCTGGACAATTTTGACAATGCAATCGCATTTATCAGAATTATTTCTTCTCCACAGGGCAAAAATATCAGTCAGAGAAACATTTCTCTGTCTACCTGTGGCATTGTGCCAAAAATTTACGAACTGGCACAGTTGAAACTGGGTATTACACTTTCCATTTCTCTCCACGCCACCACAACAGAAAAACGAAAGGTTACTATGCCGATTACAAAGGCATACAGCGTGGAAGAACTGCTGAAAGCCTGTCGTGACTATGCAAAAGTTACAGGCAGAAGAATTTCTTTTGAATACACTATGATAAAAGGTGTAAATGATACAGACGAAGATGCACGTCGCCTTTCACAGCTGCTGAAAGGAATGATAAGTCACGTCAACCTTATTCCGCTGAATCCTGTTGATGGTTCAGCTTATACACAAAGCGATGACAGGGCAATAAAAGCTTTCCAGAAAAAGCTTACAGACCTGCATGTAAATGCAACAATCCGCAGACGACTGGGGCAGGATATTTCTGCAGCCTGCGGACAATTAAGAAACGAAAACAGGTGAGTTATGAGAATTGTCGGTAAAACAGACAAAGGGTACAGACGCCCGGATAATCAGGACCGATACCTGGCTGGTTCACTGGCCAATGGTGTCTGGTTCGGTTTTGTGGCTGATGGAATGGGCGGTGCCAATGGCGGCAGTGTTGCTTCTGGTACACTGTGCAGAATAATGGAAGAATGTCTGTTCCAGCAGAATGATAATATGGCTATGGATGTGGAAAAAACAGTTCTTGATGCCATTGATAATTCCTGTTCTGAAATTTATCATATGTCCAGACGTGATGAAAAACTGTCAGGTATGGGCACTACAGTTTCGGGTGTTACTGTTCAGGGGAATGACTGCACTATATACAACGTCGGTGACAGCCGCGTATATGTTCTGCGTGGCGGTGTGCTGAACCTTGTGACTGAAGACCACTCTGTTGTACAGCAGCTGTACAGCCAGGGTGCTATTACCGAAGAAGAAATGGCAACTCACCCACAGAAAAATCTTATTACCCGTGCAGTAGGTGTACGCAATGATGTTGAAACAGATGTCAGCGAGATAACACTGCTGCCAGGTGACATAATACTTTGTGCATCTGACGGACTGACAAACTTTGTCACCAGAACTGAAATGGCACAGATAATGGAAACCACAGATTTTTACAACATTGCAAACAAACTTATAGAATCGGCACTGGAACACAACGCCACAGACAATATTACAGCAGTGGTTATGGAGTTTTAGGCAGAAAGGTTTAAACATATATGGATAACAGTTACATCGGCAAAAGAGTGGACAACCGCTATGATGTTATCTCACTGATTGGCGTTGGCGGTATGTCAAATGTATATAAAGCCATCGACAATATGACAGGTAACACCGTTGCCATCAAATTCCTTAAACAGGAATTTTTTGAAAACGAAGAACTTGTTCGTCGTTTTAAAAATGAAAGCAAGGCGATTTCACTTCTTGACAACCCTAATATTATCAAAGTTGTTGATGTGAATATCAATGACAACGAAAAGTACATTGTTGTTGAATATATTGACGGCATAACTCTGAAAGAATATATTGATAACCGCAAAGTGCTTACATGGCAGGAAGCAGTGCAGTTTACTGGCACTATTCTTTCTGCAATGGGCCATGCTCACGACAACGGCATTATTCACCGCGATATGAAACCACAGAATATTATGCTGCTGCGTGACGGTACATTGAAAATAATGGACTTCGGTATTGCTCGTCTTTCAACAGCAAGCCAGAAAACAGTTACAGATAAAGCTATCGGCTCAGTGCACTATATCAGTCCTGAACAGGTGCGCGGCAAAAATTCTGATGGCCGCAGTGATATTTACAGCATAGGTATTATGATGTATGAAATGCTGACAGGTACACTGCCTTTTACATCAGATTCAGCAGTTTCTGTAGCTATGAAACAGGTACAGGACACTGCAAAACGCCCAAGCGAAATTGTGGACACTATTCCGGCAGGTCTTGAACAGATTGTGATGAAAGCTATTGAAAAACAGCCTTCATTCAGATACCAGACAGCATACGAAATGCTGAAAGACCTGGAAGAATTCAAATCTAATCCGGCAATCATTTTCCCTTATGGAGATGATGAAAAAACACAGACAGTGGTGGTGAACAAAGTGGCTGAAAAGAAACCGGCTAAAAAAGTAAAAGTTAAAAAAGGCTTCCGTATCACACTGCCTGTAATGGCAGGTGTTGCCTGTGCATTTCTTGTAAGTGCGCTTATAGCCTGTTTTATGATTCTTAAAAACAACAACAGTCCTTTGCTGTCCCGTCAGGAAGATGTGGAACTGCCAAACTTTGTTGGAATGACAGAATCAGAAGTAAAATCTTCAAGTGATTTCAAGTTTGAAGTGGAATATCTCTATTCAGGTACACACCCACAGGGCACTGTAATGTCACAGAACCCTAAACCACCAAAAACAATCAAATCCGGTGGTACAGTTAAACTGAAAGTCAGTCAGGGCCCACAGAGCAGTCAGCTTCAGGATTTGGCAAACTATTCCCGTGGCGAAGCAGAAAGAATACTTTCAGAAATGGAAGTGAATGTATCCATTGAAATAACACCAGATAAAAAGATAAACAGGGGTTATGTTGTAAAAACTGACCCAGAAAAAGGATCTATTATCAAATCAGGCGATACAGTTGTTCTTTATGTATCATCAGGTGACCCTGATGACAGAAATAAAACATTTGTTGTAGGTGTTGTAGGTAACTCTTTTGATGAAGCTACAAAAATTCTGGCAAAAGGTAACCTGGTTGTAGGTACTTATTCATACCGTACAGACTCTGCCCCTGCAGGCACAGTTATTGAACAGAACCCACAGCCAGGGGTGGAAGTAATGGCTGGCTCAACTATCAGTCTTGTTATTTCTTCAGGTCCACCAACCTGTCCTGACTGTGGTTCAACAGAACACCTTACACATCCGGTATGTGAATTCTGTAAATCCAAAGAGCATATTACAGACAAACACATCTGTGCTCTTTGCGGTAAAGAAGGCAAACATGCTGAAATAAACTGCCCAAGCAGCTGTAGTAAACATCCAGGTAAACATACATCTGATAAATGTCCGGATAAACCAGAACCAACTCCGGAACCAACACCTGCACCAACACCAGAACCAACTCCGGAACCAACACCAGAACCAACACCTGCACCTGCAGATCCAACACCAGAACCACCGGTTGACCCTGCACCTGCACCGGAAACACCTGCAGAAGGATAGTTTAAGAACGGGAACAATATATGACAGATAAAATTATTCTGAAAAGCATAGGCGGTTTCTACTATGTAAAATCAGGTGATGAAATCATAGAATGTAAAGCAAAGGGAAAGTTTCGCAATCTTTCCCTTTCTCCTCTTGCAGGGGATATTGTAGATACAGAGTTTGACGGCAGTACAAACATTATTTCAAAGATTTATCCAAGAAAAAACAAGTTCGTACGCCCACCATTTGCAAATCTTGATCTGCTTATTCTTGTGGTTTCTACAGTAGAACCAGCCCCAAATTATCTTGTAATAGACAAAATGTGCGCCATAGCACAGCATAAGGATGTGGATGTTGCCATTGTAATCACCAAAACAGATATGGCTGAATATCAGCAGGTATATGACATTTATTCAAAGGCAGGCTTCCCGGTATTTTATACAGGCGATGGTGATGACAGTCAGCTGGAAGCACTTCGCCAACTTATGAAAGGAAAACTTTGCGCATTTTCCGGCAACAGCGGTGTGGGTAAATCCACATTGCTGAACAAACTTTTCCCTCATCTGGAACTGGAAACAGGTATCATCAGTAAAAAGCTCGGCCGAGGCAAACATACTACCCGACAGGTTGAAATATTCCAGATGGAAGACTGTATGGTTGCAGATACGCCAGGCTTCTCATCAGTTGAACTGAACTACGATAACTTTATTTCAAAAACTGACCTGCAGCATGCATTTATAGAATTTGCAGACCATATTGGTGAATGTAAATTCAGCGACTGTTCACACACAGGCGAAAAAGGCTGTGCGGTGAAAGCAGCTGTGGACGAAGGTGAAATACCACTTTCCCGTTATGAAAGCTATTGTGCATTGTATGAAAGACAGAAAAATATCAAGGATTGGGAACTGTAATGAAAAGATGTGTAATTATAGGTGCTGTGGAAATTGATTTTCCTGTCAGCCATCTGATTAAAGAAACAGACTTTGTGATCTGTGCTGACAAAGGCTGGCAGAATGCCGCAAAACAGGGCATCAGACCGGATATGATAGTAGGGGATTTTGATTCTTCTCCATATCCTGAAAATGCCGATGCCTCTGTTACAGTGCTGCCGGTTATAAAAGATGACACAGATACCTTTTATATAGCCAGGTATGTGGTGGAAAACGGTTATACAGATGTACTTATGCTGGGACTTATCGGCGGTAAAAGAATAGAACACACCGTTGCCAATATGCAGACTTTACTGTATCTGGCGGAAAACAGGATAAATGCCACTGCGATGGATAGATATTCTACCATTATGGTTATCAAAGATGGCACAGTTGTTTTACCGGATATGCCGGGCAAATTCTTCTCTCTGTTTTCAATGGGGGACAGGGCGGAAGCTGTGTCCATCAAAGGTGCAAAATATCCGCTGGCAGACTATACAATTACAAATTCTTTTCCAATCGGAGTAAGTAACGAGTTCATCGGAGAAAAAGTGGAAATATCTGTAAACAATGGCAGTCTGTTGCTGATTATCACAGAAAAAGATTAATAAAAGCCTTTACTCCAAAAGAGTAAAGGCTTTTACAGTATCATTGTTTATTTCTGTTTTCTTTTTCCAGTTCGTTTTCCAGTCGTTTGATTTCCGCTCTGTTTTTTCTGATTCTGTTCAGGCAGAAAAGACCAATCAGTGCTGGTATAACCCATACCATAGCTCCGCCTGCATTATACAGCATATCTTCCATAGTTTTATCTCCTTGTATTATTGTTTAAATTGTACCATAAATACAACAAATAACAACAATTAAATTTGTAACAATTTTGTTATTTTTTGTTATGGAAAAATTGCATAAATATTTGCAAGTTTTTTATGATATTTGAATATATTTACCAGCTCATTTGTTAAAATTTATAATTTAGTATATTGCAAAATAATTTTATATGATATATAATTTTATGTGAAATAGGGTAAACAACCCTAAAAGTGTGAAAACATTAAATTTATCAGGAGGAAATCCCACAATGAAAAAATTACTTGCTCTGGTTCTTGCAGGCGTAATGGCTTTCTCTCTCGTTGCTTGCGGCGGCGGTTCAGAAGGCGGCGAAGGCGAAGCTGCAGGCGATGAAAAACTCAATGTTATCCTCGTTTGCTCACAGCTGGGCGACAAATCTTTCAATGACTCTGCTGATGCTGGTCTGAAAGAACTCAAAGACGAAGGTCTTATCAACTACAAAGCTCTTGAATTTGGTACAGACAACTCTAAAGTTAACATCACTCTCGAAGAAGTTGCTCCAGAATACGACGTTGTTATCTGTAACAACCTCGGTTACGGTATCGGCGCAACATGGCTGAGAGAAAATGCTGACACATACGCAGATACAATGTTCCTCGTTTACGACGAACCAACAGACCTCGTTGAAAACAAAAAGAACGTTCAGATGATCGGCTACAAAGCTAACGAATCTGACTTCCTTGCTGGTGCTCTTGCAGCTCTCGTTTCCGAAACAGGCGTTATCGGTTTCGTAGGCGGTATGGAATCCCCAGTTATCCACGACTTCCTCGTAGGTTACGTTGAAGGTGCTAAATACGTTAACCCAGACATCAAAGTTAACGTTGCTTACATCGGTTCTTACACAGACGCTGCTAAAGGTAAAGACCTTGGTAAAACAGCTATCGACGCTGGCGCAGACGTTCTGCACGCTGTAGCTGGTTCCGCTGGTAACGGTTACCTCGAAGCTGCTATGGAAAATGGCAAACTCGGTATCGGTGTTGACTCCGACCAGTACGAAATCTTCAAAACAGAAAAACCTGACCTTGCAAAATCCATCGTTACTTCTTCCCTGAAAAACGTTGGTCTGTCTCTGCAGGTTATCCTTCGTGAAATGGTAGACGGCACATACGAATGGTCACAGATCAGATGGTTCGGTATCCCAGAAGGTTGTGCAGGTATCGCTAAAAACGAAAACTACCTGAAACTTGTTCCAGCTGACAAACAGGCTGAACTGGATGCTATCGAAGCTAAAGTTGCTAACGGTGAAATCGTTGTTTCCACAGCTTACGGCATGGATGCTGACACACTGAAAACATACCACTAATATTCAAAACTAATTCCAATCATTTTTTTCACACTGACAGATTGTAATTAAAATAACAAAAAATCAGGCAATGCTCTATGAGTATTGCCTATTTTTTGGATAAATTATAAATTTTTATTTACATTTTGTTAATTTTTTAGTACAATATATATGAATTTTAATACTTAGTGAGGTGAGGAATATGCCAGAAGAAATTTTGCTTATGGATAAGATAACAAAAGTTTACCCAAACGGCTTTGTTGCTAACAAAGATGTTACTTTCTCCATCA
>JAFZDX010000042.1 GCA_017560985.1 Oscillospiraceae bacterium
GATATAATATTACAAAATCCGACAAAACAGGAGAAAACGTAATGAGTATTGTAGTAATGGGTGCCACTTTTGTGGACATAAAAGGCTTTCCGGTAGATGCTTATATCCCAACAGGCCGTAATGTAGGCTATATTGAATATGTTCACGGTGGTGTTTCCCGCAATGTTGTAGAAGATATTGCAAACCTTGAATTAAGACCAACATTCCTTGGTATCGTTGATGAATCACCGCTGGGTGTTGATGTTATCAAAAAGCTGAAAGACCACAAAGTAAACACAGAATATATGCTGACACGCCCTGAAGGTATGGGCACATGGCTGGCAGTTTTTGACAACAATGGTGATGTGGCTGGCTCTATTTCTGTTCGTCCTGATATGATGCCACTTGTAGAAGTGCTGGAAGAAAAAGGTGACGAGATTTTTGCCAAGGCTTCTTCTTTGGTAATGGAAGTTGACCTTGAAAAAGAAATTGTAAAACGGACTCTTGACCTGTGCGAAAAATACAATGTACCTGCTTATGGTGTAGTTTCAAATATGTCTATTGCCGCTGAAAGACGTGACTTTTTACAGCGTTTTGAATGTTTCATCTGTAACCAGGGTGAAGCAGGTATCCTTTTCCTTGATGACTATTCAGACAAAACACCACAGGAAATGGCAGATATTCTGGCAGTAAAAGTAAAAGCCGCCAATATCAAATCTATGGTTGTTACTATGGGCGAACAGGGTGCTGTTTATGCAGATATCAATGGTATGAAAGGTGTTTGCCCTGCAAGAAATGTACACATTAAAGATACAACAGGTGCAGGTGATGCATTCTGTGCAGGTGTTTCAGCCGGCCTTACTTATGGCAAATCACTGCCGGAAGCAATCGATATCGGCAGCCTGCTGGCGGCTTCTGTTATTACCTCCAGCGAAAATGTATGCCCACGCTTCCTTCCAAGAGAAGTTGGCATCGATATTGATGTGGAAGATTAATATATTATAATTTGTATATAAAAACAGCCTGTAAAAGGCTGTTTTTATGTGTTTTTGGCTCAAATTTCATATAAGCATTGACTTTTTCCACCAGGTATGTAATAATTGACAAACCGACAAATAGTATTGAAAACTATTTGTACATACAATCAAAATCATAAACCGAATTACAACCCAAAGAGGAATATTATATGAAAATCAAAATTATCGGCGACTCCGCATCAAACCTTTACAATCTTTCAGGTGTAGAATATGAATGCGCACCACTGAAAATTATCACAGATGCAAAAGAATATGTGGATGATGTACAGCTGGACCTGCAGGGTATGATTGACGACCTGCGTACATACAAAGGCAAATCCGGCACAGCTTGCCCAAGCGTAGGTGATTACCTGGCTGCTTTTGAAGGTTATGACATTGTTTACGTTGTTACTATCATCAGCACACTGTCCGGCAGCTACAATGCGGCAATGCAGGCAAAGGCACAGTATGAAGAAGAAAATCCAGGCAAAAAAGTATTTGTTGTAGACTCCTACACAGCAGGTGGTGAACAGAAACTTCACCTGGAAAAACTGCGTGACCTGGTTCTGGAAGGAAAGGATTACGAAACAGTTTGCCGTGAAATCACAGAATACAAAGACCACGGCACATCACTGGTTTTCTCACTGGAATCAATGATTAACCTGGCAAACAACGGCCGTGTACCTATGATTGTTGCCAAAGCGCTGAACTTTATCGGTCTGCGTATGATTGGTATTGTAAGTGAAGAAGGTCAGATTCACCCAACAGACAAAGCACGCGGCGAAAATAAAGCTATCGAAACTATCTGGGCAAAAATGCTGTCTGAAGGCTATAAAGGTGGCAGACTGAGAATCGACAACTGTTTCAATGTGGAAACAGCTGAAGAAATCAAAAAACTGGCACTGGAAAATTTTCCAGGTGCAGATGTAAGAATTGAACCAACAGGCGCACTTTGCAGCTTCTACGCTGAAAAAGGCGGCCTTATGATTGGTTTTGAAATTTAACAGGATACATAAAGGTGCATCAATGTGATGCACCTTTTTTATATGATATAATTTTTAAAAGATATTATGTGGTTTTTATAATGATATGATAGATTTTTGCATTGACCTTTTGGGCTGTATGGAGTATAATAAATCCCAGATTGAATGATAAAGGTGATTATAATGGATATAGAAAAAATTTTGAATTTTAAAATGCCTCGTTACAACGAACTGCCTGCAATCGAACTGTATATCGACCAGGTACTTTCATATATAGACAGCATATTTGCGCCGCTGGAAATGCAGGATATTGAAAAAACGCTGACAGCATCTATGGTAAACAACTATGTTAAACAGGGTGCAGTCCCACCAACTGTTAAAAAACGCTATTCACGCGAACATATTGCATATCTGATTATTGTTAAACTGGCAAAACAGATTTTCACTATTGACGAAATTATCAGAATGATTAAAATCCAGAAATCTGTTTATGATATTGAAACAGCATATAACTATATCTGTATTGAACTGGAAAAAATTCTGGTTGCAGTTTTCTCTGAACAGCAGTTGCCTGGAGACACATCAACCACAATGAAACCAGAACGTTATTTTGTACGTAATACACTTATTGCCATTGTTTATAAAATTCACACACAGAAACTGATGGCATTGTATGATGTAACAGAAGAATAGTATTTGCTCCACCTGAAAAGGTGGAGCTTTTTCACATATTTTTCACGTTATTTTCAAAAATAAATAATAGAATGATAAAAAACAAACCAGGAGAATGATATGAAAAAATTAGTTTCTATATTGCTGTCTGCGGCAGTGATACTGACATTGTTTACAGCCTGTGGACCTGCACAATCCAGTGAAGGAGCAGAGGGAATGTATACAGGCATAACTCTGTCAGATAATGGTGTATTGGTAGGTGGCACACCCGCATCCACAGACGAAAATAACGCAGTTTATGTTTCAGATGATATTGTTTTCTATCTGGAAGGCCAGGGTGCAGAATACGGCGAAGGCGAAAAAGATGAAGAGCATTCCCAGTCAGAAGCGGATAAACACACAGTAATAAATATAACAAAACCGGGAAATTACACAATAACGGGCAAAATTTCCAATGGACAGATTGCTGTGAATCTGGGAGATAATGCAAAAAAAGACTCTGATGCAGTGGTTAATATTACTTTGAACAATGCAGAGATTACTTGCACGGTTGCCCCGGCCATTATCTGCTATTCTGCCTATGAATGTGGCAGTGATGATGTGAAGACTGCCACAAAGGATGTGAATACAGAAAATGCAGGTTTCAACATCACATTGGCAGAAGACAGTTACAATATTATAAAAGGCAGTCACGTGGCTAAAATTTATAAGCCAGGCACAGAAGATAAACTTCATAAATATGATGCGGCCATAGAATCACTGGTATCTATGAACATCAACAGCGAAAACGGATTTTTAACTGTTATTTCTGACAATGAAGGCATAGAAACCAAAATGCATATGACAGTAAATGGCGGTACACTGGATATTAAGTCTGCTGATGATGCACTGAATGCAGGTGAAGACGGTGTCAGCGTCATTACAGTCAATAATGGCACAGTATGGGCAGATAGCAATAAAGGTGTGGAAGGCGACGGCATAGACTCCAACGGATGGCTGGTTATCAATGGTGGCACTGTTTATTCCTTTGGCAATTCAGACAGCATGGACAGCGGCCTTGACAGCGATATGGGCATCTATATCAATGGCGGTACTGTACTGGCAACAGGCAATATGTATGATGAAATATCAAAGGACAGCACACAGAATTTTGCAGTGTTCAATTTTGCACAGCCTATTTATGACAAATCAGTAATTCTCAAATCACTGTCTGATAACTCACTTACTCTTTTAAGAGGTACAGCA
>JAFZDX010000043.1 GCA_017560985.1 Oscillospiraceae bacterium
CACTGCAACCACTAAAGTGGTAATATGTCATCCTGAGCGAGTAAAACGAGTCGAAGGATCTTTGTTCCAGAACTATCTGCAAAGTAATAATTCCACATAACACCAGTGCAAAGATTCTTCGCCTGTGGCTCAGAATGACACAATCTCTCCACTGCCCGCGTAGGGGGATGGCCTTCCGGACATCCGTTTGGTGGGCGATTCGTTAATCGCCACTGTGGTATTAGATTTATATTGACAGGTTTCTGAATCAAAACCATCAGTGAAACTGGTGGTATGCACCAGCCCTATAAGGGCGTACTACTGGCTCACCTCTAAATAGGTATTGAAAATCCGTCAACTGCATTACGCGCACTGCAACCACTAAAGTGGTAATATGTCATCCTGAGCGAGTAAAACGAGTCGAAGGATCTTTGTTCCAGAACTATCTGTAAAGTAATAATTCCACATAACACCAGTGCAAAGATTCTTCGCCTGCGGCTCAGAATGACATCTTGCTACGCTCAATGCTTAAAGCTAAGCATTTCTCCACCAGCATAGCTGGTGGTTGTTTCTACACAACAGCAAAAGGGACTGTCCGAAGACAGCCCCTTTTTATGGAGTTAATAATATGAATTATTAATTAGTATTTGATTGGACGAGCTACATAGCTTGTATGAAGGATTTCATGAGCTTTGTGGCTGCCTGGTTCGCCCAGGAATTCTTTGTACAGAGTCTGTACTTCCTGGTTCATATGAGATTTTCTCAGTGTCATTCTTTCGTCCTGTGAGTACAGAGCGTTTGCACGGAGAGATTTAAGGTCTACAAAGTTTCTTACGCTTGCAGGCTGTGTTGGCTGACCGCCACCGTTGATACAGCCGCCTGGGCAAGCCATAACTTCGATAAAGTCATACTGAGCTTCGCCGTTTTTAACTTTTGTAAGAATTTCTTTAGCATTTGCAAGGCCGGAAACTGCTGCAACTCTGATTGTTTTGCCAGCCAGTGTGTAAACAGCTTCTTTGATGCCTTTGTCTGTGCCACGAACTTCCATAAATTCTGGTTTTTCCAGTTCTTTGCCTGTGAGAACTTCTGCAGCTGTACGCAGAGCAGCTTCCATAACACCGCCGGATGCACCGAAGATGTGGCCAGCGCCTGAAGCTTCGCCCATTACTCTGTCAAATTCTTCGTCTGGCAGACGGTCAAATTTGATACCAGCTTTTTCGATCATACGTGCGAATTCTCTTGTTGTGATTGCTACGTCAACGTCTGGAACGCCTGCAGCAGACTGGTCAGGACGGCCAACTTCGAATTTTTTAGCAACACATGGCATAACTGCAACTACAACGATGTCTTTTGGATCAAGACCCATTTTCTGTGCGTAGTATGTTTTTGCTACTGCACCGAACATCTGCTGTGGAGATTTGCAGGATGACAGGTTTGGAATAAAGTCTGGGAAGTATGTTTCACAGTATTTTACCCAGCCTGGTGAACATGAAGTGATAAGAGGCATTGCGCCGCCTTCTGTAAATCTGTGGAGGAATTCTGTTGCTTCTTCCATGATTGTCAGGTCAGCTGCAAAGTCTGTGTCGAATACTTTGTCAAAGCCAAGGCGACGAGCAGCAGCAACCATTTTGCCCTGTACGTTTGTGCCGATAGGCATATTGAAGCATTCGCCCAGTGTTGCACGGATAGATGGAGCTGTCTGTACAACAACGTGTTTTGTTGGGTCTGCCAGAGCTGCCCAAACTTTATCTGTATCGTCTTTTTCAGCGATAGCGCCTGTTGGACATACTACGATACACTGACCGCAGGATACACATGATGTGTTGTCCAGTGGCTGTTCGAATGCGGAAGCGATGTGTGTTTCGAAACCACGTTCGTTAGCGCCGATAACGCCGATGCCCTGTGTAACGCCACAAGCTGCTACACAACGACGGCAGAGGATACATTTGGAGTTGTCACGGTACATATGAGCTGCGGAATCGTCAACTGGCCATTCCATGTTCATACCGGACCAAGCTTTAGTATCTTTGATACCGTAATCTTTAGCAAGTTTCTGCAGTTCGCAGTCACCGCTTCTTACACAACCCAGACAGTCCTGGTTATGTGTGGAGAGAACCAGTTCCAGGTTCATTTTTCTTGCTTTCTGTACTTTTTCAGTGTTTGTGAACACTTCCATACCGTCAGCAACTGGGTATACACAAGCTGTAACCATGCCGCGCATACCTTTTACTTCAACAACGCAGATACGGCAAGCGCCGATTTCGTTGATGTCTTTGAGATAGCAGAGAGTTGGGATGTCAATACCAGCTTTGTAAGCAGCTTCGAGAATAGTAGAACCTGCAGGTACTTCAACTTCTATGCCGTTAATTTTAACTTTAACCATATCCATAGTAAACTTTTCCTCCTGTCCTTATTCTCTAACGATTGCATTGAACTTACAGCCGTTCATACATGCACCGCACTTGATACATTTAGCTGGGTCGATAACGTGTGGATTTCTTACATCACCGCTGATAGCGCCAACAGGACATACACGTTTACACAGTGTACAGCCTTTACATTTGTCTTCAACGATTCTGTATGTAAGAAGGTCTTTACATACGCCAGCAGGACATTTTTTGTCAACAATATGAGCTTCGTATTCTGCACGGAAGTGCTGGAGTGTGGACAGAACAGGGTTTGGAGCAGACTGACCCAGACCGCAGGCAGAGTTTTCTTTGATGAATCTTGCCAGTTCTTCGATTCTGTCAAGGTCTTCCAGTTCGCCGTTGCCGGATGTGATTTTGTCCAGCAGTTCAAGCAGACGTTTTGTACCGATACGGCAAGGTGCACATTTACCGCAGGATTCTTCAACTGTGAATTCCAGGAAGAATTTAGCGATGTCAACCATACATGTATCTTCGTCCATAACGATAAGACCACCGGAACCCATCATAGAGCCCAGAGCAATCAGGCTATCGTAGTCCATTGGTGTGTCGATAAGGGAAGCTGGGATACAGCCGCCGGAAGGACCACCTGTCTGTGCAGCTTTGAATTTTTTGCCGTTAGGAATGCCGCCGCCGATATCTTCGATAACAGTTCTGAGTGTTGTACCCATTGGGATTTCAACCAGACCTGTGTTTTTGATTTTACCGCCCAGAGCAAATACTTTTGTACCGGAAGATTTTTCTGTACCGATGCCTTTGAACCAGTCAGCACCGTTCAGGATAATCTGTGGGATGTTTGCGTATGTTTCAACGTTGTTGAGGATAGTTGGTTTGCCGAACAGACCTTTTGCTGCTGGGTATGGTGGACGAGGACGTGGTTCACCACGGTGGCCTTCGATAGAGTTCATAAGAGCTGTTTCTTCACCACAAACGAATGCGCCAGCACCCAGTTTGATTTCCATGTCATATTCGAAACCTGTGCCGAAGATGTCTTTGCCCAGCAGACCGTAAGCGCGAGCATCGTCGATAGCTTTCTGCAGACGCTGTACAGCGATTGGGTATTCAGCACGGATATATACATAACCTTTTGTTGCGCCGATAGCATAAGCTGCGATAGCCATAGCTTCGATAACTGCGTGTGGGTCACCTTCCAGGATGGAACGGTCCATAAATGCACCTGGGTCACCTTCGTCAGCGTTACATGCAACATATTTCTGGTCAGCGTGGTTTACTGCTGCCAGCATCCATTTTCTACCTGTTGGGAAGCCGCCGCCGCCACGACCACGGAGACCGGAATCCAGGATAGTCTGACAAACCTGTTCAGGTGTCATTTCTGTAAGAACTTTACCCAGGGCTGCATAGCCGTCGTAACCGATGTATTCTTCGATATTGTCTGGGTCGATTCTACCACAGTTTCTCAGAGCAACACGCATCTGGTGTTTGTAGAATTCTGTGTCGTTCAGGGATTTGATTGTGTCGCCCTGAACTGTTTCATCATAAAGCAGACGTGTAACAACACGGCCTTTCAGCAGGTGTTCGTCAACGATTTCTTTTACGTCTTCAGGTTTAACCATTGAGTAAAAGCTGCCTTCTGGATATACAACAACGATTGGACCAAGAGCACAAAGACCAAAACAACCTGTTTTGATAACTTTTACTTCTTCATGGAGGCCAACTGCTGCAATTTCTGCATTGAATGCATCAATGATTTTCTGTGAGCCTGAGGAGGTACAGCCTGTACCGCCACAAACCATAACATGGCTTCTAAACATTCTTTACCTCTCCTTATTATTCAGCTTTCAGCGCGCCGATTGTGAATTCTGTTACTGGGCGTTTGCCGATAACGTGTTCGGAAACAACTCTTGCTACTTTTTCAGCGTCCATTTTTACATATGTAGTTTTTGTATCGCCTTCAACGATTTCTACAACTGGTTCATACTGGCAGATGCCGATGCAACCTGTCTGTGAAACAACAGCGTGTGAAATTTCTCTTCTTGCCAGTTCTTCTGTGAAAGCATTGAGAACAGGGCGTGCACCTGCTGCGATACCGCATGTAGCCATACCAACCAGGATGCGCATTTTGCCTTCAACGCTGTCTCTTGTGTTTACAGAGGCTTTCATTTTGTTTTTGATAGCCTGCAGTTCCCGTAAACTTTTCATGATTAATATCTCCTTTTAAATATTTCAAATTGATTTTCTTCAATGAACTCTTTTATCCACCGGACAACCATAGGATCTGAAAGGGGAGCCCCTTCCATAATTTCCTTTAATTGGCGTGTGTCGCAGACAAAACTTTCGCCGTTCCGGCTGGCTGTGTACACAAAGTCTATATCTTCATTCATCTGAATTAGGATAGCCACAGTGTCCCACACATCCCCCAGCGGAGTGCAGTCAATATTGGAGGTGTCAAAAACCGCCTTTACCACAGTGCCTACACCCACATCAGATGTAATTTCAAAGCTGCCGCCTGTCTGCTGGGCCGCCATCATGAACAGCGGAATACCCAGACCAACCTTGCGGGTGGTGCGGGAGGTAAAGAATGGATTTGTCACATTGCTGAGTGTCTGCCGGTCCATGCCCTTGCCGTTATCTTTTATGGTGATAGACAGCATGTTGTTATCATTCCCATATGCTGCAATATCTATTTCAATCAGGCTGGCGCCTGCCGCCACAGAGTTCTGGGCAATGTCCAGTATGTTTAAAGAAAGTTCCTGCATAGTTTAATTAATCCCGATATTTAGCCAGGATAGCATCCAGTTCGCTGCCATCTTCTTTTACGCGGCCGTAAACGTCTTCGTTAACTGTGAAAACAGGTGCAAGACCGCAAGCACCGATACAACGGGAAGCTTCCAGGGAGAATTTGCCGTCCAGCTGACAGTCGCCGTTTGCGATGCCCAGTTTTTCTTCCAGTTTTGCCAGGATTTTGCCGCTGCCTTTAACATAGCAAGCTGTACCCAGGCAAACTGCAATTTTGTATTTGCCTTTTGGAGAAAGGGAGAACTGTGCATAGAATGTGGCGATGCCGTAGATTTCTTCCAGACTTCTGCCTGTGCCTTCTGCAACGATTCTCAGAACTTCTACTGGCAGGTAGCCGTAAACTTCCTGAGCAAACTGCAGAGCTGGCATTGCTGCGCCAGGTTTTTTGCCATTTTCATCCAGCCATGCTCTGAGCTGTGCTTCCTGCTCAGGTGTACCGGAGAATGGCAGTTTTGAAATTTTTTTCATATTATCCTCCTATAAATTTGTTATTCGATAATGTTTGATAACGAATCAACAAAAATTGTCGTGGTTATACAGATTAATTATACCAAATAAATAAAATTATATCTATAATTTTTTAGTTTATTTTATAACAAATTTGTACTTTTTTACATTTTCTACAAATTGTCAAAAAACATGTAATAAATATATATAATTTTTATATGTTTTTTATAATAATCTATGGTATAATAGTATCATATATGGCCAAATTATACAAGGTTTTATCGATAACTCGATAGATATTCCCCCAACAATGAGAGCTGTTGCCCGGGTGGAATGAGGCAGCAGAGGCCATAAAAACAGAACGGAGCAAGAATTATGAAAATCAAAGACATTGCAGAATTGTTGAACGCAGAAATACTGACACCTGAAATAAGCACAGAAACAGAAGTACACACTGCCTGTGGCAGCGATATGATGAGCGATGTGCTGGCATATGTAAAAGACCAGGCTGTACTGGTGACAGGCCTGAACAACCCACAGGTTATCCGTACTGCTGATATGATGGATATGGTGTGCGTGGTTTATGTGCGCGGCAAAATACCAGATGCACTGTCATTGGAACTGGCTGTGGAAAGCAACATCTGTGTGCTGACAACAAAGACACCAATGTTTGCCTGCTGTGGCATTCTTTACGAAAACGGACTGAGAGGTGCGTAATGGAAGCGATAAAATACACATACACTGTTCCTGGCGATGACTTTACTGCTGCCGGTCAGGCTTCCTCTGATCTGAAAAGAAAGCTGAAAGTTATGGGTGTGGACCCTAAAAGTCTGCGCAACATAAATATCAGCCTGTATGAAGGGGAAATCAACCTGGCAATTCACGCCGGTGGCGGTGAGATTACAGTTTTGGTTTACCCTGATAAAGTTGAAATGTATCTGGATGACAACGGCCCAGGTATCGAAAACATAGAACTGGCATTGACAGAAGGCTATTCAGGTGCCAGCGATGCTGTGCGCTCTCTGGGCTTTGGCGCAGGTATGGGTTTGCCTAATATGAAAAAATATGCTGACGAGTTTTACATCGAAAGCGAAGTGGGCAAAGGCACACATATCAAGATGATAGTGTACCTGCAGTAGCAAAAAATTTTAAACTGAAATCGATATGTTTTTATCCTTATTGAGACAATATGAAAAAATCCAATTTGTTTTTTAAAAAGCTGTTTTTGGCAGTGGCAGTATTTTTGATTGCAGCTGTTTTTTACGGTTGCAACCAGAAGCCTGCACAGGAAGAACAGCCACCGGCAGAAAGATTCCCTGCCATTGTTTCAGACCAGCCTGTGCAGTGGAAGGATGAAACACTGAAAAAGCTGGTGTATGATGCATTGATGAGGGATTACAACGAAGATGTGTACCCATACGAGCTGGAAAACATAGAATACCTGTTTATTTTAGGGGATAAAAAGCTGAACTTCGGCGAAAAGCCATTTGACTGTGGTGTAACAGAAGACGGAAGCGGTTTTCATTACAAAGGGATAATGAAACTGGATGGCACATATCAGACTGTGGACAATGTTTTTACTGAAAGCGTATCAATCTGTCTGGATGATTTAAGATATTTTACATCTCTGAGAGCTTTACACATCTATCTTGTAAACCCAACAGATCTGGCAGTGCTGGAGCATCTGCCGGCACTGAAGCAGATTTTTGCCGGTATCTGTGATTTGTCTGACCTGACAGGCATAGACAAATGCACAGACCTGATGAGTGCATATCTTGATTATTGCAATATATCTGATTTGTCACCGCTGACAAAGATTTCTCCTATTCATCTGAGCCTGAAAGGCAATAAACTGGAAGACATTTCTCCGCTGGCCGATATGCCACAGTTGCCAAACGACCTGATACTGTCATACAACAATATCAGCGACATATCAGCTTTAAGTCCGCAAGGAAGGCGGACCGGGCTTGGTTATCTGAATTTAAGGAACAACAACATAACTGACATTTCGCCATTGGCAGAATATACCGGTATTGGCATACTGTCACTGACATACAACAACATCAGCGATGTAAGCCCGCTGGCGGGATTGTCAAAACAGGATTCTGTAATCTATCTGGGCGGAAACCCTGTTGAAAATATTGAGGTGCTGAAAGGTTTTTATTCTGTTTATACTGCACCATAAGAAAGGACGGTGAACGTTTTGGCCGACAAATATACACATTCGGTTACTCTGGACAAAGATTTGTGCCAGGGATGTATCAACTGTATAAAAAGATGTCCGACTGAAGCTATCCGTGTGCGCGACGGCAAGGCCCACATACTGAAAGACCGCTGCATCGACTGCGGAGAATGTATCAGAGTTTGCCCACATCACGCCAAAAAAGCAATACATAATGTACTGGCTGATTACAGCCATTTCAAACATCTGGTGGCACTGCCTGCCCCAAGCCTGTATGCCCAGTTCAACAACCTGCACGACACTGAAACCGTGCTGGCAGGCCTGCTGGATATAGGTTTTGACAGTTTCTACGAAGTGGCACGGGCGGCTGAACTGGTATCTGATGCCACAAGAAAAATTATGGACAAGGTGCCAAAACCTGTTATTTCCTCTGCCTGCCCTGCAGTGGTAAGGCTGATAAAAGTGCGTTTTCCACAGCTGATAGAGCACGTATTGCCATTTGTTTCACCTATGGAACTGGCCGCACGCCTGGCTAAAAAGGAAGTTATGGAAAAGACAGGTCTGGCAGAAGAAGAAATAGGCTGTATTTTCATATCCCCTTGCCCTGCAAAAATTACTGCCATAAACAACCCAATCGGTTCAAAGAAAACATATGTTGACGGCGCAGTGGCAATGAAAGACGTGTACCCACTGCTGCTGAGTGCGATGAAGCACCCAAGCAAAACTGTGGATGCCAGCGCAGGACGCATAGGCATAAGCTGGGCCAGCGGCGGCGGTGAAAGCAGTGGGCTGGTGACAGTGGAAAACTATCTGGCCTGTGACGGCATAGAAAATGTAATACGCGTGCTGGAAGACCTGGAAGGCGATAAATTCCAGGGGCTGGAATTTGTGGAACTGAATGCCTGCCCAGGTGGCTGTGTAGGCGGTGTGCTGACAGTGGAAAACCCATTTATCGCCAAAACAAAACTGAAAGCCATACGCAAATATCTGCCTGTTTCGATGAACAGCCTGGAAAACAGCATACCTACACATATGCTGTGGGATACAGAACTGGAATATAACCCTGTTTTTGAACTGGAAGGCACACGAATGGAAAGATTCCAGAAATACAGCGAAAGAGAACAGCTGGAACAGGAATTGCCAGGGCTGGACTGCGGTTTCTGCGGTGCACCAAGCTGCCGCAGTTTTGCAGATGACGTTGTGCGCGGTTATGCAAAAAAAGAAGACTGCGTAGTAATTATGAGAAGAAAAATGGACAAAATCAAATCCGCACTGGAATAGGAGAAGAAAATGACATTTTTTGAATTTTGTGAAAAATACAATCTGGAAATCATCTCAAAAGGTGAAGACAGGGAAATAGAAGGCGGTTTTGCCGGCGACCTGCACAGCTGGGCAATGGCAAACGCCCACGAAAACTTTGCCTGGTTTACAATTATGGGCAATATAAACACAGTTGCTGTGGCATCGCTTAATGATGTGGCCGGCGTGGTGCTGTGTCAGAACAGCCCTATGAATGCCCAGGCACTGGAAAAGGCCCAGGAAGAAGGCATAAACCTGGCAAAAACCAAACTTCCGATTTTTGATATAGCCGCAATGCTATATAATGAGATGAATGACTAAACTATTTTTTATATTCAGCATCGCCTACTAACTTTTGACGCTGCGCTGGCGTTACTTTTGGTGCCAAAAGTAACCAAAAGCGCGGGGGTTGCGATTCCCCCGCACCCCTAAACGCGAAATATGTACCATATTGCCTTACAAACAAGAACGCTACCGCTCACATCCGTTCGCAACGCGTACATCTGTTATGTGTATGTCGGCATATACATATTTGTTATAAGGAGAGGCGTTGCACCCTCTCCATTCAACCTCTCCCGCTTATGGCGATTCATAAATCGTCATTTAATCCACAGAAAGGAGCCATATGCTATACGATTTACATATTCATTCCTGTCTGTCACCTTGCGGTGATGACGAAATGACACCAAACAACATATGCGGAATGGCTCATCTGTCCAATCTGGAAGTTATAGCCGTAACGGACCACAACGCGGTGGCAAACCTGCCGGCGGTGAAAAAATGTGCAGACGCATACGGAATAATGCTGATACCGGGTATAGAAATGTGTACCGCTGAAGATATTCATCTGTTGTGCTATTTTGAAACAGTGGAAAGATGTCTGGAATTTGAAAAAATAGTGCTGGACAGTCTGCCACCAATAAAAAACAAAAAGGCAATTTACGGCAACCAGCTGATAATGAACGAAGATGATGAAGTTATCGGTGAATATGAGCCGCTGCTGATAATAGGTTCGTCCTATAATCTGTGGGAAGCAGTAAACCTGTGCCACGAAATGAATGGCGTGGCTGTGTACGCCCACATAGACAAAAACAGCTTTTCAGCCTTGAGCGTGCTGGGTATGCTGCCGCCGGAAATAAATATTGACGGCGTGGAAATATACGACCTGGCAAACAGACCAAAACTGATTGCACAGGGGCTTATAACCGACGAAACACCATTTATGTCCAACTCTGATGCCCATTATCTGGAATACATAGGCGAAAGGGAAGAACACCTGTCAAAAGACCACCCGCTGTGGGAAATGGTGAAAAAATTACATTATGCAAAATTACAGGCAGAGTAACCCAAGGGGCTACTTTGCCTTTTTACATAAACTTTATATGCGCGTAGGGGCGGGCGTTCCCGACCGCCCGTTTAATACAGGGAGGCCATTATGAAAAATATAGAAATCGCAAAGAAATATCAGGATTATATGGTGGAAAAACGCAGATATTTCCACGAAAATCCGGAAATGACAGGCCAGGAGTACAAAACCATCGAATATCTGTCTGCCGAACTGACTGCACTGGGCATAGAACACGTGGTTATTGAAAATGGTGGCATACTGGCCACAATAAAAGGTGGCAAAGAAGGGCGCGCAGTTTTATTGCGTGCCGATGTGGACGGACTGCCTGTACAGGAAACGCCGGATAATCTGAAGAAAGGTATGCGAACCTGTGTTTCCAAAAATCCTGGAGTTATGCACGCCTGTGGTCACGACGGACATATGGCAATGTTGCTGGGTGCGGCAAAAATTCTGCTGGACAAAAAAGAAGAAATAGAAGGCACTGTTTACCTGTGCTTTGAAAGAGGGGAAGAAGCCAGCGGCAACGTGGAATATATATTCCCTTACATAGAAAAGAACAATATCCAGATAGACACAGTTTATGGCACACATCTGCTGGCAACCGCCCCAAGCGGCTACCTGGCAATAAATGACGGCGGTATGATGGCAGGCGCAATGGGGTTCAACATCACTATTGAAGGCGCTGGCGGACACGGGTCAAGACCTGACCAGGCAAACAGCCCGATTGACTGCTTTGTGGCCATTTACCAGCGACTGCAGGCACTGCGACTGACAAAAGTGGACCCTTTCAAAACCTGCACATATTCCGTGGGTGTGCTGAACAGTGGCAACCAGGGCAATGTAATACCACAGACACTGACTTTTGGCGGCACAATGAGAACTTTTGACCGTGACGGTGTAGGTGCTGTTTTCCACAGGGAACTGAAAAAAGCAGTAGACGGCATATGTGCCGCATACGACTGCAAAGCCACATATAACAGTTACGGTATGCCTGGCTATGCAGTGGTAAACGATGCCGAAATTGCACAGTGGGCAAGAAAAGTGCTGGCGCAGGAACTGGGCAGTGAAAATGTGGGCCAGTGGGAACCATGGATGGCCAGTGAAAGCTATAACCAGTATTTACAGCAGTGGCCAGGTGTGTTTGCATTTTTGGGTATCGAAAACGAAGAAAAAGGTATAGGCGCCGCCCACCACAACCAGGAATTTGACATTGACGAAGACGTGCTGTACAAAGGTGCAGCCGCTGCCGCCACATATGCCATTGAATATCTGAAAGATAATTCTCTTAAAGGCGGCCGCAAAATGACATATAAACAGTATCTGGAAAAGGTAGGCAACCACAAACAGCTGGCAAAACATTACGGTGAATAAACAAAAGGGCGGATAACCGCCCTTTTATATTGATAGTATTATTAAAGTAATGATTTAACCGCTGTTATAGCGCGAAGATTCTTCACTGCGTTCAGAATGACAGGTTGACAGTCTGGTGGTTTATCTTCACTGATAAATCTATGTAAAAAAGCAAAATTCCCCAGGTCAGCCGGGTGGTAGTAAAACAGTAAAAGCCAAGCTGCAGATGCAGTTTGGCTTTTATCATTGTTCACATTATATGGCAGAATACAATGTATAGAAGTGCGACTTTTGTCAGTTAGACAAATTGGGATTTGGCGAACAGTTATTGATATATAATCACGTAGGGGACGGCGTCCTCGACGTCCCGAAACATCCTGAAAACCACGTAGGGGCTGATGCCCACATCAGCCCACCTGCATTGATAAAACTTACAACTTTAAACTTTTTAATAAATCACATTAAATGTGATTTATCGTTCTTTTCTTGAGAAAAGAACCAAAAGCATGGGGCGTTGCGATACGCCCCATACCCCTAACGCTGCACAAGTGTGGAATGCTACGTCTGCTA
>JAFZDX010000044.1 GCA_017560985.1 Oscillospiraceae bacterium
ACGAATTTCTGCAGCTGGTAGAAGTACATATCCAGAACCAGTTTAGCTTTTTCATCGCCCTGTTCTGCTGCAACTTCGATGTCACGGCAGTCGCTGGAGATACCGGAAACGCCCAGGAAGCCAGCTTTCTTTGTCAGGTAGTCTGTCAGGTCGTTGCCTTTGATACCTGTCAGTTCAGAGATGTAACCTACAACTGATGGGTCAAGGTCACCTGAACGTGAACCCATCATAAAGCCGCCAAGTGGAGTAAGACCCATAGATGTGTCTACAACTTTGCCACCGTCAACAGCTGCCAGGGAAGCGCCGTTACCAAGGTGAAGTGTGATCATTTTCAGTTCTTCTGGTTTTTTGCCCAGATATTCAGCAGCAGCTCTTGATACGAATTTGTGAGATGTGCCGTGGAAACCGTAACGACGGATAGCATGTTTTTCATAGAATTCGTATGGAACAGCGTACATATATGCTTTAGGTGGCATTGTTGCATGGAAAGCTGTGTCGAATACTACAACGTTTGGTACGTCAGCACCAAATACTTCTTTAGCTGAACGCAGACCGATAGCATGAGCTTTGTTATGAGCTGGAGCCAGAACAGACAGGTCGTCGATTGTCTGGATAACTTCGTCTGTAACGAGACATGGTTCGCTGAATTTTTCAGCACCCTGCACGATGCGGTGGCCGATAGCGTCGATTTCGGATTTGCTTTCGATAACTTTGCCTTCGCCAACTGTCATCATTTCAACAACTTTGTTGAATGCTTCTTTATGTGTTGGGAAGTCAACTTCTACTTTCCATTCGCCGCCGTTTGCTTTATGTGTGATGAAAGAGCCGTCGATGCCAATTCTTTCACAGTTACCTTTACAGATAACGCTTTCGTCTGTCATATCAATCAGCTGATATTTCAGTGAACTGGAACCGCAGTTAATAACTAAGATTTTCATTGGTGTGTCCTCCAAATAATTTTTTATTGTTTATTCAACTACTTTATTATATAATACCATTAAGAAATTTTCAAGATTAAAGGAGAATTTTATGTCTAAATCTGTGGGAATTGTGGCAGAATACAATCCTTTTCATACAGGACACAGGTATCAGATTGACTTTCTGAAAAGAGAAGGCTTTGACACTGTTGTAGTTGCCATGAGCGGCAGCCGGGTACAGCGTGGCAGTCTGGCATTGCTGAACAAGCACACAAGGGCAAAAATGGCACTGGAAAACGGAGTAAGCCTGGTGGCAGAAATACCATATCCATTTTCATCAATAAGTGCAGAAGGCTATGCTATGGCTGGTATGCAGACACTGAAAGCAATGGGTGTGGATGCTGTGTGTTTCGGCAGTGAAAGCGGTGATGGACAACAGCTGAAAGAAATAGCCACATACCTGTTGAGTGAAGAATATGAGAATTCCCTGAAAAAATATCTTGAGCAGAATTTACCATTCCCCGCTGCCAGAGAAAAAGCTATTTTTGAAAAGTTTGAACTGAATAAAAATATTGTATCCGCATCAAATGATATTCTGTCTATTGAATATATAAAAGCCTGTATAAAGCTGAACTGGCAACCCGAAATAATTGCATTGAAGCGAAAAGGTGCAGCCTACAACCGGACAACAGAAAAAGACGGTTTTGCCTCTGCCAGCGGTATAAGAAAACGGATAAGCGAGTACCGCTTTGACAGTGCTGAAAATTTTATACCGGCAGAAAGCAGGAAAACATTCCGGCAGGCTATGGACCACGGCAGTTATTTTATGGCAGACAGCCGGTGGGAAAAAGCTGTACTGTTCAAACTGCGCTGGCTGGCAAAAGAAGATTTTGAAAAACTGTCCGACTGCAACAGTGAACTGGCAGGCAGTTTTGAAAAAGCCGCTGCTATAAGCAACAGTATAGAAATGCTGTTTGACAATCTGCCAACCAAAAGATATACAAGAGCAAGACTGAGCAGAATTATCCTGGCGGCATTTCTTGACGTAAAAAACGATATGCCAAAGGATATACAGTATATACGCCTTCTGGGGTTTGATAAAAACGGTGAACAGCATCTGAAAGAAATTTCAAAAACCTGTCCCCTGCCAATTTCACATTCCATAAAGATTTTAAGTGAAAAAAGTGATGATTGCAGAAAAATAGCCACCGCAGAAAGCCGAGCCTGTGACGCCCAGGCCACATTCTGCAAATTCAGCGACGAACCAAGGCAGGATTTTATAAACAAAATAGTGAAAGTATAAATTATAAGGGGACGATGTGGGCATCGTCCCCTACGGTTTATTTGTAAATGACCATTTATTTGTTTTTCTTTCTTCTTGTTGAATTTATAGTCGCATCTGCTATCTCTTTAGGTGTACTTTTGCTTGTTAAATTAGATATAATTTCTTTTACACTATCAACAATTTCAGATACAAATTCATTTTCAAGAAAATCGCTAAAAATCTTAGTTGTTTCTGATATATCTTCTCCTAAATAAATTTTTTCTAAAGATTTAGCTGCAGTTTCACCTAACGCTACAACAATAACAGCAGCTACAAGTGGGTTTATAACTGTGCTTCCTAATTCTTTTATTTGAGGATACGGAAGTTTGTCTATGGTATCTATTGCTATTTTAGCAAATTTGTACACATTACCATTAGCTATATTATTTTTTATAAACACAACTACCTGTGAATCTTTATCCACATTATAAATCTTTGCTAATGTATCAACCAGTGTATTTTCAATTTTTGATATCACTATAGAATCAGCCATTCCAACATTTATAAATGTTTTGGCTATAGCTGCACCTGTTGATGCCGCTATTGCCCCTTGCGCCAAAGCGCGCCTTCTTAAAAGATTAAATTTCGCTATATCTTTTTGAGCAGCTTTCATTCCTTCCGGCATAAGTTCATTTGTTTTTTCAATGAGTTCTGCAATGCCTTCAGGTGGTGCAGAAGCTTCATCATTCAAAACATATGTTGAAGCAACAACTGGTATTACAGCTTTTAATCGTTCTGACAAATCTTTGTTTTTATTGAAAACATTTTTCACAAGTTCTATGTTTTCAACTCGTTCTGGCACCGAATATGATTTTGTAATAACTGTAATAATAGGAACAGATTTCCACATTGAAATTGCTTTTGATAAATCTTTTATTGCTTTAGGGAATAACTTTCGACTTGTGCCATCCACACAGAACCATATTACATTTATCTGTTTATCCTCGTTTTCTTCTTTTGCACTGTCCTTTGACCATTTTTTCACTGCTATTATCGCTTTGTTTGCTTTCAAGAAAGATGGTTCAAAGCCTATGGTATCTATAACATTAAAAAGTTCTCCATTGTATAAATCAACTTTTAATGTACCACCTTTATCACCCCAACTGGTTTTTGCGACATCATCTCCTACAACAGCATTTATCAGTGTTGACTTACCGACACCAGAATTGCCAATGACTAAAACATTACCTTTTTTCATACACTTTTCCTCATTTCTTGCCATTATCGTAAAATAATCTGCAAATTACGCGTATTTCTGTATTTTTATTATAAGAAATAATACAGATATTGTCTATATATCAGTGCAAAGATTCTTCGCTGACGCTCAGAATGACATAAAAAAACACCCTGCGATGCAGGGTGCAAGTGATTAATTTTTCTTGTTTCTGAAAACCAGCAGTTTGGAAAGTATATAGTTGCCTACTGTTACCAGCACCTGTGAAACCAGTGTGGCGATAACATCCCAGATGCCCATTTTTGTAACCATAAGCCACATTACAAACATATCCAGAAACAGTGTGGCAATACGGGAAGATGTAAACTGTGTAAACTCTTTGAGAATATCTTTTCTTTTGCTTTTGAAAACAAAAATTTTATTTGTAACATATGCAAACAGCACACCGGAAACCCATTTGATTATATTTGCTATCTGTAATTCAAAAGGATTGTTTGGGTCCAGAAATGTTCGGGTGCTGGCAAAGTAGAAAATCAGACTGAAAATCGTGGTACATACGCCAACAATAAGATAGTTGATTATCTCTTCGTGCTTTTTATAAATTGCCCAATACTTTTTCATTTATATAAACCTCGTTGTTTTTATAGTTAATACCATTATTTTACATTTTATATCATAATTAGTCAACTTATAAAAAGCACGGGCATAAAGCCCGTGCAGTATTTATGGTTTATTTTAGATTTCTTCAATAACCTGTGCATCAACTACATTTTTCATTACGCTTGCAATGCCGTTTTTGCAGTTAGCTTTTGTTGTGTAAGCTTCAGATACAGCAATAACTTCGCCGTTTCTTGCTTTCAGACGGAAACGGAACTGCTGTGATTTATCTTTATACAGTTCAAATTTTGGATGTTTCTGTTCTTCAAAGTTTTCAACTGTCTGGTCTTCCACATTTGCTGTTGCGCCATTGTTGATAACAGACTGTACACCGTTACGGCAAGCATCCAGTTCTTTATATACTTCACCTGTTGCAATAGTTGCACCATTGGCAGCTTTTACGTGGAAATTGAAACCTGTGTTAGTTTTTTTAATGACGATTTTACCCATTGATATATCTCCTTTTTAAAGTTTTACCTACGTTTTCAGATATGTATAAATACACTCTGCTTTCTTATTTTTATAATAACTGATTTATCGAAATTTGTAAAGAAAAATCAAAAAAATGATATAAAAACTTGAGTAAAACGTGATATATTGACTATTTGATGGCAAAGTAGTAGAATAAATCAATAAATTATCGGGATGTGGCTCAGTCTGGTACGGCCATCGCAATGGTTGTGCAAAACGCTACCCTGCGTGCGCCAGGTCTAATGCGTTTTGCAGAGCACGCAGTGCGATAAGTAAAGCAATGTATTTGTATAAAATACGAAAATAATTTAATATCGGGATGTGGCTCAGTTTGGTAGAGCACTGCGTTCGGGACGCAGGGGTCGCGTGTTCGAATCACGTCATCCCGACCAACACAGTCATAATTGTCTGTGTTTTATTTTTAAATCAATCGATATATATTGAAATAAATAGTTTAATATGTTAGAATATAAAGAATGATTTGGGGGTGCTATTATGAAAATCCAGGAATCTGGCGAAATGTATCTGGAAGCCATTTTTATTCTGAAGAAAAACAATGCCCCGGTACGCGCTATTGATATTGCCAATTATACAGGCTATTCCAAACCAAGCGTAAGCCGTGCTATGGGGATTTTGAAAAAAGGTGAATTTATTACTGTTGATGAAAATGGTTATATAGATTTTACAGAAAGTGGTCTGGCCCACGCAACTGCTATTAAAGAAAGACATGATGTGCTGACAAAAGTATTTATGCTGCTGGGTGTAGGTGAAGAAGCTGCATCAGAAGATGCATGTAAAATTGAACACGTAATAAGTGACGAATCATTCGAAGCTATAAAAAAACACATAGAACAATTCAATTAATAAAAACCGCCTGAATCAGGCGGTTTTTATTTGATTATTTTTTAGTATAGTTGTTCATATAATGCTCAATAGCACCCATCATCACTTTTTTATCATTATCAAAGCTGACATAACCAACAGCATCAGATGCATCAACCCATCTTATCCGACTGATTTCAGACTCCTGACGGACAGTTTCACTGTCTGCTGCAGCGTATGCCACAAAATAAACCACATCTTTTATAACATCTTTTTTAGGACTGTAGCTTACAACCTGACGGTAACGATTATCAAGAACAACAGCAAGGCCTGTTTCTTCCAGAATTTCACGAAGAGCAGTCTGTTCCTCTGTTTCGCCTTTTTCTACGTGACCTTTTGGGAAAGCCCAATGGCCGCCGTTTACGTGGCGGATAAGCAATATTTCTGTTTTATCTTCTATTGTGCGGAATACTACTGCGCCGCAGGATTTTTCTGTTCTCATCGGTAACACCGTCCTTTTGATGTATTTGTTTATTAAAATGACATTTTTTCCATTCTGTCAAAGGCTTCTTTAAGTTTGTCGATACCCAGAGTACAGGATATACGGATATGATATTCGCCGCTTTCACCAAAAGCACGGCCAGGAATTACACGAACATGACATTCGTTAAACAGTTTCTGTGAAAACTGTGCGCTGGTAAGACCTGTTTTTTTGATAGATGGGAAAATATAGAAACTGCCGCTTACAGGCAGAACGTCAACCCATGGAATTTCTGACAGTCGTTTGTGGGCATACTCTACCCTTTCGCGGAATACATTTACCACATCGTCTTCAAATTCGTCAAAGTGATGCAGGCCATGAAGTGCCGCACGCTGTGAAATGGACGGTGCTGTATAAACAACATTTTCATTGATTGTCTGAATTACACGGATGATGTATTCCGGTGCAATAATGTTGCCTACTCGGAAACCTGTCATAATAAAGTTTTTGGAAAAGCTGTTTATGGTTATTGTTCTTTCTTTCATACCAGGGAAAGATGCAATAGGCATAAACTTTTCTTCTGTGTATGTAAATGAAGTGTAGATGTCATCAGCAGCAACAACAAGGTCGTGCTTAATTGCAAACTGTGCCAGCTTGCCCAGAGTATCGTATGTATAGCATATGCCAGTAGGGTTGTTTGGTGTATTGATGATGATACATTTGGTTTTATCTGTAACCGCTGCTTCCAGGGCGTCAAAGTCGATCTGGAAGTTGTCATCCATAGATGTTTTTACAAACACAGGCACACCACCAGCCATTTTTACCTGGTCTGGATAAGGGAAAAAGTATGGTTCGATAATAATAACTTCGTCACCTGCATCAAGTATAGCCTGCATAGTGATGTACATAGCCACACTGCCTGCAGTGGAAACAAAAACTTCTTCGTCTTTTACATCCATATTGTATCTGGATTTATAAAAATCGCAGATAGCATTGCGTAGTTCCGGATAGCCACGGGATGCTGTATATTTGGTGTGACCGTTTGATGCATCTTTGAAAGCCCGGTCTATAATCAGCTGTGGAGTGTTTATATCAGGATCACCTATGGACAAATTGATAAGATCGTCATATTCCACAGGTACATCACCGCTGGTGGCCTGGTCAATAACGCTGTTTCTGTATTTTGATGAAAGGAAGTTCAAATTCATACCTTTTCCTCTTTTCGTGTTGTTTTAGTTTTCCAGTTTTTCACCCAGAATAGCCCATTCTTCATAAAGTGCATCGAGCTGGGAGTTTGCTGATTCCAGTTTCTGCCACAATTCCGCCATTTTTGCAGGGTCTGTGGTAATATCAGGGTTCTGCATATCTGCATTGTATCCATCTATTTCTTCCTGCAGACGCTCAATATCCCTTTCGCACTCTCTCATACGCAGGCGGTCTGCTGCTGCCTGGCGGCGTGCTTCTTTCTGGTTTGCAGAATAGTTGTTTGGCTTGTCCTGTTTTTCAGCTTTAGGCTGTGGCTGTTTGGTGTTGAACCCTTCAGATTTATGTTTCGCCATAAATTCTTCAAAATTTTCATAGAAAACACCCTTGCCGCCTTCAATATTCATAATAGGGCAATCCAGCTGCTGCATAAGGAAACGGTCGTGGGTAACAACCAGAATAGTGCCTTCATACTTGGACAATGCTTCTGTAACTGCCCGTCGCATATAGATATCAAGATGGTTGGTAGGTTCGTCCAGGAACATAATGTTGGCACGGTCAAGGCTCATTTCGCAGAAACGGAGTCTTGCCCTTTCACCACCTGAAAGGGTGTGACATTCTTTGAATACATCTTCACCGCGATAGCCAAAGCGTGCCAGATAACTGCGCACTTCAAGCTGTGTCCATTTTGGTCGCAATGCCCATATGGTATCAATAACTGTGGAGGATCCCACTGTAATATGCTGGTCAAATGTAGCTGGTACTGCTCCCTGCCCCAGTTTGATTCTGCCTTCTTTAGGACGGATTTTGCCTGTAATGGTATTTATAAGCGTGGTTTTACCACTGCCGTTTGCGCCTGCAATAATCAGGCGCTGGCCGCGGCGTACAACCACATTGAGTTTTTCAATAAGTGTACGGTTGCCGGTTGCAACTGTAAGATCTTCTATTGTAAGAATTTCATCATACGGCTTTACATCAAATTCAAATGCAAATTTCAGAGGCACGCGCAATGGTTTTGGCTTTTCAGTCATTTCCATTTTTTCCAGCTGTTTGCGGCGGCTCTGTGCCATTTTTGTGGTGGACGCACGAACAAGGTTACGATCCACATAGTCCTGCAGTTTTGCAGCCTTTTCCAGGTCTGCTTCATACTGTCTTTGCTGGACTTTCAGCTTTTCCTGTTTCTGAACATCAAAAGCAGAATAGTTGCCTTTGTATTCAGTCAGCAATGTATCTTCCACTTCCCAGATTTTCTTTACAACTTTATCCAGGAAAAATCTGTCGTGGCTGACTGCGATGATAGCACCTTTATAGCTGATGAGATAATCTTCCAGCCACACAAGTGTGTCAAAGTCAAGATGGTTGGTAGGTTCGTCCAGGATAAGAATATCCGGGTTTTCCAAAAGAAGTTTTGCAAGGTTAAGTCTTGTGCGCTCGCCGCCAGAAAGCACCTTAACCACTTTTGTGTATTCTTCTTCCTTGAAGCCCATACCACCCAGCATCTTTTTGATAAGAAAATCGGTGTTGTAGCCGTCTTTTGAGTATATTAGATTCTGTAAACTATGGTGGCGCTCAATAAGAACAGCGTCATCAGGTGTAAAGGTCAACTGCTTTTCAATCTCTGCGCATTGGTTTATTGCATCGTAAACCGGCTGATACACAGTCTGCATTTCCTGATAAATGGTATTTTCCAGGTTTAAACCATCCATCTGACGTAAATAACCTACTGTTGCATTGTCGTCAAAAATAATTTCGCCTTCATCATTTTCAAGAACGCCCATAAGCAGGTTAAGTAAAGTAGTTTTACCTGCCCCATTCTCACCGATGATACCTATGCGGTCGCCTTCGTTTACAACTGCATTGATTTTTTGCAGTATTACATCTATACCCCAGCTTTTACCCACATTTTCCAGTGTTATAAGCATGGTTCCTCCTTGCAGATAAATTCCAGTTTTGCCCTTGTCAGGCTGACCACGTCATTTAATCCCACCTGCACCTGTCTGCCGATTTTACCGCCTGAAAAAATAATTGAGTCAAAATTTTCCCGGGATTTGTCGATAAATGTAGGGAAAAGTTTTTTCATACCTATAGGGCTGCAGCCGCCTTTGATATATCCGGTAGTTGCCAGTAAATCTTTCTGATGCAACATTTCCACATATTTCTGACCGCTGGCTTTTGCAGCTTTCTTCAAGTCCAGTTCCTGTGCAACAGGCACAACAAAAACGCATATGCCTTTGCTGCCGGTGGTAACCAGGGTTTTGAACACCTGTTCCACCGGTTTGTTTATATAGCCTGCAACAGTTACACCATCAGCAAATTCGTCTGATGGGTAGCTGTAACTTTGGTGTGGGATTTTTTTCTGGTCAAGGAATTTTTCTACTATTGTTTTCTGTACTTTCATATTAATCGTTAAAAATTGAGATAATTTTGCCGTTGATTACATCAACCAGACCTTTGTCTGTAATTTTTACATCCATTGAAACAGGCAGACAGGTTGTAGCCAGACTCATTACAGGGTTGTAGTGAACATAGCCGATAGCTCTCATAGCTGCTTCCACATCTTCAATGGATTTAGCCACTTCGTATGGGTCTCTTTCGCTCATAAGACCACATACTTCCAGCTGTGCCTGTGCGATAACTTTGCCATTCTGTACAACAGCCAGACCACCGCAGTTGTCAATAACTGTGTTGGCCGCAAGTGCCATATCTTCATCACTGCCGCCCAGCACCAACAGGTTGTGATGGTCATGGGCATAGCTGGTGGCAACTGCACCGTTTACAACACAGGCACCTGTGGCAATAGTTCCAAACACATTGCCATTTTTGCCGTGACGTTCCAGAACGACGATTTTACCTGTTTCGCTGTCCAGCATCAGTTTACCGTCTTTTGCTGTAAGAGTTTTTGTCACCTTTGGTGTACGTGTAAAGTCTGGCAGAACTTCCAGACCGTTTACGCTGATTTCGCCATTTTCCACAGGTGTTCTGATTTCAAACACATCCGGTGTAACGTGTGGCAGTTTCATTGTTTTATAAAAACTGTCTGGGAATGCTTTTTCTGTTTCAAAAGTATTGCCAACAGATTTGTCAAATACCAGTACGCCGTTTTTATAGGTCTGTACAGGCTTGATTTCTTCCAGGGTATCCAGGATAGAAAAGTCTGCCAGAAGGCCAGGCATAATCTGACCGCGGTCATACAGACGCATTCTGCGTGCAGGTGTGGCAGATGCACAGTAAACAGCCTTTTCAAAATCAAGACCGCATTTTACCATCTCCATTACAACTGCATTCAGATGGCCGTGATTGATAAGATTGGATGGTGTTGTATCATCTGTTACAAGAGCTACATTTTCATATAATTCGTGCTCTTTGATAGCTTTTGCAATTTCAGGCTTGGCCATTTTGTCCTGAACCTGGAACAGCATACCATTGAACACACGCTGCATAAAAGCATCCACATCGTGTTCTGTATGGTCTGAACCGATACCAGTATACACATACTGGTTCAGATCGCTGCCTACAATTCGTGGGCAATGACCTTCCAGCGGCATATCCGGACGGTTTTCTTTAAGATATTTTACAAACTGATTCTGTTTGTCATCAGGGTCAGTAAGTATTTTGTATGTATTCATTACCTCGCCAAGGCACACTACTTCCTTGTGCTTGATAAGTTCCATAAGCTGTGGCATATCAACCACATCACCTGTGGTTTCAAACTCTGCACTGGTTGACGGAACGCTGCTTGGCACAGCGTAGAAAATATCCATCACTGCACCTTTGGCGGCATCTATCATAGCCAGAACACCGTCCATACCTGTAACATTTGCAATTTCGTGTGGTTCGCTGACAACTGTTGTAATGCCGTTTTCAACCATCAGTTTTGCAAATGGACGTGGGGCCAGCATACTGCTTTCCACGTGCATATGGCTGTCAATAAGGCCAGGGATAACCCATTTGCCCTGCAGGTCAACTGCAGTGTCGTATTCAATATCACTGCGGATATCACCGATACCCACATGGAGAATTTTTTCACCCTTTACAGAGAAATAGCCTTTGAAAAATTTTTTGAAAGGTGTGTTGTATATATAGCCGTTATAAAAAATTGTATCAGCTTTCATTGCCATAAATTATTCCTCCACTTTTGAAACCAGCCAGTTCAGCACATCTGCATAGACTTCTGCCCTGTTGATTTCGTTCAGCATTTCGTGTCTGCCGCCATCATAAATTTTTACATCCACATCTGTGCAGCCAGCATTTTTATAACTTTCAAACACCTGCATAATACCCATACCGTAATTGCCTACAGGGTCCATAGAGCCAGAGAAGATAAATACAGGCAGGTCATCTGGTGTATTTTCAAAAGTATCGTCACTGGAGGAAAGTGCAATTATTTCCATCAGTGCTTCAAAGCCGTTGAGTGTGAACACAAACTGGCAGTATTTATCATTTACATACTGCTGTACAATTTCTTTATCCCTGGTTATCCAGTCACTTGGAGTATCCGGATTTTCAATTTTTTCCAGATATTTGCCAAAAGCCATATTCTGCATAAAATGGGAACGATGTCTGTCACCTTTTACAAGTTTCATAGCTTTTATAAGTTTGATTGCACCGCCTGCGGCTTTATTAGGACCACCTGTGCCTGAAATAAGCAGGCCGTCAAGAAGTTCGCCGTGTGCTGCCGCAAATGCACGTGCAAAGAAAGAACCCATACTGTGGCCAAGCAGGAAAACTTTCATATCAGGGTTTTCTTCTTTTGCCATATTTACAACTGTCAGCAAGTCACCCAATGCGTGGATATAGCCGTTTTCCGGCGCAAAGTAACCCAGCTGGTCATCACTGTCAACACTGTGTTTGTGGCCTATATGGTCGTGCATATACACTTTAAAACCGTGCTGTGCCAGGTATTCCATAAAATCAATATATCTGTCGTAATGTTCCACCATACCGTGGGATATTACCATAACAGCTTTATGCTGATTTTCTTCATCAAATACCTTTATACCTCTTACAGTGTTGATATTGTTTGAAGAACGGAAAGAAAACTCATTTTTTAAGATTTTCATAATTTTCACCCAATATAATCATTTTTAACTGTGTAAAGTCCAGTGCTGTATATTTAGGCTGGATATTGGTGTTGTTTTCCGCATTGTTAAAGTTTACCCAGCAGGTATCAAGACCGGCATTGATGCCGCCTTTGATGTCTGAATTAAGATTGTCACCTACTACAAGAACTTTCTTGTTGTTTTCTACACCCAATGTTTTCAGTGCTGCAAAGAAAATTCTTTTGTCTGGCTTATTATAGCCAACTTTTTCACTGGTAAATACGCCGTCTGCAAAATCAATAACTCTGCTGAGTTTCAGACGGTTCTGCTGTACAGTGTCGATACCATTTGTAACAATGGCAATAGTGCAGTAATCTTCAATATCTTCCAGAAATTCCATTGCGCCGTCCATAAGGATTGCACTGTTTTTAAGATAATTGAGATAATCGCGGTTCATCGCGTCACCACTGACACCTGTAAGACCAAATTTACTGATAACTTTCTGAAATCTGGTTTTTTCTATATCTTTTTTCTTTATTTTTCCCTTTTCAAAATCTCTCCACAGTTTTTCGTTTTCTGTGTGGTAATATTCCAGATTTTCTTCTGTAACAGGAATATTATATTTGTTGTATACTTTTGTAAGTGATATTCTTTCGCTTTGTGCAAAGGAAACAAGTGTATCATCAAAATCCAAAAGCAGGCAGTTATAAGACATAAAGCACCTCTCGCATAGTTATCCTATTTTAATATATTAATTATATACTAAAACGCAGAATAAATAAAGGTATTTATTCTACAAAAAACTACACTGTATATGTATAGATTACTGAATATAATTAATTTTTACCATTTTGTATTCAAGGCAACAATTATTTACTATTGTTAAAACAGATTGTCAGAGTTATAATTAAGCCATAGCAGAAAGACGCTAATCTATTAACCATAAACAAAGCCCCGGTATGTGCACTGTCCGGGGCTTGTTTATTTTTTTAGTTTGGAGTATTATTGATACAGGTGATTTTAATGAAAACTTACACAATCTGTGGCAGTATGCGTTTTGAAAAGGAAATGCAGAAAATAGCATTGGAACTGGAAACAAAGCATAGTATGAACATTATTCAATGTACATATAATGTTGATTTCTTGTCACTGTCCGTAACCGATATTGATATGCTGGAGCAAATGCATTGCCAGAAGATTGATATTTCAGATGGTATTTATGTAGTTGATATTAACGGCTACATCGGCCAGAGTGTAAAAAATGAAATAGAATATGCGCAGCAAAACAACAAAGAAATAATTTACCACAGCAATTTTATAAAACAAAGGAAATAACTATGTCATACTTTATATGTCCTATATGCTCACAACC
Source organism: Oscillospiraceae bacterium (assembly GCA_017560985.1). Lineage (GTDB taxonomy): Bacteria > Bacillota > Clostridia > Oscillospirales > Ruminococcaceae > RGIG3102. Next base: position 13,461 of record JAFZDX010000044.1, read on the forward strand.
TCTGCAGATAAAAGGAAAAAGCTATATCTGCAAAAACAACCACAGTTTTGATATATCAGCAAAAGGTTATGTAAACCTGCTGCCTGCCAACAAAAAACGTTCAGCCAATCCGGGTGATGACAAAGGAATGGTAATGGCCAGAAACAACTTTTTATCCCTGGGCTATTACGGCCATCTTAAAGACCGGCTGGGTCAGCTGTGTGATAAATATTCTGAAAACAATGTAAATATTCTTGACTGCGGCTGTGGCGAAGGCTATTATACCGCAGGCATCTGTGAAAAACTGGAACAGCAAGGCAAAATGGCCAATATACAAGGCATTGATATTTCAAAGGATGCAGTAGCACTTGCCGCAAGAAGACTGCCTGAAGGACAATTTGCGGTGGCATCTTCTTTCCATCTGCCTGTACCTGATAAAAGTATCGACATTCTTATAAACTGTTTTTCACCGCTGGCCATAAAAGAATTCCACAGGGTAATGAAGAAAAATGCTGTATTTCTTTATGTAGTGCCAGCACCTAAACATCTGTGGCAGCTGAAACAGGCACTGTACGAAACACCATATGAAAATCCGCTTAAAGAGGAAGAATACGAAGGCTTTGAACTGATTGACACAGTAAAAGCGGAAAAGGAAATATTTATTGAAAGCAACGAAGATATAAACAATCTTTTCAAAATGACACCGTATGTGTACCGTAGCCCAAAAGAGGCACAGGAAATACTGCTGAAAGCTGAAAAGCTGACAGTAAATGCACATTTTATAATTTATGTTTACAGGAAGAAATAAAAATGCAGGTCTTACGACCTGCATTTTTTATGTATTATTCAACAATTTCTTCTACAACTGCTTCTTCTGCAATTTTAGCTTCTTCTTCAGCAGCTTTTGCGGCAGCTTCTGCGGCTTTAGCAGCCTCTTTTTCTGCTTTGGCCGCTTCTCTTGCAGCTGCTCTTTCAGCCTTTGCTGCTTCTTTTTCAGCTGCAATTTCAGCATTCAGTTTTTCAATATCAGCTTTTGCCTGTGCTATTGCATCCTGATGTGCCTTTGCAGACTGCAGAACAGGAAGAATATTTGGTTCTACTGTGCCACCATTTATAAAGAATTCATAATAGAATTCACCAATTCTTCTGATATCCATTGTGAAACCATTTTCACCGGCTGTAATTGCTGCATTGTAGTTTGACATCTCAATAGCATCTGCTGTTTTGTCTTCGATGGTTTTTGCCATTTTGTTAAGTTTGTCTAAAAATGCCATAATATAATCCTCCACTCATATTTTACGAACACATATTCTAATATAAATATATACTATAACACCTGAACATATCAATAGCTATTAATAATTTCTAATGAAAAATTTACATATTTAATCAAGATATCTTTGATATTTGAATTATCTTATAACGATGAAAAAGAAATAATGATGGTCGATACCACGGAAAGCAAAGAGTTTATGATTAAACTGTTTAACTCTATTTTAATGGTCTTTTTCGTCAAAGATATAAATCTATACAAACTTATTAACACTCAGCTAACGAACTCGCCCTTACGGGCCACGACTTAAAAACAGTCCACCGGACTGTTTTCTATACGGCCTTTCGAGTCCATTTAGTTAAAACAAAAAAAATAAAAGACAGGAGTAAATCCTGTCTTTCATTTTTTGGCTCCCCAAGGAGGCAGCGAAACTGCCAGCCGGTGATGACAAAGTCATCATGCCGCCCTTGTCACGGCGGCAAGGCGTCTCGAACGTTCGAGGCCAACGTAAAGCGAATATACAAAACTAAAGACACCTGCATACTTTCGTATACAGGTGTCTTGTTGGCTCCCCAAGTTGGACTCGCCCAGAGGGCCACGGCGGGAT
>JAFZDX010000007.1 GCA_017560985.1 Oscillospiraceae bacterium
ACACGCCGCTGGGACGACAACGAAGGCAAAAGCTATGCAATGAGAAGCAAGGAAACAGCAGGTGACTACCGCTACTTCCCAGACCCTAACATTATGCCTGTTGTTATTGATGATGAATGGTTTGACGGAATTAAAGCTACTCTGCCAGAACTGCCAGAAGTAAAACGTGCAAAATACATTGACGAAATGGGTCTGTCTGAATACGATGCAGACCAGCTGGTTTCCAGCCGTGCCCTGTGTGATGTATTTGAAGATGCAGTTGCTGTTTGCGGCAGTGCAAAAGAAGCTGCAAACTGGATTATCACAGACTGTATGCAGGTTCTCAACAAAAAGAAAATGACAGCTGATATGCTGGCTATCAACGGCACATCTCTCGGTCAGCTGATCAAACTGGTTAGCGAAGACAAAGTAAGCCGTGGCAATGCAAAACGCATTCTGGCTGCTATGTTTGAACAGGATATTACTGATGTGGAAAGCTATGCAAAAGAATTCGGCTTCATCGTTTCCAACGATACATCAGCTATCGAAGCTATCGTAAAAGAAGCTATCGCCGCTGACCCTAAATCAGTTGCAGACTTTAAAGCAGGCAAAGAAAAAGCCCTTATGGCTCTCTTTGGCAAATGTATGAAACAGCTGAAAGGCAACGCAAACCCACAGGTTCTGCGTGAAATACTGATTGCTGAAATCAATAAAATTTAATTAAATCTTTACAGATGTTTTTTGTAAAAATACAGCCCCACTTCTTGTAAAAGAGGTGGGGCTTTTGTATAATATGCCTATATTTGTTCTGTTAAAACAGTGCAAGGCTACAAAGTTAAATATTCTTTGTAACCTTTTGCCACTTTCAAACGGACTATATAATGAAAGGGAAAAATAAAAAACTGCATGCTTTTATTTTATTTATCTGCTTTCGATGACGATAAGGAAAAAAGCCGATTCAGAAAATTTTATAATAAATACAGCGGTCTTGTGTATTATGTGGCCACGCAGCTGACCGATGTACATTCAGAAGCAGAAGACATTGTCCACGAAACATTTCTGCGCCTGATTTCTAATTTTGACCTTATCCGAACCGAAAATGAAAAAGAAACAACATCCCTGGTTTACACTGTTACAAGGTATTGTGGCATTGACTGGCTGCGCAAAAATAAAAGGGAACTGCTGATTGACGACCTGCCATCAGAAGAATTTGCCGATGAAACCGCGCCGGATATTATGGTTGATACTGTGTACATAAACGACATAATGGCAATTATTGCTGATATGGACCCAATGTATGCCATACCTTTACAGCTGAAAACCGAAGGATACACCATCAGTGAAATAGCATCTTTTCTGGGCATTACAGCCGAAAATGTAAAGGTGCGTATTCACCGTGCAAGAAAAATTCTGAAAGATAGACTGGAGGCGAAATTATGAGCGAAAAAGTAACTTTTGATACCGCCATTTCCACTGCATTCCGGCAGCTGCAGCGGCAAACTCTTTCTGCCATTCCTGATTTGGCACTGCTTTCCGCCGCTTTTTCACCATCACCAGCTCTTGTAAATAAAACAGATGCCATAATATATACGGCGGAAAGAAAACAAAAGCGAACCATATTGCTGAAATATATTGCCAGAACAGCCGCCGCCATTATTATTGTATTTACACTGCTGTCTGCCCACCCCACAGTTGCCACCGCTATGAAAAAAATCTTCTCCCAGACAGTTGTCCAGTGGTTTGACAAATATATTTCCATCGAAACCCAGGCCGACACTTACCCACAGCAGATTACAGATTTTACAGTGGGGTATATGACAGATGACTTTGTACTGGTGGAAGAATCACAGTATGGTGCTGGTATATATAAATTGTATGAAAATGTAAACAACGATTTGGTTTCCATAATAGTAAAACCTGATATGGGTGGGGACTTATTTGGATTAGATAATGAGCATTCAAAGACTTTAGAAATAGTTATATCCGGTGCTAAAGGTATAAAAATGTGTAGCGAAGATGGATATAATCTTCTTATAATTAGCAGTCATGGTATACAATATACAGTTGAAGGATTTGTTGAATTTGATGAAATTATAAAAATTTATGAAAAAATTAAAATTTCTTTGTAACCGTTTGCCACTTTTAAACGAACTATATAATGAAAGGGAAAATTTTTCCGAAGTTATTTAATCTGAAAGGAGAAACAAAATATGAAATTTTCAAAAAAACTATTGTCCCTGTTACTTGCCACAGTTTTGCTGATAGGCACTGTAATGCCTGTATTTGCCGCTAATGTTCAGCCAAGATGGACTAATATGACCAAGTTTGATATTTATATTAATAAAGCTGGTGGTACATATTCAGTAAATGTTTCAGGAGTAAGCAAAACTACGAAAATAGAAGTAACAGCTAATCTGTATGAAAGCAGGACTGCAGGCTATACCAAAGTTGACGGTTTTACAGCCAGCAGAAACAGTGCTTCACTTGCAGCCAGTGACAGCTATTCTTTTAACACATCCAAATTATACAAAGTTGTTGCCACTGCCAAAGTTACTGCCAATGGTATTACAGAAACAGTAACATTGGAAAAAACAGCTTAACATAGCCATAACGGCAGAAAGACCAGGTGATACCAATGGGTTATTTAGTGATTGTCAGTTAATAAATTGTTTTTTAAAATCACAGGAGGTCTATTATGAAAAAAGACTTTAAAGAAAATAACAGCTATGCTTTTAACAGCATTATTTATGGTTAACCTTTCACCAACAGGCGCATCAGCAGCCGTAAAGCCAACAGAACAGGAAATTGAACCACAGGATAGTGGTGGATTTATATACCAATATTACACATCACTTCCAGCAGGATGGCCAGAACCAATACCAGATGAGGATGATTGGACTGGTACAAGACAAGATGAAATGCTCTTTTTAGCAAAAAAAGTAAAAGATTATGGTGTATCAGAATTACGGGATGAATTGATAAAGTATTATCCTTCTTTGAGTGCAACACGAAGATATGTAGTTAAAAAAATGGCAGAAAAAATAATCAATGAAGCTTTATCTGCCAGTGCAGATGCAATGAATATCAGTTTTTCTTTGACCTATTTAAGAAACGATGGTAGACGGCCATATCAATACTTATACTACTATTCATACTCATATTCATTTGGTCAAATAAGTGGTTCAGGAACCCAATATGAACTCGCAACACTAAATTAGTAAATTGATTGAAAATGAAATTAACAATATATCAACTACATTTTTTAGCAATGGTTATAGTGCTTGCTGTTTATGATATTTCACTGAATAGAGCTAAATTACAGCAAGAGAATGTAAAATTGATTCGTTTGCTGAAAGATAGAGAATCATTTATAATGTATATTTTAACGATTATAGTATTTATTATAATGACAGTAATATTCCCAAAAGAATTTGCTAATATTAGTACAGCTACATTTCATATGGTAACATATATTTCGATTATACAAGCAAGTAATATTAAGAAATGGGGTAAAAACACAGGAAATGATAAATATAACAGTGTTATTGATATCATTTCATTAATGATTATTGGCGGATGGTTGATACGAATAGTGGCAGAAGGAATGTTTAACAATAATATTTACATAAATATATTGTTTTTAACAGTAATATTGATATTATCGGTATGGGGATTAAATCGGCTTAAGCATATAGAAAATGATTATTTATCCGATGTTAATAACGAATAAATCGATATTGCAAAAACCAGAGCATTAATTTGCTCTGGTTTTTTGTCCCCCATTTCTCCTTAAAACAGTTTATATAATTGAAAGGATTTATTGCCTTTAATTTTTCATAATTTCATATTATAATTAAAATAAAAAGCCGGAGGTGTACTTATGGACAGAAATTTACCTGAAATAGAAAAGAAAAAAGGTTTTTCCATAGACAACTATGGTACCTTGCTTATATCACTGGTTCTGTTGGTTTTTATGGGGCGTGTTATGTGGGCGTCAGGTTCAACAGGTAACCGCATTTCTGCCGCAAAAATAGAAAAACGGGGCAAAGCCTATATTGAACAAAATTATCCCGGTCTGTACGAAAGGGTACATACACAAAACTCCGGCACAGCCTATCAGCAACAGGACGGCACCTGGTCGCTGCATTATTTTGAACGCGAAGAACCAAACAATATGTTCAGCCCAACCACCGACCTGTCATTTACTCTTATAATAGATGAAAATCTGAATATTATCAGTGACGGCTATCAGGAATATTATCAGAAGGGCGGTTCAGTTTACAGCAAATATTCAAACCTGTTTTACAGAGATATTTATAAATACCTGGGCGGAACAGACCAGACTGAACTGCTGATAGAAGGAGACTACAAGGACAGGCTGGATAGACACGATTTTGAACGGACAGGTTTTTATAAAGAGGTGTTTGATGAAAATGGAACTTACACCGGCGACTACCTTGACCCGGACAAAGAATATGATGCCAAGGAACTGTATGCAAAATACGGCTATATCCAGCTGAAATTCTTTATGGAAAGCGGCGGGTATGAAGATTATACACAGGTTGTAAATTCTGTTCACACTCTGCTGACAGATGCCGGCATGCCTTATAACAAAATGCGTATCTATATGTGGTTCAGAGATTCAGACGTTATTTTCTGCGATGGCAGTTTTGCAATGGCAGATTTTGACAACGGTGTGGAATATGCAATCAAAAATCACACCGACGTGCTGACACAGGCAGATTATGACACTATGCTGGCCAACGGACAGCAACCGCCTAACATCGAAGTAGGCAGCTTTATGGATGTGATAACAGAAGGGTCCAAACAGATTGCTGCACAGAATAAATAGAATTTAAAGACAGGGTATTGACTTGCCCTGTCTTTTTTTGCAATAATATGGAAATAATTGTTTATTTGTGCTACTATATTGGTATACTGATAAAAGGATATGGCGGTTACACTTATGCTGGATGTTGAACTTATTTTACACGCCGCAGGCATTACATCAAACTACAAAGGTTACTGGCTGCTGGACAGCGCTGTGGAAATGGTGCTGGCAGACCCTGATATTATGGATAATATGGTTGACAGCCTGTATTCGGCACTGGGTAAAAAGTTTGGCATTTCTCCAGTCTCGGTGGAAAGAAACATCCACACGGCAATCACCCGTGCCTGGCAGGTGGCACCACAGCGTGTAAACAGGGCACTTGGTCGCAGTGCTGTATGGCGGCCCACAGTATCAGAATTTATTTCACTTGTGGCAAAACAGATAGATAACGGATAAGGACAGGCATCGCCTGTCTTTTTTGCTTCATATAAGATAACTAACGGCTATGCCGGTAATGGATAAACCCTTTATCTTCAGGCAGTGGGCGCAGCCCACTGTCATTCTGAACGAACAGAGTGAGTGAAGAATCTTTGCGCTGTACATAACTCAAAAGCAAGGATTCTTACCCTAAAGGGAACGCGTCGTCAAAATTATATTTCTCCTCGGAAAGACAGATTACCGATTTTCTGGTTACAGTGCATAAAAAAACATTACTTGCATAAAATTCAATATTTTATACTAAAATTTATACAAACAATTTGTAAAAATATTAATTAAAACACTTGATATTTTTTTAACTTGGGTGTATACTGTAACAGTAATATCAGAGAGGAGATATACTTAATATGAAAGAATTTAAATTTGACCATTATTATGTATATGAAGAACTGACAGAACTTCTGAATGAACTGTCAAATGAATTTCCTGGCCTTATCAAAGTGAATTCCATCTGTACAACACTTGAAAACAGAGAAGTATGGGCCTGCGAAATTACAAATTATGCCACAGGCGATGTACTGGACAAACCTGCATACTATGTAGACGGCAACCACCACGCAGGCGAAGTTACAGGCTCTATGGCAGCTATCCACCTTATTTACACACTGGTTACAAAATATGGTGCTGATGAAAAAATCACATCACTGCTGGACAATAATGCTGTTTATGTAATCCCAAGAATTACTCCTGACGGCGCACAGACATATCTTACTTCCTTTGAAAAACTGCGCAGTGTAAACAGACCATACCCATTTGAAAAGAAAGCTCCTGGTCTGCACCCAACTGACGTGGACGGTGACGGTGTTATCCGTATGATGCGTATCGAAAGCCCTAACGGCGTATGGAAACCATCTCCAAAAGATGCCCGTATTATGATTAAACGTATGCCATCTGACTTTGGCGGCAAATATTACAATGTTTACCCAGAAGGTCTTATCGAAGGTTTTGACGGCGTGAATATCCAGGAAGCAGAAGGTAAATGGGGTCTGGACTTCAACAGAAACTACCCACTGGGCTGGTTCCCGGAAAACAGACAGCCAGGCGCTGGCAAATACCCACTCTCTAACCCAGAAAACAAAGCAGTTGCAGATTTCGTTATTGCTCATCCAAACATCTGCAGTGCTGTTACTTACCATACATCTGGCGGTTGCTACATC
>JAFZDX010000045.1 GCA_017560985.1 Oscillospiraceae bacterium
TAATAAGTTTAAACATATTTTCCTCCTATATAAAGTCTTGTCAGACTAAATTACATATCGTTTTTATCCCAGCGGCGACCTTTTTCAGGTTTGTCGCCAAAAGGATTCTGTTTTTTCCTGTACCCTGCCCCAACCACTGTGGCAGTCTGTACAGAGGCATCGCCGAATTTGCCCCTTATCCGGTCGATGGTAGCCTGGAGTTTTTCGTTTTTCTGATGTTTTTCATCAACAGTGGTTTCAAAAAGAGATAACTGTGATGCGCGTCTTTCTTTTTCCAGGTCAATGGCTGTAACAGTAAGGGCACGGACTGCAACGGAAGGGTCGCGGTTGTCCACAAACAGTTTCAACGCCCGTTTGTATATTTCGTTGGTAATATCAGTAGATGGCACCTTGCACTGTCGTGTAAATGTGTGAAAATCCGGATAGCGGATGGTAAGCTGTACACCGTTGGCATACATACCGTGGCGGCGCAGGCGTGTACCCACATCTTCGCTGAGTCGCAGAAGTGCCGGGCGGATTTCGTCCATAGTATTAAGGTTATGCCCAAAGGTATTGCCGCTGCCCACACTTTTTACATCTTTTTCAGCATAAAAGCTGGAAACAGGGCTGTTTTCCAGACCGTTCGCATAATTGTACAGTTCCAGGCCGTGTTTGCCAAATCGGTCTTCCAGAGTTTTCAGCGGAATTTCAGCCAGCTGGCCTATGGTGCGTATGCCCATATCATTAAGGGCGGATTGTGTACTTTTTCCTACATAAATCAAATCCTGTACAGGCAGTGGATACACTATATCTTTATAGTTGTCCTGGGATATTACTGTGGTGGCATCCGGTTTTTTGTAGTCAGAGCCCAGCTTTGCAAAAATTTTATTAAAGCTGACACCCACAGAAATGGTAAGACCTGTTTCGAACTTTATACGCTGGCGCAGGTCATCTGCCAGCTGCTTGGGACTGGACGCAAACAGCTGCCAGGTGTTTGTAACATCCAGCCAGCTTTCATCAATGCCGAAAGGTTCCACCAGGTCGGTGTACTGTGTGTATATTTCGTTGATAATCTTACTGTATTTTGAATAAAGGTCGTGATGAGGCGGCAGAACAATCAGGTCCGGGCATTTTTTGCGCGCCTGCCAGAGTGTTTCTGCAGTTTTTACACCGTATTTTTTTGCTGCTTCGTTTTTTGCCAGCACAATGCCGTGGCGTGTCTGGCTGTCGCCCCCTACCGCCACAGGTTTGTCCCACAGTTCCGGGTGCGGCAGCAGTTCCACCGATGCAAAAAAACTGTTGCAGTCACAATGGAAAATAATTCTTTCTTTCATAAAAACCTCATCTGCATACACAATAATTATAACATATATAGCAGAATAAAGTGAATTATCAATATTAATAAATATTATGCATTGTTATAGTGAGATATCATAATGAAAAAAAGAATGTGTAAAGCTGTAAGATAGTTTACTGCGTTACACATTATTATTTTATTAATTTACCTGCGATTCTTCTCTTTTCTGCTCTTCTTTTGCATAACTGAAAAGCTGGGCAGAAAGAATAGTAAAAATAAGTATATTTATAATTGCTATACCATATACAAGCCATATATTCGGAAAGAAAGAATTGATTATATTCGTAATCGTTACACCTACAATTACAAAGCTGCGCAGCTGACGTATAGGGATGCTGTATTCAGAACTGTCCTGTCGGGCAATATCCGCCAGATTGGTCAGCAACTGAAAATGGGTGTAGATATACACAACTCCTATAAATAAAGACAGTATATATGTATCCAGTTCAACACCGAAAATTTGCAAAAACCACTCCACTGCTTCATAGCCTGTCATAAATACAACAAAATTTTTCAGCAATCCGACAGATGGTGCTCTTTTTTCCATAACTGGCAGAGCGGTGTATATAAGATAATAGCCATACCAGTCCGGCAGTAAATCTATTGTAACAATTTTAAAATGAAAACACAGCAGAATATATGCCCAGGCTATATCTTTTATTGACTGACTATATGTTTTGGTCATACAGTTTACCTTCTTTCAGATTTATTTTCCGGTTACATACATTTTTACCATTTTCATTGACCCTGATATGCAGACCTTTTACTCTGCTGACAGATTTAAAATTATCTTTTGTCAGTTTCAGTTCGCCAAAATTTATTTCAGTTCTGCTATTAATATCAATTACTGCTTCTTTCTGTTTTTGAGTAAACATCAGATTTTCATCAGATACTATATCATTTGTCAGAGCTTTTCTTTTTTCTATATTGATATTCCGGTAAACTGACCGGTTATGTGTGCCGCTGCTGTGACCACCCTCTCCGCCGCCGCTTCCTGAACGCCCACTTTCAGACATTTTGGAAAGTGTAGTTGCTGAAATGCTGACTTTGGCTGTATTTTCCTTATCCACAGGTTTGTACTCTATATCCACAGCATAATATCCATCTGAAAACTGTGTATGCGGTGCAGGTATAAGGTTATGAACTATATTTGAAAACATAAAATTGTTTTCCATTGTATAGTTACTTACAACATATACTTTATGAATAATAATATCTGTTGTTCCCTGTGGTGTAGTGTACTCATATCTGTCACCTATTGGATAATCGTCCACAGCTATTGTGGTATAATCAGCATTTCCGGAAAGTGCAATAGACAGATTGGAAACACTATCGCCTGTTTGATAAACCTTCCAGCCATTTTCTTTTATTATCTTTATAGGAACAGTTATATTGCTGCCACCGGATTTATATCCGCCGCTGGGGTCTTCCAGATTTGTCCTGTAATCTTTAAACAACAGATTTGCTACATATGTTTTACTGTTTATCTTTTCCAGGTCCACTACATAATACAGATTCCTCTGGCCTTCAACATATATTTTTTCAGGCAAATGATATTTTTGCACATTGACCTTATTGGGATTTACAGCCAGATAATACAACTCATTTCCTGTAAGTACAGCTTTTGCGTAGGTATCTATTGCCCCTGCCACTGTTCTGCAGTTTGTTATTTTTGCCCGGGCATGCTGGTACCGGTATACAAATGTATCCGAATTATTATAACTGCCCTGTGGGAAATTCTTCATATTGCTGCCTGTTACCATCAGCGGCAACAGCATTGCAACAATACATACTGACACAACACCCATACCCTGGGGGTATTTTTTGAAACGGGCGATAGCCTGTATTCTTTCGGCTATAAAATGGCCACCATTGGAAATTGATGTAGTACCAAAGGCCGAAGGATATTTTTCATTTGTCATAGACAGCAGTATTCTGCCGTATTCCCTGCGTTCCTCCCCTTCCAGCAGTTCCATAACTCTGAAATCACATAGGGACTCCATATCGTTGTGGATAGTTTTAAAAACAAACTGCAAAAAAGGATTTGGCCAATGCAATGCCTTTACCCCAGACCAGAAAACATTCTGCCATAAATCGCTTTTTTTAAGATGGATAAGTTCGTGAAGAATAACTTTTTCATCTGTTGGCTCATCTTCCGGTAAAACGAGTATCTGATGCATAAGCCCGAAAACAAAAGCCGATGGCAGACCGGGAATTATTTTCACAGGGCAAGAATCAAGCCCGTATTTTACCGCTATATCATATACATAATTTCGTGTATTTTCATCTGCCTGGGCACTGGCAGAAATAATCTTTTTCAGTCTGAAATAGCCGATAAAGTACCTTGCCAGGCAAAAAACAATACCGGCAATATAAACCACAAAGAATATATCAGTTATACTGCTTGGTTTTACTGTGATTACAGGTAAAATATGACTGTTGTAAACTGCTACTGATGATGAGGAATAAACTGAAGAAAGGCCAGCTTCCACATAGGTTTTAATAGCTTCCACACATATATGCAACTGTGGAATGATATAACCACCCACACTCCCTACAGGTATGAAAAGACAGAATATCAACACAGACCACACTCCATACTGCCAGCGTGCTGACAGTTTGTCTTTAAGCAGGATTTTCAGCCCCATAATAAGCAATGCCATAGAGGACACATATAAAGTCTGGTTTAAAAAGCCCCAAATATTGGTCACAGGCTACACCTCCATATCGTCCAGCAGCTTGTTCAGTTTGGCTTTTTCTTCGGCGGTAATTTTGTTTTCTTTCAGAAATGCAGCCACCAGGTCACCTACACTGCCCCCGTAAACTTTGTTCAGCAGCACTTCTCGCTCTGCTTTTGAACAGTCGTCCCTGGATATTTTATATGAATATCGGTGTGGGTCCACACTGCGGTCGATAGTTACCAGGCCCTTTTTCTCCATTCGTGTCAGATAGGTGTGAACAGTGTTACGGCTCCATCTTGTATCTTCATAAAGTTTATCCACAATTTCACCCAGCAAAAAGCTGTCCCCTGACCACAGTACGTCCATAACCAGCCATTCGGATTGAGATAATTTTTGCATAACGTGCCTCCTACATATGTAGTATCTATTTATATACTACACATGTAGTATTATTTTGTCAATAGGAAGATTTATCCGCTGATTGATGGGTAGCTGTGAAATATACAATCACGGAAGAAAATACAAGTTGAGTGACAGTGCAACTACTATTTTCATCCGTAATGATAATGGTGCTGCCTGAGAGTATATACAATTTATCAGTATGTTAAGGGCAATAAAGAAAACCCCTCCGATATTAAACCGGAGGGGCTATGTGCAGAGATTATTTCAGCAGTTCAAATGCTGATTTCATAAGGAATTCTGTACCGTAAACCAGAGCGTCTTCGTCAATGTCAAAGCAGGAGTTATGATTTGCAACGTGACCGAAACCTTTTGCTTCGTTGGCACAACCGAGATTTACATAGAAGCCTGGGAAGGAGTCCAGTACGATGGCCATATCGTCACTGCCCATGCCTTTACCTTCTGTAAATACTTCCATACCCATTTCTCTTGCAACCTGCTGTGCAATTTTTGTTGCGTGTGGGTCGTTTACTACTGGAATCATTGGGTCAAAACGCCATTCGATTTCTCTTTCAACACCA
>JAFZDX010000046.1 GCA_017560985.1 Oscillospiraceae bacterium
CCAGGCTACCACAGCCGCCACAACACCATCTACTGGCGTCTGGAAGACTATCTGGGCATAGGCCCGGGTGCCCACTCCTGTATGGGCGGGCATCGTTTCTATTATCCGCGCGACCTTGCAGGTTTTATCACAAACCCTGTAAAGATACAGGATGGCACTGCCGATGCTGACGATTACATTATGCTGTCTTTAAGGCTGAAAGACGGGCTGGATTTCTCCGATCTGAAAACCAGATATAACCTTGTGCCAAATAGCTATGTGAAAAGAAAATTGGAAATATATGCGAAACAGGGCTTTGTGTCCTATGACGGCAACACTGTCAGCCTTACACCAACAGGTTTTCTGGCAGAAAATGTAATAGCCAGTGATATAATGAGCAACGTGGAAAGTGTGTAATATAACAATATAATCATATAATGTATAAAAGCCGGGGTATCCCGGCTTTTTGTTTTAAACTACATCCCCGTAGGGGACGGGTTTCCCGTCCCGCCTGCCAAAATGGCAGACGGAAAAGCATAGATTTAAATCCTGTCATTCTGAACGAAGTGAAGAATCTTTGCACCATAATTACCGTAAAATCATTGCTTTAATTTATTCTGTTACATCAAAGATCCTTCGGCTCGTTTCGCTCGCTCAGGATGACATTGCCCTGCTTTTATCAATAATCTTATCACACCACCACTGCCGACTGCTAACCTATCCTGTCAAAACAGGTGACTGCTAACATCACAGCCAGCTATTCTGATGTATAAAATAAAAGAATTATATCTATAATATTATTAAAACAAGGCATTTTAAGGCTATTTTGTTAAAAGTTTGTGAATAAACACAGGGGGTATTGACAAATTTGCAAAATGGATTATAATATAATTAGCAATCAACCAGTGAGAGTGCTAAAAATGAAAGGACTGATAAGATGGATATAAATCAAAGACATAAACTTATTCTTGATGCCATCGTTTCGATGTATATTGCAAACGGTGAACCTATCGCATCACAGGCCCTGCAGGACGCACTGGACATCACAGTGTCATCCGCCACTCTCCGTAACGAAATGGCCCGTCTGACAAAACTGGGTTATCTGAATCAGCCTCACGTTTCTGCAGGCAGGGTGCCAACCAACAAAGCCTATCGCTACTATGTGGACAACATTGACCGCGATGTGCAGATTGCCCCACAGGACAAACAGAATATAAAACAGCATTTTGATATGCTGGACGGCGATAGCCAGCGTTTCCTGGCAGGTGCCGCAAAACTGTTCAGCGACATACTGGGTTATACAGTTGTCATAGCCCCACCGGCAGACACTGAACTGCAGTTTGTAAACTTTACAGCGCTGAAAACAGGCCGTTACAGCGTGGTGCTGGTTGGTACAACCAGCCGCGGCGAAGTGTTCACCAGGGTTATCCGCCTGGATGGTGAAATCACATCAGCCCAGCTGGCCCAGCTGAATCAGCTGTTGAATATGCGCCTGTGCTTTACCTGCTATGCAGACGTGGACATGGTTTATGTAAAAACCCTGGTAAACGAACTGAAAAAGGAAAATCCGGCCTTTGCCCAGTTTATCTCCGGCGCAGTTGCCCTGATGGCAGATGCCAACAACAAGGCCGTTCACGTTTACGGCCAGGAAAAACTGCTGGATACACACCACTTTGAAAACAACATAGGTGATGTTCTCAAACTGCTGGCAGACACTGATACATTAAAACAAATCATCACACCGAAATTCGACGGTGTTTCCGTAGTGTTCGGCGATGAATTACCAATAAAAAATATAGAAAACGCCTGTTTTATCTCCACCAGATATTACGCCGGCAGTGCCATCAGCGGCACACTGGCAGTTATCTGCCCACAGACAGTTGACTATCAGCGACTGTTCCTGGCGATGGAGTATTTCGCAGAATTACTGACACAGTCAATCACAGGCACTGAAAGGAAATAACCAATGGACAACAAAGAAAAACTGGAAAACCAGGACGTGCCACAGCAGGAAACTGTGGAAACGGAAGAAAAAATCGACGTGGTAAAAGGCATTGAAATGCTGGAAACTGCACTGATTGAAAGCGAAAAGAAACTGGAAACAGTTACAAAAGAACTGGAAGACACAAAAAATACTTTCCAGCGCACACTGGCTGAATACGACAACTACCGCAAACGCACCACAAAGGAAAAGGCTGACAACTACAACGCCGGCAAAATGGATGCGGTAAAAGGTATCCTGCAGATGCTGGACACACTGGAAATGGCACTGGCTGCCCCTTGCAGTGATGAAAACTATAAAAAAGGCATTGAACTGACATACACAACAGCTATGAACAGCCTGAAAGCTCTGGGCGTTGAACAGATTGATGCACTTAACCAGCCATTTGACCCTAATTTCCACAATGCAGTAATGCAGCAGGAAACAGAAGGTGTGGAACCAAACACAGTAGTGAATGTGTTCCAGAAAGGCTATAAAATGGGTGACAAAATCATCCGTGCCGCAACAGTAGTGGTAAGCTGCTGACATCGCATAGCGATGGCAGCATCCTGAGCAAAGCGAAGGATCTCATTACCACAAGCTGACAATCTTAAATTCGTTTATAAAAAATTATCTATATACACTTTTCTTTAATCAAAGGAGATTATGAATTATGAGTAAAATTATCGGTATTGACCTTGGTACTACAAACTCTTGCGTTGCTGTTATGGAAGGCGGCGAACCTGTTGTTATTGCTAACCCAGAAGGTATGAGAACTACACCATCTGTTGTAGGTTTCTCAAAATCCGGCGAAAGACTTATCGGTCAGGTTGCAAAACGTCAGGCTATCACAAACCCAGAAGGTACAGTAGCATCC
>JAFZDX010000047.1 GCA_017560985.1 Oscillospiraceae bacterium
AAAATAAAAAATTTTATAATATACCAAAAACTCTTGTTTGCACAAAAAACTACATTTTTCGTCAAGAGCATTTTGTATATAATGCGAATGTTTTTTTGCAGCAAATATGATTGTGTGTAAAAATCAACTGTTTTTCTGATTGATACATATACAAAAAAGGACTTGCATCTGCAAGTCCTTTTAATATGCAATTTATCGTAAATTATCTTTTTACGTTGAATGCTGCCATACCTGGATATACTGCGCTCTGGCCCAGTTCTTCTTCGATTCTCAGCAGCTGGTTGTATTTAGCTACACGGTCAGAACGGCTTGGAGCACCTGTTTTGATCTGGCATGTGTTCAGAGCAACTGCCAGGTCAGCGATTGTTGTGTCAGCTGTTTCACCACTGCGGTGTGATGTAACTGCTGTGAAGCCAGCTTTATGAGCCATTTTGATAGCTTCCAGTGTTTCAGATACTGTACCGATCTGGTTCAGTTTGATAAGGATAGCGTTAGCGTTGCCGCCTTCGATACCTTTAGCAAGTCTTTCTGTGTTTGTAACGAACAGGTCGTCACCAACCAGCTGTACTCTGTCGCCGATTGTATCTGTCAGCAGTTTCCAGCCTTCCCAGTCTTCTTCATCCATACCGTCTTCCAGAGAGATGATTGGGTATCTGTCAGCCAGGTCTTTCCAGAATGCAACCAGAGATTCTGTTGTGAATTTTGTACCTGCTTTTGGCAGAACGTATTCGCCTTTAACTTCGCCTTTCCATTCGGAAGCAGCAGCGTCGATAGCGATCATAAAGTCTTTGCCTGGTACATAGCCTGCAGCTTCGATAGCTTTGCAGATGTATTTCAGAGCATCTTCGTCAGAAGCAAGGTTTGGTGCGAAACCGCCTTCGTCACCAACAGATGTTGCCAGACCTTCAGCTTTCAGGATTTTGGACAGGTTGTGGAATACTTCAGCACACCAGCGCAGAGCTTCTTTAAAGCTTGGAGCGCCAACAGGCATTACCATGAATTCCTGAATGTCAACTGTGTTGGAAGCGTGTGCACCACCATTGAGGATGTTCATCATTGGCACTGGCAGTCTGTTTGCGTTAAGACCACCCAGGAATCTGTACAGTGGCAGGTCAAGAGATGCAGCAGCAGCTCTTGCAGCAGCGATGGAAACAGCCAGGATAGCGTTTGCACCCAGTTTGTTTTTGCCTTTTGTGCCGTCAGCAGCGATCATAGCAGCATCAACAGCATAGATGTCAGAAGCATCCAGACCGATAACTGCGTCAGCCAGAACTGTGTTTACGTTTTCAACAGCTTTTGTAACGCCTTTGCCCAGGTATCTGGATTTGTCGCCGTCACGAAGTTCCAGTGCTTCAAAGATACCTGTGGAAGCGCCTGATGGTGACATACCACGGCCGATTGTGCCGTCTGCCAGTGTTACTTCAGCTTCTACTGTTGGGTTGCCACGTGAGTCAAGAATTTCACGGCCAACAACTTTTACGATTGTCAAATAGTCTTTCATATTTAAACCCCTTTTCAAATGATATATGAATTTTTTTGATTACTTATCAATAGTCTTACCCGACTGTGACAATTATATCACAAAGTTTTTACAGTTTCAATATTAAATGTTAAAAAAATAACAAAATTTTATTTGTTTCGGTAAAACTTGTGGTAATTATCTGTAATTAAACCAACAGTGTGTGTAAAACAGGGATTTAAATGTTATAATTTAGATGAAAAAGAAAGGAGATGGCAGTTTGAATCAGGAAAAAATTGGTAAATTTATTGCGCAATGTCGTAAAGCAAAGAATCTGACACAGTCCCAGCTGGCTGAAATGCTGGGCATAAGTACAAATGCTGTCAGCAAATGGGAACGTGGTTTGAGTATGATGGATATATCCTTGCTGAAACCACTGAGTGAAATTCTTGGGGTGTCTGTAAATGATATACTTTACGGGGAAATAGTGGAGGATAATATGTTGAAAGAAAAATCAGAAGAAAACATTATCAATGTTTCCAAAATGTATCACTTGAAAGGTATTGAAAGCGGTGCATGGGCTATGCTGCTTATGGGTGGTGTGCTGATAGTCGCCTCACTTCTGAAAGGAGTTAACCCATATGGCTTTATGGCTATGATGATGTCTTTTTCAGCGGCTGTATCATATAAAAAATACAAACTGCTGGGAGACAGGAATCAGTTGTTTTATGTGGTATGTTATTCTTTGTGTGCTGCTCTGGGGTTTATAAACTACATTATTTACATATTGTGAAAAAAACAGACTGTACTTGCCGGTACAGTCTGTTTTCAAGTTTAATATTTTATTATCAGAATTTAAGATATTTCCAGTCGTCACGTTTGTAACGAATCCAGTACAGCACCATACGAACGATGTTGTCTGTATCCATAGCGATAACAACCCAGTGGATGCCCCAGCCCAGAATGCGAACAAACAGTGTAGCACCCAGAACACGCACACCCCACATAGAAATAAGTGTGATGTAGAACAGGCTCTTTGTTTCGCCAGCACCGCGAAGAGCACCGGAGTGAATCTGTGAAATGATGTAAGGTACCTGGATAAGAGCCAGCAGTTTAACCAGTTCGCCGCCTGTTTTGATAACAGCAGCATCTGGTGTAAACAGACCAACCAGCTGTGGTGAGAAGATAAACATCAGCACAGATGCAATACCCATGATAGTTACAGAAATTCTGATTGTTGTATTTACATATCTGTCAACCATATCTGGTCTTTCTGCGCCCAGTGACTGACCAACCAGAGTTGTACATGCAGAACCGAATGCGAAACCAGGCATCAGTGAGAAGGATTCAACTGTTGCAGCCAGAGAGTTGGATGCGATAGCAATAGTACCCAGAGAAGCAACTGTGGAAGCAATGATAACAGATGCACCACCCATTACAAATCTTTCAAACATCATAGGTACGCTGATTCTCATAACAGACTGAATATCGTGTCTTACCAGTTTGTAGCTTTCGTTCAGATGAATCTGCTGTGGAGCTTTTCTCATAAATGTCATAAACAGGATTACCATAGAACCTATCATGATTGTGCCTGCTGTTGAAAGTGCGGCACCGTTTACACCCAGGCCTGCGCCCCATACTGTAAATGTTTTACCGAACAGGTTTACATCGTGTGTTGGGTAAATCAGCAGATAGTTACCTACTACGTTTGCCAGGTTAACGCTGGTGTTGATCATCATAGGTGTTTTTGTGTCACCATAACCGCGGTAAATAGCAGACAGTACCATTGTCAGTGTCATAAAGAAACGGCCAACAGCAATAATTTTGTTGTAACCTGTGGCAAGCACAAGAACATCTGGTTCTGCGCCCATCCACATAGGAATAGCTTCAGACAGGGAATAACATAAAACCGAAATAGGAAGGCCCAGAAGCAATACTGTAACCAGCGCCTGTCTTGTCAGGCTTCTTGCACGTTCATAGTCCTGCGCGCCAACGCTACGGGCAATCAGGGCTGTAAAACCCATACCGAAAGACATTACGATACCGTTGATCAGCATCATTGGTGTACCACTGATGGAAACAGAAGCTGTGGCAACTGCACCCAGGGAACCAACCATAGCTGTGTCAACAGAGTGTACCAGCGTGGACAGAATCTGTTCTATAAGAACAGGCCAGGCCAGCAGAAATATAGTGGTTGACGGTTTTACACGGTCGTCAATAAGAATTCTTCTACCACTCATTGAATTTTCCTCACTTTTTCTCAAATTTACAAAATTTACATATAAAAGCGATGTAAGGCAGTAGCCTACATCGCTTTTTAATTTAAATAACATATTAAATATATCAAATACTACCAATATTGTCAACAAATAGGTACTGCTGTGAACTTATTTGTATAATAAGTATTAAATCAGTCTATATTTTTGGTTGCAATTACCTGTGTACCATATACACCGTCGATAATAACATCGCCGATTTTAATAGGTGCTTTTACAGTTGTGCTACGGATAAGAGACATTACTTCAAAAATAGCGTCTTTTGGCACTGGCTGCCGGGTTTTTACACTTACCATAGTATCTTCTCTGTTAGCCACTCTTACGATGGATGTGATTGTGCGCACAGGGTTTGATACTTCGTTTATGCCATAAACCTGACCTCTTGGGCAGGCATGACCTGTTACTGTCAGATTGTCCGCTTCACCGCTTACTGTCAGCTGGCATCCGCGAGGGCAGATAATACATGTAAGTTTTCTTTCCATTTTCTTTTCCTCCTTACATTTCTTCCAGTGTTACTGTAATTTCGCCTGTCAGATCAGCGAATTTGTCTGTCTTTATAACCAATTTTTCCATTTCACCTGGTGCAACCTTAAGTTTTACCGCCTGAGCCAGTACTTTGTCACCGCATTTTGCTGTCAGGCGAACTTTGCCATATGGCTGACCCACACGCATAAACAGTGAAACTTCTTCACCTGGCTGTGCGTGAATATGCTGTGGCATAACATACCTTACACCACCCATAGCTTTTACAGGGATGTACGCGGTTTTGTTGCTGCCATTTTTAACGAAGTTAGCCGCACCTTTGCCTGCACGTTCAGCTTCATCAGAAACATAGTCAACAAGGTCATGTACGTGAAGAACATTGCCGCAGGCAAAAATACCTTCTGCATCTGTTTCACAGTTTTCGTCTACCATGGCACCGCTTGTGATTCTGTCCATAGAAATACCCGCCTGGACTGTCAGTTCATTTTCAGGAATAAGACCAACAGACAGCAGAAGTGTGTCACATTCAATAAAGCGCTTTGTTTCTTCAATAACATTGCGGTTTTCGTCCACCTGGGCAATTGTTACACCCTCAAGACGCTTTTTGCCGTGAATCTGTGCCACAGTTGTGGACAGGTAAAGAGGAATACCAAAATCTTCCAGACACTGCACAATGTTTCTTGTAAGACCTCCGGAATAAGGCATAATTTCACATACAGCCTCTACCTTTGCGCCTTCAAGGGACATACGGCGCGCCATAATAAGACCGATGTCGCCACTGCCCAGTATAACTACCTTTTTACCAACCATATAGCCTTCGCAGTTGATAAGTTTCTGCGCTGTGCCTGCAGAATATACACCCGCAGGACGTGTGCCAGGAGTGTTCAGTGCGCCACGGCTTCTTTCACGGCAACCCATAGCCAGAACCACAGCCTTTGCCTGAATCTGCATAATGCCATCGCGGTTTGTGGCTGTAACCACTCTGTCTTTGGAAACATCCACAACCATAGTGTTTTTGTATACTGTGATGCCACGCTGTTCTACTTTTGCTTTGTATACAGCCGCATATTCAGGGCCGGTCAGTTCCTGGCCCAGTTTGTGCAGACCAAAACCATTGTGGATACACTGGCGCAGGATACCGCCCAGGTCATCGTCGCGGTCAAGGATAACTACATCTTTTACACCGTTGTCATATGCCGCAACAGCCGCAGCCATACCGGCAGGACCACCGCCAACAATTACTATATCGTGATTAAGCATTCTTCTTCCCCCTTACATTTTTTCAGTCAGCATATATGAACCAGCGCCGTTTTTTGTAACAGCTGTCATATCTGTGTCTGTGTGCTGTGCAATAAGTTTCATAACATATGATGAGCAGAAACCACCCTGACATCTGCCCATACCAGAACGCGTACGGCGTTTTACACCGTCAATGTCCAGGGCAACAGGATTTTTTGTGATAGCAGCAATGATTTCGCCCTCTGTCACTGTTTCGCAGCGGCAGATGATTTTGCCATAGGACGGGTTATTTTTAATAACTTCGTTCTTTTCTTCAATGGACATTTTTGCAAAAGCGTGCATATCCTCTCTAGTGCCATTCCAGTTTTCTTTTTCTGCCAGCTGTACGCCTGCATTTTTAAGGATATCCAGAACATATTTTGCAATGGATACACAGCAGGTAAGGCCAGGTGAGTCTATACCGGCAACGTGAACAAATCCGTCTACTTTATCAGACATTTTTATGATAAAGTCGCCGCCTGCCACAGACGCGCGCACGCCTGTAAAGGATGTGATAACCTGGCGGAAGTTTACAGATGGGATACTTCTTGAGCCAAGG
>JAFZDX010000048.1 GCA_017560985.1 Oscillospiraceae bacterium
GTGACCCGTACGAGAATCGAACTCGTGATACCGCCGTGAAAGGGCGGTGTCTTAACCGCTTGACCAACGGGCCATATATGGTAGCGGCAGTGAGATTTGAACTTACGACCTACCGGGTATGAACCGGTTGCTCTAGCCACTGAGCTATACCGCCACATATGGTGCATTTCCTAATGCTTGATTATTATAATACAGAAAATGCGATTTGTCAACACTTTTTTCAAAAAAAATTTTAAAAATTTTTTAAAAATTTTTAAAGGGCGTAAAAACGCCCTTTTTATGCTGTAACTAACCCTTATTCACCGCAATAAGGCCTTTAATTTTGATACCCTGGTCTGTAAACATCTTTTCGTGTTCTGTTACAATGTTTTCTGGCAGTGGATTTTCGGCCATATCATAGGTAATAAATTCAATTTCAAAGCCTGCTTCTTTAAAATAGTCCAGACTTTCTGTAAACAGTTCATCATCGTCTGTTTTAAAGAAAATTTTGCCATCCGGTTTCAGGAAAGTTTTGTAACTGTTCAGCTGACGTGTATGGGTCAGACGGCGTTTTTTATGCCTGTCCTTTGGCCATGGGTTACAGAAGTTGATATATATTTCTTCCACAGTGTCTTTTGGAGAAACAACCAGCGGAATTCTTTCAATGTCAAAGGCTGTAATTTTTACATTTGGGCAATGGGTTGAGCCGTAAACTGCCTCGATATTTCTTTTGGCAATGGCCAGAACTTCGCTTTTAATGTCAAAGGCAATAAAGTTCTTTTCTGGGTGCATAAAGGCTTTCTGGCTGATAAAACCGCCTTTGCCACAGCCCAGTTCCATTACCAGCGGCTGCTCTTTGTCAAAGGCAGACTGC
Source organism: Oscillospiraceae bacterium (assembly GCA_017560985.1). Lineage (GTDB taxonomy): Bacteria > Bacillota > Clostridia > Oscillospirales > Ruminococcaceae > RGIG3102. The sequence goes on from JAFZDX010000048.1 coordinate 854, forward strand.
CAGTTTTCATAGTAGTCGTGTGGATTTTTGATATATACTTCGCTGGCGTCCAGTTCAGGACGGGCCCAGGGTTTTCTGCGCATTCTCATAGATAATTCACCTTTCAGTTTCTATGAAAATATATTACAGTTTATACCTGCGGCTTGTCAAGAAAAATCAGCTTTCCAGATTTGACGCCAATAAAGTGGCTGTCAGCACCAGCAGTTTTTTCTGGCTGTCGGTCAGCACCTGCCCATTTTCTGACAGCAATGCCACCGCACCGGCACAGTCGCCGCCATTTATAACAGGAGTAATTCCCACTGCGGCCACAGGCGCACCTGTGTGGGTATAAATACTCTTTTCCCCTGGGAACTGTTTGAAATAGGACATACGTGAAGAAATAACTTCTTCTATATCCTTTGTGACAGGCATATCTACGGCATCTCTTTTACCGCTGCCGGCATAGGCCACCACACGGTCAGTGTCGCAGATAGCACAGGCCAGACCGCTGACTTTGTACAGGCTGTCGGCATAATTCTGCCCCAGAGTGGACAGACCTTCCATCATAGAATATTTTTTCAGCATTATTTCACCGCCGGCATTGGTGTAAATTTCAAGTGGATCGCCCTCTTTCATTCTGAAATTACGGCGTATTTCCTTGGGAATAACTATTCTTCCCAGGTCATCTATTCTTCTCACAACACCTGTTGCTCTCATAACATATCTCCTGTTCAAGTGGAATTTTATGTTAGTGTGGGAAGAAAAATGGGAAATATACAAAAAGAACCTATCAGCTTTCTATGAATTGCTGATAGGTTTATTTCTTTTCAAATTCTTTGCCTGTGATAAGGTAATTTATAGACACATTAAAGTAGGCTGACATTGCGACTAACAGTTCAAGCGATGGTTGTCTTTTCCCATTTTCATAATGTGAAAGCGCTTCCCTTGAAATATTTAAATCCAATGCAACCTTTTGTTGATTTAATTGTAGTTTCTTTCTAATGTTTTTTAAGCCTATCACAAAATCACCTTGAAATGATTGTAACAATTTGTTACAATTAAAATGTTACATTATGTAACATTTATACGTGGTAATACTTATAAACGGTATAAAAGGTGATGTTATGAATTTAGCCACATTTAATCCTGCAATCAATAATACTGATACATCTTTGATGACTCTCGAAAAAAAGAAAGCCATCGAAATAATTGTCGACACTGCTATAACTAATTTTTCAGAAGGTTTGCTGAGCAGATACAGCAAAGAAGTATCTGACGAAAATGGTGTTATAAACATGAAAAAGAACAACTGTTTTATAGCCGAGTTAGGCGAAGAATTTATGTTTTATTCAGCATTTGTTCGTAGTTTTGACAGCAGTTTCGGTAACGTTCTTGAAAACATTGGCAACAGCATAGCTACTTTATCTTATGAGGTAAGAGATAATATTGATTCTTTTATATTACCTGATCAGCTACAAAGAATAGCTACCATTTTAGATAACTATGTGGATCATGTAACCAAACCTAATAATTCACATTATGATAGTTACCTCTCCATTTTTCCCAAAAATGTTTCCAGTTTTAAAAGAACACATCGAACAGACAATTATTTTTATAACCCAATAAAAAATGAACATTATCTTATAGAGTTAAAAGCCTCTGGTGATTTAGACAATAAAAAAGCACGTGCAGAAAAAAATGCACTTTTAGAAGAATATTATTTACTAAAAAATCAACTTTCAAACGATCCATCTGCTAAAGTATTCATTTTTTTCGGGACAGCTTACAATAAATTCGGTGAGGGTAATGAGTGGAGGCAGGAAAGAGTAAGACAGTTTTTTTCACAGGATGAATTATTAATTGGACAAGATTATTGGAATTTTGTTTGTAATAGCCCGATGGGATTTGACATAATTTTCACCCAGTACAAAAAATCCGCAGAAAAAATACGACTTGCATTAAGTAAAATTAAAGGAATGTATTTTGAGTAAATGTATAATTTAGACGAAATAAAAGATTATAAATTAATAAACGATGATTGCTTCAATGTATTAAAAAATATACCTGATAATTCTGTTAGTTTAATTTTAACAGATCCACCATACAACATTGCACAATACAGTACAGGGAATATAAAATTCAATTGGAGAACAGATATAAACAATGATTTGGCAGAATGGGATTTGAAAGAATTAAAACCATCTGACTTAATCAGTGAATTCAAAAGAATACTTAAACCCAATGGAAATATATTTATTTTTTGCTCATACAACACTATAGGTGAGTATCATAAAGTATTTGATCCTGAATTTGATACATTTCAGTTCATGGTATGGCATAAAACTAACCCTGTTCCAAATTTCAGAAAATCATCATTTTTAAACAGTTGCGAATTGATTGTTTGTTGTTGGGATAAAGGACATACCTGGAACTTTACAACACAATCAGACATGCACAATTTCATTGAAAGTGGAATTTGTATGGGGGCTGAAAGAATCAAAGATGCTAATGGAAAAACCTTACACCCAACCCAAAAGCCTTTAAATATTTTAGAAAAAATAATTAAAATTGCTTCCAATGAAAATGATATCGTTCTCGATTGTTTCAATGGAGTAGGAAGCACTGGAGAGGCATCGTTAAAAAACAATAGACGCTACATAGGGATTGAGATTGATAAAGAATATTTTTCTGCTTCTGAAAAACGTTTATCAAAATATAAACAAAACACATAACTTGTAATTACAGAAAGCGCAGTGTAAATCACTGCGCTTTCTTCATGTTTTATAACTCTATTGTTTTTGTTGCGATGGTAGCACAGAACGCCCGGTCGTGTTCTGAAAAAATCATGGTAGGTTTGCAGTTTGTCAGCAGATTTTCCAACTGACTGCGGCAGTAGATATCCAGATAATTCAGCGGTTCGTCCCACATA
>JAFZDX010000049.1 GCA_017560985.1 Oscillospiraceae bacterium
AGCTCTGGGCGGTGGTGTTACTATCGACCTTATCCACGAGCTGGACTATATGACAGACCTGTTCGGCTTCCCAGCAGAAAGCTACAATTTCAAAGGCACATATTCCAACCTTGAAATCGACTCTGACGACCTTTCCATCTACATTGCACGCTATCAGGACAAACTGTGTGAAGTGCATCTGGACTACTTTGGCCGCGAATACCGCCGCACTTGTGAAGTTTTCGTTGCTGACGGCACTATCGAAGCAGAATTTGGCCAGGGTAGTGTAAAACTGGCTGACGGCACAGTTATCAACTGCAACGAAGAAGCAAATATGCGCTTTGTACGCGAAATGAGAAATGTGCTGGACATTATGGCCGGCAAAGCTGAAAACATCAACACACCAACAAAAGCCAACAAAGTGCTGGCACTGACACTGGGCAAGGAGGCATAATATGAAAAGAGTTCTTATTACAATCTGTGGCCGTGCAGGCAGCAAAGGCTTTAAAAATAAAAATCTGAAAACTTTCCTGGACAAACCACTGGTTTACTACACACTGGCATCATCCTTCAACTTTAAAGAAAAGGTTGAAGATGCACAGGTTGACGTATGTCTGAATACAGACAGCCAGGACCTGGCTGACCTGGTTCTTGCAAAATATCCGGAAGTTCACTTTATCCGCCGTCCGGAAGAGCTGGGCGGTGACACAGTGCCAAAAATGGCTGTTTTCCAGCAGTCCCTGGCATATATGGAAGAAAAGACAGGCGAAAAATACGACTATCTTATCGACCTTGACATCACCAGCCCACTGCGCCAGATTCACGATGTTCTGGGCGCTTACCAGCTGAAAATTGCACACCCTGAAAGACAGCTGTCTATCTCCGGCTGCCCATCACGCCGCAGCCCATATTTCAATATGGTTAAAGAGGAAGATGGCAAAATCAAAAAAGCTATCGACAGCGTGTGGTATACAGCACGTCAGCAGGCACCTGCAGTTTATGACCTTAACGCTTCCATCTATGTATTTGATGCAGATTTCCTGAAAAACAACACAACAGGCAACATCTGGGAAGCTGACTGGGTACTTTATCAGATGAAAGACACAGCTGTGCTGGATATCGACAGCGAAGAAGACTTTGAAATGATGCAGCTTATCGGCGGCTACCTTTTCGAAAAAGTGGAAGGCTTCAAAGCAGTAAAAGATTTAATCAGATGATTTTACAAAAAAAAGACGGGGTACACCCGTCTTTTTTGTTGTATATTATGTAGGGGACGGGTTTCCCGTCCTGTTGCTGCTTTGCCCCGTGATGACATTTTTCTTTGCATATGCTACAATAAAACTGTCCCCATAAATAACCGATATAGGTTAATTATACAGAGGTGATATAATGAAAGATGAAAAACTGATAGCAGGCAGGGAAGATATATTGCCGTCAGACCAAGGATATTCCCGCCTTAAAATGCTGATGGAGGGTAACGAGGAAGAATATCAGCGCAAAGAACGAAATAATATGATTATATTTTTTGCCCTTGCCCTTATGGTATTTTTTGCAATAGTTCACGATAAAAATGATGCAGACAACCTGAAAGCAGAAAAAGCCGCATACATTGACAGGTATGTCCGGCAGACCTACGGCACACAGTTTGATAAATTTGAAGTTTCAGAGCATATATACGAATATTACGATTACACCGACACAGACCGCTATAATAATTACCGGCTTGCCTATGTCAGCCGTTATTACAAAAACCCAGACTGGAATGAAGGTTTTACCATTGTCACGGATATGGACGGGAATATTGTTTTTGATGGCTACAAGACCAATTATCTGAAAGGCAGTGCAGTTTTTTCAGCCCGAGACTATGATTACTACAGGGCGGTGAACAAAGTGGAAGCCACCCTGTGCATAAGAGCAGGTGAAAAGGAATATATAACCATACTGGATGATATTTCTTTGTTCGGTAACTTTGATGCCAAAGGTAATGTATATTCCGAACATGACAGCTATGCATACAGTGTGTATACAGGCCCGGTGCTGGATATAGATAGCCCGCCCTCTGTAAATGAACTGGCGACTGAATATGGCAAACTGGAGCTGGAAATCAATCTGGCAAAACCTACATTGCAAAAATACAGGGATATAATTATCCTGTGTCGCAGCTGTATGGCAGACCGGGATGTGGCGTATGCCCGTGCAGATATTATAATAAACTCCAAGGCAGAAATTGGCAGAGGCGATAAAATATCCTTTACATATGCAGAAATGCACAGTCCGGACTTTGAACAGACGTTGACCGACACACTTTCTGAATATATAGCGGAATAAAAGCGGTTTTTTTATTAGTATGACCGGTTTTTGCTTTTGTATCATCAGTTCAACACTGGCACGAAAAATCAATAATCCAATTAAAAAAGACAAGGTTGTTATACATACCTTGTCTTTATTTTATCTGTTTTAATTTCTGAAGTTGCCTTCGTCATCAAAGGTTTCTTTCAAAGCCTTTTCTGTTTTGGGAATGGTGGTCAGCATTGGAATCAGCTGTGCCATACATATAATCCCACCTGCAGTGCCCACTGTGTCAGTACTTTTTCCAAATACCAGCACCATTGGAATTATCGCCATTACAAAACATACTGCAGCAGTTTTCTTCCGCAGTCTGCCCCAGTATTTCTGGGCAAAACGCCAGGTGTCCAGGTTTTGCATACTTCGGCTTGTCCTGTAACCAAAGGCGTAGTTGATTTCGGTACTGTCATCATTTTCGAAAAATTTACCAAACCGATACAACAGCACAGGCAACAGCAGACAGCACCCGGTCATAAATACCCACATAAACATATTATTTATGACCCCATACAACCTTTGGGGCGCCGTCGCGGTAGCTTAAAGGCAGATAGGACAGTATGCCATTGGCATCAAAGGTAAACTTTGCACTGCCCAGCCAGTAGTTGTGTATTCTTTCCATACCGCTTTCATCGCCGTTCAGCACAATTTCACTGTCGGCCCAGCCTGCAGGTTTTTCACTGGCAGAACAGTAAATTGTCAGTCGGCTGTCAAAACAGCCGAAAACATCACCTATAATTTCCTGCACATTTTCAGGAATATAAATTTCTGTCAGTCGGGTTGCCATCATAAAAGCGCCGCCGGCAATGCCGTACACATTTTCTGGTATTTCCAGCGTTGTGCCATTGCCCATTGCGCTTACCAGCCATTTTCTGCCCTGGGTGTCAACGTGATAATGCAGATTGATGTCTGTCATAAAATCACCGCTTTCTTAACAGTATTTGATACACAGTTCACAGATGTCTGCGGCTTTGTCGCAGTATTCTGAAATATCAAAATGTTTTTCCACCAGTTCTTCCCTTGCTGTTTCGTCAGCGTTGTCGCTCATTGCGCGGATAATCACAAATGGCACATCGTTTTTGCAGGCGATGTGGGCGATTGCTGCGCCTTCCATTTCCACGCAGTCAGGGTTGCAGAATGCAGCAATAGCTTCTTTCTGTGCTGTTTCGCCGATGAATTTGTCACCTGTGGCAATTTTGCCTACGATAAACTTTGTGTTTGTTTCCTGACAGGCACGGCTGGCAGCATTAATCATATTTTCATCTGCAAAATAGCTGTCCATATTTGGGTAGTGCTGGTTAATCATAGAAATTTCAGCATCGTGGTATGTAACTTCTTTGGAAACCACCACGTCACCTACACCGATTTTGCTGGACATATTGCCTGCAATGCCGCTGAACATAATTGCGTCAATGCCGTATTTTGTAATCAGCAGCTGTGTTGCGGCACCTGCGGCTACTTTACCCATACCGCTCTGTGTCAGCACCACATTTTTGCCGTGCAGCTGACCTTTGAAAATTTCCAGACCAGCCACTTTTTCGCTTTCAACGTCAGTCATACGGCTTTTCAGCAGAGTAACTTCTTCCGGCATTGCGCCGATAACACCTATTGTTTTCATAATTTACCTCATATAATCTGATTAATAAATATACGGGCGGGGGTGGACCCCGCCCCTACATAATTATGCATAAAAATCTTTGTCCCAAGGGTCTTTTTCTTTTGGCAGACATTTATCCCATGGTTCGTGGCCATCATAAGTATGGCTGTACTGCATACTTGCGGCACGTTTTGTCCGTTTACCACCTTTGGCCAGCTTTTTGTCATAACCGCTGACAAAATCTTTCTTTCTGCCTTTTGCAGAATAATCGTCAAATTCGGTGTTGCGGAACATACCGAAGTCGCCGCTTTTCTGCCTTTTCTCTGCGCCTTTGCCCAGGTTCATATCAAACAGACCTTTCTGCATCTGTGGACGTGCAGAAGTTGTTTTTACAGTCTGCGTTGGTCTGGAATATCCACTGCGGCTGTGCGCACCGGACTGATAACGTTGGGCCGGGCGGCGCTTTGGTTTGGACACTGCTATAATCAGCATCAGGATAAAAATCCAGAACAATATTGGCAGCAAAACTACAAATCCTATACTCATAAAACCCCTCCTTCATAATTTAAACCTGTCACAGTCCCTTTGGGGGACAGGGTAAAATTAGTCTATACTTTTATAATACAGGGCTATTGTGTGAAATTTGTTAAATTAAACGTTGAAACGGAACAGAGTTACATCGCCGTCTTTCATAACGTATTCTTTACCTTCACTGCGAACCAGACCTTTTTCCTTTGCAGCCACCATTGTGCCACAAGCCATCAGGTCATCGTAAGCGATGATTTCAGCACGGATAAAACCACGTTCAAAGTCAGAGTGGATTTTACCTGCTGCCTGTGGAGCTTTTGTTCCTTTTGTGATTGTCCATGCTCTTACTTCTTCAGGGCCAGCTGTCAGGAAACTGATAAGACCCAGCAGGGCATAGCTTTCCTGGATAAGTGTATCCAGACCGGAAATTTCCAGGCCCAGTTCTGCCAGGAATTCTTTCTTTTCTTCTCTGGACAGGCCGTTTACGTCTTCTTCAATTTTTGCACAGATTGGCAGACAGCCACTCTTATCTTCTGCTGCTTTCTGTTTTACTATTGGGTAATACTGGTTTTCGCCAATGCCCATCAGCAGGTCATCTTCTGACAGGTTGCATGCGTAGATAACAGGTTTTGCAGACAGCAGTGGCATTTCTTTGAACCATTCTTCTTCTTTTTCATTCAGCAGTTCAAAACCACGGGCATTTTTGCCTTCACCCAGATATTCTTCCAGCCTTTCCAGCATAACCACCAGGTCACCCAGGCTCTTGTCGCCTTTCAGGGCTTTTTTAGTTCTGTCAATTCTTCTCTGCACGATTTCCAGGTCAGAAAGAACCAGTTCCAGGTCGATTGTTTCGATGTCGCGCAGTGGGTCAACACTGCCTTCAACGTGGATGATGTCGTCGCTGTCAAAACAACGAACCATATGGATGATAGCGTCAACTTCACGAATATGGCTAAGGAATTTGTTGCCCAGACCTTCGCCGTGGCTTGCGCCTTTTACCAGACCTGCGATGTCAACAAATTCGATTGTGGCAGGCGTATATTTTTTAGGGTTGTACATTTCAGCCAGTTTGTCCAGTCTTTCGTCTGGCACAGCTACTACACCTACGTTTGGTTCGATTGTGCAGAATGGGAAGTTTGCGCTGGCCGCACCAGCGTTTGTAATAGCATTGAAAAGTGTACTTTTGCCTACGTTAGGCAGACCTACAATACCTAATTTCATATTTACAAGACCATACCGAAAAATCCCAATGTTTACAAGGATTTTTCGCCTTTCTACAATTTTCGGGTAACAAATCGGGTAACATTTTCAAAAGCAGACAATTATCCCGATTACATACTTATCTATCTTAATATGATACACTATTTTTCGTGAAAAGTCCACATAGTAATACGATTATATGACATTATTACTTTTTTATGGTAATATAAAAATGTATAAAAAGGAGGTGATAATATGAAGTATACAATAAAAAATGATGATATCAGAGAACTCAACGGAAGCGAAAATGTAGATTTCCCTAAATATACTACGCAGTTGATAAATATCGCAAGTCAAACAGCACAAGGAACACGTCCTAATGTTGTAGGTCAATTATCAGATTTGTTTCCTGAATACTTAGGAGAAGAAGAAAACATTTCTGTTGAGTCTTGGACGAAGTGGTATCTTGAAAGACATCCAGAGTCTATGAATGTTGCAACAGACCGAATTTATAATCTTGTTGAAAAGTTGAAAGTAGCAATACAATTGATTGATCGTGATATGATTGAAAAATGGGTAAAAGACTTGGTAATCGATAAAACATATAATGGTCTTTATTTTCAGCAAGCTATATTGATGGATTTGGCTAAAAAGAAAAATATGCCGTTTCAGAGGTCAATAGCAGAAGACGAAACAAAAGGCATTGATGGATATGTAGGTGGTATTCCTTATTCTGTAAAACCTGTTTCATATAAAAGTATGGGGCATTTATCAGAAGAAATTAATGTGAAAATGATTTATTACAAGAAGACAAAAACGGGTTTATCCATAGAAGTGGAAGATTAATAAAGAAGTGCGCAAGTGGGCGGGTGCTCGTAAAACAGTTAAACCAAAAATTTAACTATTTTACGGCATCTGTCAGACGGGGTTGGCTAAACAAAGTTAGCGATACTTGGTTTGATAACCGAGTATCGCTTCTTTTTTTACCCGTA
>JAFZDX010000008.1 GCA_017560985.1 Oscillospiraceae bacterium
AGTGACGGCAATGTGTTGATACTTTCTGTGCTGATAAGGCCGGAAGTGCTGTTTCAGTTCTTTTTGCCATCCCTTTCACAGTCTGCCGATATGGTCAACTTTCTTATGAACCCTGTTACCGACAGCTTTTCCCAGGAGGTAATCCATTTCAATGCCATAGAAGACGCACAGATACGCAAATTAATGGAACTGATGGTGACAGAATATGCCGAAGACAAGACAGATGTACAGACTGTGCTGAAACCTCTGGCGCTGGCCTTTCTGTTGCAGATATCAAGATATTACCAGCCTGCAAAGAAAATAAAAAAATATAACAATATTGCTGTTGAAATTATACGTTATATCAGCGGCCATATAGCTGATGCCAGCCTGCAGGGAATAGCAGATGAATTTGGCTATCATCCCAATTATGTGCCAAGTCTGCTGAAAAAAGAAACAGGCAAAACTTTTTCACAGATTCTGCTGGAACAGCGAATGGACCGCGCCCTTGCACTGTTGCAAAGTACCACATTGCCCATAGACAGGATTTCTGCAATGCTGGGATATTCCAATCCAAGTAACTTTCATAAAGCATTTAAAGAATATTATCATAAATCCCCAAGAGAATATGTAAACAGCAAATAGAAAAAGAGGAACTCGTCAGAGTTCCTCTTTCAATTATGGCATATCCTCTTTAAGGAGTAAAATTACCACTGAGCGTTGAATACATATTTATCCAGACGATCCATTGCTTCTTTAACTCTCCAAGTTGGCTGAGCAAGGTTGATACGCTGGTGTGTCATACCGCCAAAGCCACGGCCATCCTGCCAGCCCACACCGTATTCCAGTGCTTTGTTGTACAGTTCGTCCTGTGTTTTGCCGTGTTTTTCCATCCATTCTTTGCAGTCGATAAAGATTACGTATGTACCATCGGACATAGAAACGTTAACGCCTTCAAAGTGTTCTTTGATGTAGTTTACAGCATATGTAGCATTTGTTTCGATAACCTGCAGCAGTTCTTTGTGCCATTCTTTACCTTCTTCGCTGTAAGCGCCCTGGAAAGCATGGAGTGTCAGCAGGTGCATTTTGTTGTAGATTGTCAGGCCAGCTTCTTTAGCCAGTCTGCCCTGGAGCCATTTGTCATAGCAAACGTGGTATGAACCGTTGAAACCTGCCAGGTTGAATGTTTTTGAAGGTGCGTACATAGCGATTGTGTTGTATTTAGCATATTCAGAAACAGTCTGCAGTGGTGTGTGTTTTTTGCCTTCGAATACGAAGTCGGACCAGATTTCGTCAGAAACAACTTTAACTGCATATTTTTCGCAGATTTCCATCATTTTTTTCAGTTCCCATTTTTCCCATACACGACCTGTTGGGTTGTGTGGTGAACAGAACAGAAGTGTCTGGATGTTTTCGGAAACGATTTTCTTTTCCATATCTTCGAAGTTCATACGCCATACATTGTTTTCATCAAGGTACAGTGGGGATTCAACCATTACGTAACCCAGGTTTTTCAGGTTGCGGATGAATGAACCGTATGCAGGTGTGTGCAGCATAACTCTGTCACCTGGACGTGCGAAGATTTTAAGAGCCTGTACGTTACCGCCGTGTACACCGTGCTGGAAGCCGATCTGTTCTTTTGTCAGTTCTACACCGTGTTTGTATTTCTGCCAGTCGATAACGCAGTTCCACCATTCTTCTGTTTCTGGTGATGCACCATAGTAACCGAAGATTGGGTGGTCAAGTCTGCCTTTGATTTTTTCTACGATAGATGGACATACGATAAAGCCCATGTCAGCAACTGCCATTGGAATGTAGTCAAAACCTTCTTTTGGCTGTGGTGCGTGGTCTTCTGCGTAAGAGTCGTGACCTTTTCTCACGAGAGCTGTTTCAAAATCATATTTGAATGCCATATTTGATTCCTCCATATTTTATGTCTGATTGTGTAATTATAATTATATTATAAGAATATTTAGTTTTTAATGGTAAAATCAAAGATTGTTGTGGCAAAATCCAATATTATATGTTATCATAAAAACAGAAAAGAGGTGAAAATATGCCACAGAATGACCTTATAAAGGCACTTGATAAGCTAAAACAGGATTTTTTTGAAAAAAACTGGGGTACATATGAAATAGAGCACGAAGGTGTTGAAAACCAGATTCACGGCTGGCCTGGACAGCCCAGCGAGGATATTATGATAGTGGCATATCAGTATTCTGCCAGAAGCCATATTCTTCACCGTCACGATTACTTTTATTTCAACTACTGCTACAAAGGTGTCCACGAGTACAGCACCGAAAAAAACACTATTGTAGTCAGCGAAAATGATATATATGCAGGCCAGCCCTTTGTTTCCCACCGCCATCTGCCGGAAAAATCTGAAGACGGCGTTTTGGTTTGTATTTTTATCAGACCGGAACTGGTGTACAAGACCCTGCTGCCTTACATCAACACGTCAGAAAGTATGACCAACTTTCTGATACGTCCATCTGCCGACAGATTTTCTGAAGAAAGCATACATTTCAATCTTAAAAACGACTACAATATACGCAAACTGATAGAGCTGATGATAATAGAGTATGCAAACTCTACTGAAAATACCCAAAGCATACTGCGTTCACTTACATCTGCTATGATAATGCAGGTGGCCAGAAAGTACAGTCATCAACAGGATAAACCACAGACGCTCAACCTTTCTTCACAGATTATAAAATATATCGGTGAAAACGATGCCACAGTAACTTTGCAGGAGGTTGCCACAAAGTTTTCGTACCACCCAAACTATATTTCTGCACTGCTGAAAAAAGAAATGGGCAAATCCTTCTCCCAGGTGCTGCTGGAAAAAAGAATGGAACACGCACTGGTGCTGTTACAGGGGACAAATCTTCGGGTTGACAGCATTTCCCAGATACTGGGTTACTCCAGCCCAAGCAATTTCCATAAAGCATTTAAATCTTACTACGGCAAAACACCAAGAGAATACATAGGGTAATAAAAAAAGGAACTCTGGGGTGACTTCCAATAAGACAGTATGGATACTTAAGTCAATTAACAAGAAATTGATATGCGAAACATGAGGAAAGTACAATATGAAAAAGATAGAAGGATCGCCAAAAAATCTTAAGCAGTTACTGCAAAACACAAAATATTCCATTCATTACTATCAGCGTGAATATATGTGGCAACGCAAACATATTGAGGAACTGATTGATGACCTCACTTCTGAGTTCCTTGATAATTATAAGAAAGGAGATTCCCGTCCGGCAGTTGCTGAATATGGCGCATATTTCATGGGTTCTATCGTTTTGGCGGGTCGAGAAAATGCCATCATTGATGGACAGCAACGTTTCTCGTCCTTAACGCTCCTATTGATGTATCTTAACAATCGACTCAAAAAGATTGGGCAATCTTACAATATGATTGAAACCATGATTTTTTCAGAGTCTTTTGGCACAAAATCTTTCAATATTAACGTCGATGATCGACAGGAATGTATGGATGCCATCTTCAACGAGAAGGATTTTGACACAACCGCTTGCGGCGAATCTGTACGTAATTTATATGGTCGCTATATCGACATTGTGGAAGTATTTCCCGCAGATATTACAGACGATGTGCTGTTGCATTTCTGTGATTGGCTTGCGGAAAAAGTGTTCTTTATCGAAATCGTTGCTACTACTGAGCAAGATGCGCATAAAGTGTTTGTTACCATGAATGATCGAGGATTAAGTCTTACCTCTACAGAAATGTTAAAAGGTTACGCTTTATCTGAGATCAAAGACGATAAAACCCGTGAGAAAATGAATGGTCTGTGGAAAGACAAAGTTCTCGCCCTTAAAAAAGATGATGATAAAGGGGACGAAACATTCATTAAAGCGTGGTTACGTGCACACTATGCGGAAACTATTCGTGAAACTAAGGCGGGTGCCGTCAACAAGGACTTCGACATTATCGGTGGTTCTTTTCATAAATGGGTACGTGATGAGCGAGACAAACTCGGCTTAGATAGTACCGCTGATTTTGAAATGTTCATCCGTAAATTTGCTAAATTTGCTGAAGTTTATCAAAAAATACGTGAAGCTGAAACCACATATTCAGAAGCAACAAAATATGTGTATTACAATGCACAGGTAAACTTCACCCTACAGCCGCAGCTCCTTTTAGCTCCTATCTGCTACGATGATTCGTGGCCTGTCATTATCGAAAAAATCAATTTGACGGCTCGTTTTATTGATGTTCTTATTGTCTCACGAGTTACAAATTATCGATCTGTGGATTACAGTACGATCAAGAATTTTGTTTTCAATGTCACAAAAGATATTCGTATGTGCGATATTTCGACATTGAAGCAAAAACTGATGCAGCAGTATGTCAACTTGGATTTCAAACCCGAAACGACACTTCCAGATCTTGGCTTGAACAGTTTCACCAAGAAATATATCAAGAACATCCTTGCCCGTGTTACAAGCTTTATCGAAGAAAATACCGGAGTAGCATCGAATTACTGTAATTACATGAATACACAAACCAAGAATCCGTTTGAAGTAGAACATATTATTACCGACCATTACGAATGGTTTACGAGTGAGTATGCTGATCAGGATGATTTCAGACGTTGGAGAAACAGCGTGGGTGCATTGTTGCTGTTACATAAGAGTATCAATGCCAGTTTAAACGATGCAAAGTATTCCTATAAACTTGCCAAGTATTGCTCCAATGAAGGGAACATTTATACAGAATCCTTGGGTCAGCTTGCATATCAAAACAATCCTAAGTTCAAGAAGTTTATCGCTGATAATGAGCTGAACTTCAAGGCATATGACCAGTTTGGAAAAGCTGAAATCACAGAAAGAATTTCTCTGCTTGTGCAACTTGTAAAATTGGTTTGGAATGAGGATATGTTCAAATAATCTATGTTTGGTTGTGTTAGGGGATAATATGTAGTCTTTGTGTTTCGAGGCGGAAAGATACGAAATAAAGCAAGATTCTACCATGGTACCCAATTTCACTTCCATGGAATCTTGTTGGGGAGTGCCTTCCCCAAACCCTGCGTATATTAAAACGGGAAGTAACACGATTTAGTCGCGCTACTTCCCGTTTTGTTATATCGTCTTATTGGAAACCGCCCTGGGGAGTTCCTTTTTTATTTATTTTTTCATCAGATTGTCGATGTATTCCTGCAGCATATTGCCGGTTTCCAGCACTGTTTTGCCGCATTTTTCTTCTGGTGTAACATTTACCTCTTTGATTGGTGCACACAGTGTAGTGCCCCATTTTTCAGTAAATGCTGTTACAAAACCGGCACATACATCTTTGAATTCCGGTGAGTACATCACACCCTCGGGCAGATAAACTTTGCCCAGGGCAGCCATAGAACCTGCCAGTGCGCCGCACAGATTGCCACAGCCCATACCGCCGCCAAAGGCAGTTACCATTTTTGCATCTTCTTTTTTTAATCCAAGGTTGTATGTATCGCTGGCACCCAGCAGTACAGACACTGCACAGTTCAGACCCTGGTTTACATAATATTCTTTTGCTCTTTCACCTAATGTCATAATATCCTCCATAACCATTTGTAATATTCAGCAAATAAAATACGATTCGTAAAATCATTATATTAATATTATATCACACTTCTGTGTATCTGTGCATATACTAAATCAGCAATCGCTGATAAAATTTTACAGGAGATATTATGGCAACTGGTTTTTTACAGGTAATGGTTACAACACAGACAGCCATACCTTTGGAAAATGTTAAAATTACGGTAATAGATTCTGCCAGCGGCAAACTGTTGGCAGATAAAACAGTGTATACAGACAGTAGCGGCAAAAGCCCGCTGATAGAGCTGGAAACAGTGGAAAGACAATACACCCTGGACCGGGACAACACCACAGTGCTGCCCTATAAAAACTACGATATAGTGACAGAAAAAGAATTTTACATCCGTGGCGAAAATATTTCTGTCCAGATTTATGACGGGCAGACCACTGTGCAGACAGTGGGGCTGATGCCCCGCCCAACAGATTTTGGCAATGAATTTGAAAGAGAACTGAACAGGGGAGATGTGCAGAAACTTTTTGATGTACAGCCGGATTTACAGGAAGGCACCAACGACTATATACTTCAGCGTGTGGTTATACCCCAGTCTGTAACTGTCCATCTGGGCAGACCGGACGCACGGCGGCAAAATGTTACAGTGCCTTTCCGCACCTATCTGAAAAGCGTGGCTGCCAGCGAAATTTATCCCACCTGGCCCCAGCAGGCTTTAAGGGCAAATATCCATTGCCAGATTTCATTTGTTCTGAACAGGATTTATACAGAATGGTACCGAAGCAGGGGGTATAATTTTGATATTACCAACAGCACCAGCTTTGACCAGAAGTATATACACAACCGCGCCACCTTTGAATCAACTGATAAAATCGTGGACGAAATTTTCAATACCTATGTAACCCGCCAATATAACCGCGAGCCTTATTTCACAGAATACTGTGACGGCAAACAGGTCACCTGCCGCGGGCTGAAACAGTGGGGTACAGTGGACCTGGCAAACCAGGGGATGGATGCCCTGGAAATCATACGCTACTATTATGGTGACGATATACAGATAAACGAAACAAACAATATAGCAAATGTGAATTCTTCCTATCCTGGCACAGCCCTGCGCCGTGGTGATACAGGGGAAAATGTGCGTATTATACAGGCACAGCTGAACAGAATCAGCGACAACTACCCAGCCATAGGTAAAATGACAGTAGACGGCATCTTCGGCCCGGCAATGGAAGAAAGAGTAAAAAACTTCCAGAGAATTTTCAATCTTACAGCAGACGGAGTGGTGGGTAAATCTACCTGGTACAAAATCAGCTATATCTATGTGGCTGTGAAAAAACTGGCAGAGCTGACCAGTGAAGGGGAGACAATACAGGATGGTGCCTACCCTGGCAGGCCACTGCGACAGGGGGACAGAGGGCTGAATGTTGTAATAATGCAGTATTATCTTGGCATTGCGGCAGAGTATGTACCCACAGTTTCAGAAGTGGCGCTGGACGGCGTGTTTGGCAGCGGTACAAGACAACAGGTTATAAACTTTCAAAGATATTACAATCTTACAGCTGACGGCGTAGTAGGTCCTGCCACCTGGGAAAAAATGTACCGTCTTTTTCTGTCTGTCCGTGACGGAGTGGATACCCCTGTACAGACACCGCCACAGTCGGCTGAATACCCAGGCACCCCACTGCGACTGGGCTCAACAGGGGCAAATGTTTCCAGAGCTCAGAACTGGCTGAATGCTATTTCACAGGTCTATACACAGATTCCCACACTTAATGTGGATGGACGTTACGGGCCTGCCACACAGTCTGCAGTTATTGTTTTCCAGCAGATAAACAGGCTGTCTGCTGACGGCGTGGTGGGCAGGCAAACCTGGAACAGACTGTACTCTGTATGGCAGGATTTGGTGGCAGATGGATTGATTTAAATAAAGTAAGTATACAGCTAAACTAATTTTTGTTAATAATTATAATTGATTTTTTCCTGACAGAAATTTTTTTGTTGAAATAAATAATTGAATATTAATGTCTATTGATATATAATAAAATAGTTTTCCTGTGCGAAAGCATAGGCTAACCTGTGGTATAAAACTATAAAATGCCGCAGAATAACACAGGCGATGCCTGAATAAAAACGGAGGTAAAAACCATGACAAAACAAAGAAAAATTGATTGCCACACCCACATTGTGAACCGTCAGATAAGCACACAGTACTTTGACTGTCCTGGAGGAGGCGACTATGCTCTGGTTATGGAATTTTTGCCTTATATGCAGAAAGAAAATATGCCAGATGAATCCTGGGATCTTTGCGATGGCAATGAAAAACTGTTCCTTTGCCCATCTGTGGATATACATAAAGATATTCCAGCACAGCTGGTTGTTATAGAAGAAAAAATGGCTGCACGTCCAGGCTGCCGCGTTGTAGGTCTGAAAATATTCCTGTCCTACCAGACAGGTCGCGCAGACGATGAAAGAATGATGCCGATATATGATTTTGCAGCAAAGCATGGCCTGTCTGTTACATTCCACACAGGTCTGCCATCCTATCATCTTCCATACGAAAATGATGTAGAGGGTTCACGCGTGGAATATGTTGCAAATGTAGCCAGAAAATACCCACAGGTAAACTTTATTGTAGCCCATATGGGTGATCCTTATTATAATGAAAGCATCCAGGCTATGCACGGCCTGACAAATATGTTTACTGATTTTGCAGGTGCATTTGAACCAGGCACAGGAGTTGCCGCTGACGAAGAAGGCACTATTATGCAGTGGGCAGATGCAATAAATCAGTATCCAGACACCTGGCAGCAGATTGTATACGGCACAGACTTCTGTCCACCTATTCTGCTGTGGGAAATTGATAAATACGACTATACTATAAATAAAATTTTTACACCTGACCAGTTTGACGATATATACTGGAACAATCCTCTGCGCGCTTTTCCTAAAGTGGCAGAATATTTGAAAATGAAAGGATAACTTAAATGTTTAAAAAATATAAATACCCCAGCCTTATCAGCTTCTTCAAATCATTTACAAAAGTTGAAGCTGCATATATGACATTTATTTTTGCACTTGCCATCGGCATGGCAGTTTTCTTCCCAGAACTGATGCTGGAAAGTACAGCATCCCCACTGCTGCTGTTCTGTTCAGTATGTAATGTTATTGCCAACCCACTGGTTGAAACAATGAATGCAAAACAGTTCCGTGGCAACTTTATTATCGATATCTTTCTTATTGAAATCACATACATTATCCTGTCTCTCCACCTGGGCTGGTATACACTGATGCTGTCCTGTATCTTCTTCTGGATTCCAATCGATATTATCAGCTTTATCCAGTGGAGCAAACACATCGACAATGAAGACGATAACCTGACAGTTGTAAAAAGACTGGGCTGGAAAAAATCCATTATGCTGCTGATTGGCTGTGTGGTATTCTGTCTGGTAATGGGTAGCATTATGTCCAATATGCCTGGTTCACAGGACTCTTACCTGGAAGCATTTGCAACAGCTATGGGTATGGTAAACGGTACTCTGCTGATGCTGAGATATTCTGAACACTGGTATGCATGGGTTATTACAACAATTCTTTACCTTGCTATGGACATTTCTGCCGGGGCATATGGCCTGCTGATTGATGACGTGGCTATGCTGGTGGTTACATTCTACGGCATCTGGAAATGGTTCAAATACACAAAAGAACATAATACAATCCAGGAAAAAATCGACTTTAAAGTTTAATTAATAACACCAATAAAAATACCGCCTTTGTACGGAGGCGGTATTTTACCATTGCGTAAAATTGTAAAATAAACTATAATTCTATAACGTTACTATAACTTTTGAGAGGAATAAAATATTATGTGGTTAATGTTTACACTTGCAACAACCCTGCTGTGGGGTCTTGCAGAACTTTTCTATAAAAAAGGCTCACACGAAGAAGAAAAATTCGACCATCTGCGTGTATGTATTATGGTTGGTGCCGTAATGGGTATTCACGCTATCTACACACTGATGACCAGCGACATTACATACGACCCAATGAACCTGATTATGTATCTGCCAGTTTCACTGTGCTACATCATTTCAATGGCTTGCTCTTTCTTTGGTATCAGATTTATCGAAGAATCACTGTCAGACCCTATTGAAAACACATCCGGTGCTATGTGTACAGTACTCTGCGCACTGCTGCTGGGTGACGAAATTGCACCTATGGTATGGGTGGCTATCGCAATCATCGTAATCGGTATTCTGGGTGTAAGCTATGCTGAACAGGATGCAGGCCGTGAAAGAAAACAGCGCCTGGGCAAAAAACTGGCTATGATTGCTTTCGCAATGCCATTCTGCTATGCACTGATTGATGCTATCGGCTGTGTGCTGGACATCTACTTCCTGGAAATGGAAACAAGCCCACTGCTTGGTATCACAGAAGAAAACATCGAACTGGTTGCAAACATTTCTTACGAACTGACATTTGCTATCTGTGGTGCATTGCTGCTGGTATATATGATGTACAAACGTGTTAAATTCAACCTGCCACAGCAGAAAGACAAAGCACTGGCTGCTGTTTGCGAAACTGCAGGTCAGCTGACATATGTATACGCAATGAGCGGTAACGGCGCTATCGCAGCACCAATCATCTCCTGCGTATGTGTTGTTTCACTGCTGCTGTCCAGAGTTTTCCTGAAAGAAAAACTGACAAAAAGACAGTATATGTTTATCACTATCATCATTGCAGGTATCCTTATGCTGGCAGTGCTGGAAGGCGAATAATACTGAAATATCAAACATTAAAGGACTGTGTGAATTTTCACACAGTCCTTTTG
Source organism: Oscillospiraceae bacterium (assembly GCA_017560985.1). GTDB lineage: Bacteria > Bacillota > Clostridia > Oscillospirales > Ruminococcaceae > RGIG3102. Next base: position 10,367 of record JAFZDX010000008.1, read on the forward strand.
TTTTGTATAGAGACAACCACCAGCTATGCTGGTGGAGAAATGCTTAGCTTAAAGCATTGAGCGTAGCGAGATGTCATTCTGAGCAACTTGTTGCGAAGAATCTTTGCACTGGTGTTATATGGAATTATTACTTTGCGGATAGTTCTGGAACAAAGATCCTTCGACTCGTTTTACTCGCTCAGGATGACATATTACCACTTTAGTGGTTGCAGTGCGCGTAATGCAGTTGACGGATTTTCAATACCTCTTGAGAGGTGAGCCAGTAGTATGCCCTTATAGGGATGGTGGTTTTGATTATCTGTTGTTGAATTCTGTTATGGCTTTTGTTTCAGCTTCCTTTATATCTGCATATGTACTGCGGTCAAACAGACTGTTATAGCTGTACAGTGCATATCCGTCCAGGCGGGGATTTGCTGCTGTCACCTGCATCATATCTGCCAGATTATGCCCGTCTTGCCATTCGGTGCTGTCCTTATAACTGCCGTCACCATCACCTATGCGATAGGCCCCCAGTCCCATATACAGTTTTACACTGTCGGCTTTTTTATACTGTGACCATTCATAGCTTATATTTTTAAAGGCATACCTGTCACTGCCACTTTTGGTTGTGTAGTCAAAACCCCAGTATAGCTGTGGCATTATATAGTCGGCATAGCCTTTTTCACTCAGCCACAGTTTTATGTCTGAATATTGCATATGGTAGTTGTTGTCGTCGTTGCCCTGTGGGCTGATGCCAAATTCCACATCAGGGTTTGCCTGTTTTACAGCGGCATAAACCTGCTTTACCAGCATATTCACGTTTTCCCTGCGCCAGTCCCCCAGGGACATATTTCCGCTGTATGCAGCGTAGTGGGCTGCATCCAGTTCTGTTGCAGTGTCAGGGTAAAAATAATCATCAAAATGTATGCCGTCCACATTATAGTTTTTCACTATCTCCACTACACCTTCGCATACCAGGTCGCGGACTTCCTGCAGGGCAGGGTTATAGTAAATGCCGCTGTCTGTGGTTATGGTCAGCTCTGATTTCTGTGCAGGATTGTTGGCAGCCAGTTCCTTTGGATGATTGTACAGCTTTACCCTGTATGGATTTACCCAGGCTTCAAAACGCAGGCCAATGCTGTGGGCGATTTCTATCATTATTTCCATTGGGTCGTAGCCCACATCCATCCCCTGAGTGCCTGTCATAATGTGGCTGTATGGGAAAAATGAAGATTTGTAAAAAGCATCCCCAAAAGGTCTTGCATGGACAATAACGGTATTCAGTCCCATATCCTTGCAGTTTTCAAACATTTCTGTAATATCTTTTGTAAAACTTTCACGGCTGGAAAAATCAACTGACTGAAATTCTATATAGCTTATCCATATACCTTTCATGCCGTTTCTTTCATAGTCTGACAGCGCATCACCATAGGCACCGCCGGTATCAGTAAGTGGTGGTGCGTCAGTGTTGCCTGCTGGCTTTTCACCCCGGCTGATTTTGCCTATAAGAGTAAATAAAATTATACAAACAGTAAAAATTGATATAATTTTTACCAATGGTTTTAAAGTCTTGTCCATATAATCACCTTTTATTTCTGTTCAGGAATAATTATTAACTCTACTTTACCATATAACCCCCGCAAAATCTATGGAATAAGGTAAAAATTCACAGTTACAAAATTGTCACAATTAAATCTGATTAACATTGTAAACCAGGCCAATAATACAGGCAGAAAACAGTTTACAGGAGTGTAAAAATATGGAAATAAAACGCGGAGAGGTTTTTTACGCTGATTTAAGCCCGGTGATAGGCAGTGAACAGGGTGGTACCCGCCCGGTGGTAATTATACAGAATGATGTAGGGAACAAACACTCGCCCACTGTGATTGCCGCGGCTATCACATCAAAGCAGTACAAGAATACTATACCCACCCACATAGCGATAAAAGGGGACAGCTGTGGTCTGGCTTTGGACAGTGTGGTGCTTTTGGAACAGATTCGCACCATAGACAAAAAACGTCTGAAAGAAAAAACAGGCTGTCTGGCGGCAGAGGATTTGCAAAAGATAAACAAAGGCCTTAATATCAGTTTTGGGCTTGATGGTACTTATTAAAAATAAAAATGTCATTCCAGGCAGTGTCCGGAATGACATTTTTGCGTATTGTAAATTATTTATTCAGGTATTCAACCAGTCGTTCATAACAGGACGCTGCATCCATTTTGCCCTGATGGTACAGCTCCACCAGTCGGGCAGGGTTCTTTTCCAGGCGGGATACCTCCACCTTCGCCGCTGGCTGTATAACAAAGGCCTTGCCCTGCTTTTCCATTTCATACACCAGTTTCAGCTGCCGGTTGTACATATTATGGCGGTTATCCATAGCTTTTACATAGTTGGGATACTTTTTATACATCAGGCGGCAGGCGTATCTGTTGGCACTTGGCTTTTTGGTGAAACCGCGGTGCTGTGTCAGAACAACCAGGTTTTTGCTGTGACCGTCAGCCATACTTTTTTTCAGCGGTATACTGTCACAGCTGCCGCCGTCCAGGTATTTTTTGCCGTCAATTTCCACTATGTTGGACAGCAGTGGCAGTGTTGCAGATGCGCGCACCAGGTCCATCTGCTGTTTTAAATCTGTGATTCTGATATATTCAGCTTTGCCTGTTTCCACATTGGAAACAACAGAGTAAAAGTTTACAGGGCTTGCGTTGAATGTGTCATAGTCAGCAGGGTCCAGTTCATTTGGAATTTTATTGTACGAAAAGTCGATGTTGAACCAGTCCCCTGTTTTAAGCAGATGCTGTGGCCCTGCATATCTTTCGTCGTGAAGATATGCGGCAAAGGTGCGCAGACCTCTGCCAACCTGGCCAGCTTTGAAGTTTGCACCGGTCAGTGCACCGGCTGAAACACCATAAATGCTGTCAAAACTTATGCCTTTTTCCATAAGATAGTCCAGAACACCGGCTGTGTATGCCCCGCGCATACCGCCGCCTTCCAGAACCAATGCGGATTTATTCATATTTCACCTCAAAAATCTTGTTATAAAAATTATAGAACTTTTACACCTGTTTTTCAATACGATATGGGCTTTGAAAGTGTGAAATATAATTGTTTCCAAATTCTTAATTCTTGGCTTTTAAGTTGAAAATCAAACTGTTTTATGTTAATATTAATATGATATAGTGCGTTATTATGCGCTGTTACAAATGTTAATTAATTTTTAATATAAAGAGGATTAAAAAATGGCTAAATTTGAATTTATCAAAAATGAAATTGAAGGTCTGGTGGTTATCAAACCTACAGTTTTCGGCGATGACCGCGGCTTCTTTATGGAAACATTCCACAAAGATGAATTTGCCAGTGCTGGCATTACAAGAGAATTCGTACAGGACAACCACTCAAAAAGCAGTAAAGGTGTTCTGCGCGGTCTTCACTTCCAGACAGAAAACACACAGGGCAAACTGGTGCGCGTAATCAAAGGCGAAGTGTTTGACGTTGCTGTTGACTGCCGCCCAGGTTCCAAAACATTTGGCCAGTGGTATGGTGTAACACTTTCAGAAGAAAATAAAACACAGTTCTATGTACCTGAAGGTTTTGCACACGGCTTCCTGGTACTGTCTGATGAAGCAGAATTTGTATACAAATGCACAGACATTTACAATCCAAAAGCTGAAGGCGGCATCCCTTACAACGATGAAACTATCGGTATCGAATGGCCAGAAGTAGATTGCGAAATCAAACTCAGCGAAAAAGATAAAAAACACACTCCATTCGCACAGCAGAAATTCGAATGGGCTGAAAAATTCTAATCATTAAAGGTATTTATAATGAAAAATAAAATTATGAATTTCTGGAAATACAGATTTCTGTTATCAAACCTTATCGGCAGGGACCTTAAGGTAAAATACCGCCGCAGCAAACTGGGCGTTATGTGGAGTGTTCTCAACCCACTGCTGATGATGCTGGTTATGACAGCTGTTTTCTCTGCGTTTTTTAGCTTTGATATTCCAAACTATCCTGTTTACCTGCTGTCAGGCCAGCTGCTGTTTACATTTTTCAATGATTCCACATCTGCGGCAATGGGCAGTGTGCTGTTCTCTGCATCGCTTATTAAAAAAGTATATGTGCCTAAATATATTTTCCCACTGGAAAAAAGCTGTTTCTCTTTTATAAATATGCTCTTCTCTATGGTGGCACTGTTGTTTATTATGGTTATTACAGGCGCCCCATTCTACGCCAGCATAGTGGCAGCTACCATACCACTGTTTACAATGTTTTTGTTCTGTATGGGTGTGGGTCTGTTCCTTTCTGCCGGCGCAGTGTATTTCCGTGATGTAATGCACTTCTGGTCAGTTATTATTATGGCACTTAACTATGCCACACCTATTTTCTATCCTGAAACAATCTGGCAGGGCACATTTATGGCATATGTAGGTAGAATCAACCCACTGTACTGGTATGTAAGCACATTCCGCGACTGTGTTATCAATGGTGTTTTCCCATCCACTCTGCAGATTACACTCTGCTGTGCTTTTGCGGCAATCGCAGTGGTTGTGGGCGCATACGTGTTCAATAAATCACAGGATAACTTTATTCTTCACATTTAAAGGAGGCGCATATTATGGAACCTATTATCAGTGTAAAAAATGTAGGCATGCGCTTTAATCTTGCCAGTGAAAAGGTGGATAACCTTAAAGAATATTTTATAAAACTTACAAAAAACAGCCTTAAATTTGAAGAATTCTGGGCGTTGGACGATGTTTCCATTGATGTAATGCCAGGGGACTTCTACGGCCTGGTTGGCCTTAATGGTTCTGGTAAATCCACACTGCTGAAAACCATTGCAGGTGTTCTCAAACCAACTAAAGGCTCTGTTACTGTAAGGGGTACAATCGCACCACTGATTGAACTGGGGGCAGGCTTTGATATGGACCTGACAGCAAGGGAAAACATCTATCTCAACGGTGCTGTTCTGGGCTTTTCAAAGAAATTTATGGACGAGCATTTCCAGGAAATTGTAGATTTTTCAGAACTGCACAACTTCCTTGATGTACCGCTGAAAAACTATTCTTCCGGTATGGTTGCCCGTATTGCCTTTGCCATTGCTACAGTTACAGACCCGGATATTCTTATTGCTGACGAAGTGCTGGCTGTTGGTGACTATACTTTCCAGCAGAAATGCGAAAAAAGAATGAAAGAGCTTATAGACAACGGCACAACCGTTATATTTGTAAGCCATTCCATAGAACAGGTAAAAAGCCTGTGTAACAAGGCTACCTGGCTGGAACACGGCAAGGTTGTTATGACCGGTGCAGCTGAAGAAGTATGCAACGAATATATGTCAAGATATTAATAAGGACAGAGAAATGAGCAATATTCAAGACTCTCCATTGAAATTTTTAAAAAGAAATCTTAATATAAAAAGAATCACATCCCTGGCTTCCAGGGGTGTCGCTTCTTTGAAAAATGACGGTCTGGAAGCCACCTGGCGAAAGATTGATTTCCGCATCAAACTGATGACAAAAGGGGATGTGTGGAAATTCCGCAGTGATATTCCGCTGAAAAGTGAACTGAAAGCACAGAAAACTGCCACTTTCCCATATATGCCAAAAATCAGTATCATTGTGCCATTGTACAACACACCGCAAAAGTTCCTGAAAGAAATGATAGACAGTGTTTACAACCAGTCTTATTCCAACTGGCAGCTGGTGCTGGCAGATGCTTCGGACAAAGACCTGCCATACATAAAAAGCACTGTGGACAGTTACAACGACAGCCGTATTGTGTATGAAAAGCTGGCCGAAAACAAAGGCATCAGCGAAAATACAAATAAAGGCTTTGCCCTGGCAGACGGGGATTATCTGGCACTGCTGGACCACGACGATGTTATTCTGCCAAATGCCCTTTACGAAAATGTAAAGGCCATAAACGAAACTGGTGCACAGGTACTTTACAGCGATGAAATCACCCTGGACGGCGAACTGAAACATCTTATCCAGTTCCATTTCAAAATTGACTATGCACCGGATTTTCTCCGCGGTGTAAACTATATCACCCACTTCCTTGTGTTTGAAAGAAAGCTGTTTGAACAGGTGGGTGCATACGAAGATGCCCGTTTTGACGGCGCACAGGACTTTGACCTGACTCTTCGCATTTCTGAAAAGGCAAACAAAGTACATCACATACCAAAGGTTCTGTATTACTGGCGCGGTCACGCAGGCAGTACAGCCAATGATATGTCCACAAAAATGTATGCATTTGAGGCAGGCAGGGCTGCGGTACAGGCACACCTGGACAGAATCGGTCTTAAAGGCCAGGTTTCTATCCAGAAATACCCTGGCAGCTATCGCACAGTGTATGAAGTGGAGGGTAATCCACAGGTTTCCATTGTTATCCCGAACAAAGACCATATCGAAGACCTTTCCAGATGTATTGATTCTATCTTTGCACTGGGTGGCTGGGACAATGTGCAGGTTATTGTGGTGGAAAACAACTCCACAGAAAAAGAAACCTTTGAATATTATGAAAAAATCACAGCCCGAAACAGTAAAGTTCAGGTTGTGTACTATAAAGGCGGCTTTAACTTCTCCGCCATCTGCAACTTCGGTGTGCAGTATGCCACAGGCGACCATATCCTGCTTTTGAACAACGACGTTGAGTTTGTCAGCGAAAACTTCGTAAAAGAAATGCTGTCTTACTCACAGCGTCCTGATGTTGGCGCAGTAGGGGCAAAACTGTATTATCCGGACGGCTATTTACAGCATGCCGGTGTAATCATCGGTATCAATGGCAGTGCAGGCCATAGCCACAAAGGACTGGAAGATGCACGCAACAACACAGGGGATATGTACCGCCTGGTAACCACACAGAACTATCTGGCTGTTACAGGTGCCTGTCTTATGGTAAAGGCAGACCTTTATAAACAGTTCCCACTGGACGAAGAAAACTTTGCTGTTGCATACAACGATGTGGACTTTTGTCTGCGTCTGTATGAGGCAGGCTATCTCAATGTATTCACACCGTACAGCGAGGGTGTGCACTATGAAAGCAAATCACGCGGGCTGGATGAAACAGACAAGCCAAACCTGCGTTACGAGGGTGAAAAGGCCCGCTTTGCCGAAAAATGGCAGAAATATTTCAACTACGGCGACCCTTACTACAACCCTCACTTTACACTTTTATATGAAAATTACGGGTATAAATAATGCTTAAAATCAAAAGATTCCAAGAGCTGGTTGCTCTGTTTTTTACATATCTGAAAGACGAAGGTCTTGCAGGCACAATTCAGCGTGCAATGGGCTTTTTCAAACGCAGAATGAGAGCAAAAAAAGGCCGTTTCCTTCCACCTGCTGATGCACTGGCAATGCAGAAAGAATATGTGCCAGCCTTTGAAAACAAGACCATCAGCGTTGTTACAGCTTTGTACAATACAAACCAGGTTCACCTGAAAGAATATATAGATAGTTTTCTGAACCAGAGCTATCAGTTCGGTCAGCTGGTGCTGGCAGATGCATCTGACGATGAACACAGCTATGTGGGCGAATATGTACAGAGTCTGGAATGCGAAAAAATCAAATATGTAAAACTCAACGGCAACTTCGGTATTTCCGGCAATACAAACCTGGCAGTTTCCTATGCAGACGGTGACTATATCTGCCTGGCAGACCACGATGATGTGCTGTCACCGGATGCACTGTTCCAGATGGCAAAGGCTATCGAAACAGGTGCAGATTTTATCTACTCTGATGAAGCCCTGTTCGATTCTGACTGGACAAACCCTATCGTTGCCCACTTCAAACCTGATTTCAGCTATTATTACCTGACCAACTGTAACTATATCTGCCATCTGGTTTGTATGAAACGCAGTATTTTCACTATGCTGGGCGGTTTGCAGTCTTCTTACGATGGCGCACAGGACCATGACCTGTTTTTGAAAATCACAGAAATTCCTGAAGTGGTAATCCATCATATTCCAAAGGTACTGTATTACTGGCGTGTTCACGCACAGTCCACCAGCGGTGGTGTCGGGGCCAAACCTTACGTTACACAGAATGCCATCAATGCCATTGATGCCCACCTGGCACGTATCGGCGTACAGGGCAAAGCTGTGGAAGGTGAATTTGGCAGTACATATAAAATCAACTATGCACTTACCAGTCAGCCACTGGTGTCCATTATCATTCCAAACAAAGACCAGGTGTCTGTGCTGACAAAATGCATCGACAGTCTGTATGAAAAGACTGAATATAAAAACTTTGAAGTTCTGGTGGTGGAAAACAACTCCACAGAGCCAGAAACTTTTGAATACTATGGTAAAATCCAGAAAGAACATTCAAACCTGAAAGTTCTTTACTATAAAGGCGGTTTTAATTTCTCCGCCATCAACAACTTTGCCGCAAAACAGGCAAATGGCGAAATGTATCTGCTGCTGAACAACGATATTGAAATTATCAGCGAAAACTGGCTGGGTGAAATGGTTTCCCTTGCCCTGCAGAAAAATGTAGGCATCGTTGGTGCTATGCTTTACTACCCTAACGACACTGTGCAGCACGCAGGTGTTATTACAGGTCTGGGCGGCTTTGCCGGCCACAGCCATAAATACCACCCACGCGGCAAGTCTGGCTATATGTTCCGCCTTGCCTGTGTGCAGAACCTTTCCTGTGTAACAGCCGCAAACCTGCTGGTTACAAAACAGGCTTTTGATGCTGCAAACGGTCTGGACGAAGAATTCACAGTTGCTTTCAACGATGTGGACTTCTGCCTGCGCATCCGCGATATGGGCTACCAGGTACTGTTTACACCATATGCAAAGTGTTACCATCACGAAAGTATTTCCCGTGGTTCTGACAAAAAAGGTGAAAAGAAAGAACGATTTGAAGGCGAGCGCAACCGACTGAAAGACCGTTTTGGCGACAGTCTGCTGCGTGACCCATTCTACAACCCAAACCTTACTCTTGATATGGAAGATTTCTCTGAAAGCAGGGTTCTTCCAAAATATGACGAGGTATAAATGAAAGCTATTATTATCGGCGGCGGTGCCGCAGGGCTTTTTGCCGCAGGTTTCCTGGCAAAGTCTGGGGTGGACACCACCGTTATAGAACATTCTGACCGCACAGCAAAAAAGGTGCTTATCACAGGCAAAGGCCGCTGTAACGTTACCAACAACTGTGACGAAGAAACATTTCTCAAAAATGTAAGAACAAATCCTAAATTCCTTTATTCCTCCATTTACGGTTTCCCGCCTGTAAAAACTATGGAATTTTTTGAAGGTATGGGTGTTGCATTGAAAACAGAACGCGGACGCCGTGTTTTCCCGGTTTCTGACTCTGCCCAGGATATCAAAAATGCCCTTGATAAACACGCAAAAGGTGCAAAAATCATATTTGATGATGTAACAGAACTGCTTTTTGAAGAAGAAAGAGTGGCAGGTGTAAAACTCAAAAGCGGCAAAAAGCTCTTTGCAGACAAAGTGATTGTTGCCACAGGTGGTCTGTCCTATAAAAACACAGGCTCCACAGGTGACGGCTACCGCTTTGCTGAAAGTGCAGGCCATAAGGTGGTCACACCAACTGCCAGCCTTGTTCCGCTGGTGGAAAACGGCACAAAATGCCGCCAGATGATGGGTTTGTCACTTAAAAATGTAAATCTGTCCATCATCCACGGCAAAAAGAAACTGTTCACAGAACAGGGCGAAATGCTGTTCACTCACTTTGGTATTTCCGGTCCACTGGTACTGTCCGCATCCTGCCATATCAAAGACAAAGATATTCAGCAGTGTGTGGCGGTTATCGACCTTAAACCTGCCCTTACAGAGGAAGTGCTGTACAAACGTATCTGCACAGACTTTGAAAAACTCCATAGCAAAAAGGCTTCCAACTGTCTGGACCTGTTGCTGCCAAAATCAATGATTGAGGTAATGCTGAAAGAGTGGGGTATAGACACTGAAAAAACCACAAACCAGATTACAAAAGAGGAAAGAATGGCTCTGGTAAAACTGCTTAAAGGCTTTAAAATTCCTCTCAATTCAAAATACAAACTGGACATCGCTGTTATCACATCAGGCGGTGTTGCTACAAAAGAACTGAACCCAGCCACAATGGAATCAAAAATCAAAAAAGATTTGTATTTCATCGGCGAGGTTATTGATATAGACGCATACACAGGCGGCTACAATCTGCAGATTGCATTCTCCACAGCCTATGCCTGTGCAGAAAGTATTATTGAACAACTCTATGCTTAAATAAAGCGGGAGAGGTGTAATGGAGAGGGTGCAACGCCGCTCCTTATAACGAAATGTATTTGCCGCTAATCACTGGAAACTTGTGCACGTTGCGAACGGACGTGAGCAGTAGTGCTGATGAGTGTAAGGCAATACGGTACATATTTCGCGTTGTGGGGTCCGGGGGGAGTCGCAACACCCCGGGTCTTTGGTCCTTTCTTCAAGAAAGGACAGTAACTACGAAAAAAATTATATAATGCGACGTAATTATACAGAACAGGAGACCTACTATGATTTACTCCATAGCCCTTGACGGCCCAGGCGGCGCCGGTAAAAGCTCAATCGCCAAACAGGTTGCAAAACTGAAAGGCATTGTATATGTTGACACAGGTGCAATGTACCGTGCTATTGCACTTTATATGCTGAGAAACAATGTGGACATCCACAACGAAGAAACTGTTGTTTCACAGCTGGAAAATGTTGATATTAAGCTGGAATACCGTGACGGTGCACAGTGCGTTATCCTCAACGGGGAAGATGTTTCCACAGCTATCCGCCAGAATGAAGTTTCCATGGCGGCCAGTGTCACATCTGCATATAAACAGGTGCGTGCATTCCTGATGGATACACAGCGCAATGTGGCAAAGACTACATCTGTTATTATGGACGGCCGCGACATTGGCACAGTTGTTCTGCCAGATGCACAGGTAAAAATCTTCCTTTCTGCTGACAGCCGTGTACGCGCACAGCGCCGCTGGCTGGAACTGCAGGCAAAAGGTGACAACACACCGTTTGAAGAAGTGCTGGCAGACATCGAAAAACGTGACTGGCAGGA
>JAFZDX010000001.1 GCA_017560985.1 Oscillospiraceae bacterium
AGGCATCGAACTGCGCAGATTCAAAACAGGTACACCTGCCCGTGTAAACAAGAGAAGTATCGATTTCTCTGTGATGGAAGTGCAGGAAGGTGACGAAAAAACAGTGCCAATGTCATTTATGACAAGACACGAAATCAAAAACAAACTGCCTTGCCATATTCAGTACACAAACCTGGATACACACAAGGTTATTATGGAAAACATCCACCGCTCTCCACTTTACGGCGGTAAAATCGAAGGTATCGGCCCAAGATACTGTCCTTCATTGGAAGACAAAGTTATGAGATTCAGCGATAAGCCAAGACATCAGTTCTTTGTTGAACCTTGCGGTGCTGACACAGATGAAATGTATCTGCAGGGTTTGTCAAGCTCACTGCCTGAAGATGTACAGGTGGCATTCTATAAAACAATCAAAGGTCTGGAAAATCTGGAAGTTATGCGTCCTGCATATGCTATCGAATACGACTGTGTAGATCCACTGGAACTGAAAGCTACTCTGGAATTCAAAAAATACCCACACCTTTACGGTGCAGGTCAGTTCAACGGCACATCCGGTTATGAAGAAGCTGCTGCACAGGGTCTGATTGCAGGTATCAACGCTGCAAGAAAACTGCAGGGTAAAGATGAATTTACACTTACAAGACAGTCTTCTTACATCGGCACACTGATTGACGACCTTATCACAAAAGGTGTTCTGGACCCATACAGAATGATGACCAGCCGCAGCGAATACAGACTGTATCTCCGTCAGGACAATGCAGACGAAAGACTGACACCAATGGGCAGGGAAATCGGTCTGGTTGACGATGAAAGATGGGATTATTACAACCACGTTCTTCGCGTTAAAGAAGAAGAAATCGAAAGAATTTCTTCCATTACAATCAAACCAAGCCAGGTTAAAGAACTGCTGATCAACAAAGGTCTGCCAGAACTGTCCACAGGCGTAAGAGCAAACGAATTCCTTAAACGTCCACAGATTACATACGAAGAACTGGTGGCAGTTATCGGTGAAAACCCAGAAGTTACACCATTTATAGGCAGTAAGGTAGAAGTAGACGTTAAGTATGATGGCTATGTAAAACGCCAGATGGCACAGATAGAACAGACAAAGAAACTGGAAAAAACTCTTATCCCAGAAGACATTGATTACAGCGAAATGAAAGGTCTGCGCATGGAAGCAAGGGAAAAACTGATTAAAATCAGACCAACCAATGTAGGCCAGGCCAGCCGTATTTCCGGTGTAAGCCCAAGTGATATTTCTTCACTTCTGCTGGAACTGAAGATGAGAGATATGAGAAAATAATATATATTTAAACGACTATGTAGGGGCGGGGTTCCACCCCCGCCCGTTATATAATTTAGGAGATTTATATGATAGACAGAATCCGTTTTGCACAGACTCTGAAAGAATATAATATAGAACTGACAGAAAAACAGATGGACCAGTTGGACAAATACGCTGAAATTCTGGTGGAATACAACGAAAAAGTAAACCTGACAGCTATTACAGACCCATTGGGCATTGAAAACAAGCACTTTCTGGACAGCCTGCTGTTTGCCGCAAACCCACTGGTAAGAGGCAAGGTGGCAGATGTAGGCACAGGTGCAGGTTTCCCTGGTATTGTAACAAAAATCTATAAACCGGAAATTGACATTACATTGATTGAGCCAACAGGCAAACGCTGTACATTCCTGCAGTATGCACTGGATACACTGGGTCTTGAGGGCCACGTTGTAAAGGAAAGAGCAGAAGAAGCTGCAAGAAAACAGTGGAGAGAACAGTTTGATGTGGTAACAGCCAGAGCTGTTGCTGATATGAGAGTGTTGAGCGAATACTGCATTCCGCTGGCAAAATTGGGAGGCTATTTCATAGCAATGAAAGGCGACGGCGAAAAAGAACTGGCACCAGCCCTGAAAGCCATTGATAAACTGGGCGGCAGATTCGAAACAATGAAAACTTTTACACTGCCGGACGAATCTAAACGCTGTCTGATTATTACAGCAAAGGTTAAGGAAACACCAAAACCTTATCCACGCAACGGCGGCAAAATTGCAAAAGCACCATTATAATAGTTATTATATTAAATCCCCCTTACACAAGGGGGATTTTTGATTGCATTGTGACGGATTTGTAAGTTTCTTTTTAATAATGTATATGTTATTATATAGAAAAGGAGTGGTTTTATGAGAAAAATAATCAGTTTACTAATGTTTTTTATTATGACAGCAAGCATTGTTGCCTGTGGTGGACATGAAAAAACAGAAAAAATTGAAATTGTAAGGAACAGTCAGCCTTTGACAGCTAAAAGGATTGAACTGCCGCTGGAAGTGCAGGGATACAAATATGTGTATCTGAAATCTTTTGACGGGCAGTATGCTGTTTTTACAGTTGAAAGGGAAGAAACCATCGGCCAGGACAGCTACGCTGGTGATACTGGCAGAATAGCGGTGTATGATGTGTTGGCAGAAAAGGTTGTACATCTGGTAAATTTGAATATGCCTGGTTTCAAAGTAGGCAGTGCTGTAAAACAAGGCGAAAATTTGTATTTTACAGCTTATAACCGAGTGGATTTTACAGAATATGTAAATGTAAACAATGGTCTTGGTAATATTGCTATTGATGCAGACAGTATAGATGAAAGACACAATTATTCCCGCTTATATAAAGACGGAGATAATATTTTTCTTATAAAGTCAAAAGGCGAAATCGGTAATACCGAATATGATATCTTTCTTCTGAACGGCAACAGCTTTGATTCTGTATGTGGTTTTGAACCAACGGGTAATATTATAGAGTTTCGGGGTCTGGAAAACGGACAACCTGTTATTTATGAAACTGATATAAGTGATGAAGAAAATATTTATTTCAATATTTATAAAGGTGACGAAAAACAGACAATTTTCAGTTTAAAAAATGAACATACCAACTCATTTGTTAAGCTGGGGAATATGTTCATACACTCTGTGGACAGTCTGGATAACGAAAATGCCTATAAAATGATGGCTGTGACTGACCTTGAAAGTAAAAATATAACCGAAATTGGTATGATGCAGGGCGGTTTCCTTGGGAATTTTGAAAACAAAGGTATTATGTGTACATATGGAGAAAGTCCTGAACGGATTTATCTGTATGAAGCAAAGGATAATGTGCTGGAAATAACACCTATTGATATTGACGTAAAAGGTATGAATAATCAGTCTTACTATATGGCAGAAAAGAATGCACTGATTAAAACAGGCAAGTTTTCTTTTGAAGGAACAAATTTAATTGAAAGTGATGAACAGTGGTATCTGGTTGAATACTGATGTTTGTTCCACGTGGAACATAAAACACAAAAGGCACTCGTAATGAGTGCCTTTTGTGCGGTTAATGGGGATTGTGATGTGCATTGGAATATTGTTTATTTTCAAAAACACCGAATGTGTTTGTGAATCGAAGTTGATAATTTAGTATTTTCAATAAGATAGATTTAAAGATTCTTCGTCGCTCTGCTCCTTAGAATGACATGATGATAGTTTTGTGGGTCTGGGATTCTGGTAAAGAGTAGAGTTTTCCCGGGGCGGGATAGCCGTCCCCTTCGCAGATTTTAATAAAGCACAAAGCAGAGAATTGTCATCCTGAGCAAAGCGAAGGATCTTTGATGTAATAGTATTGTTAAAGTAATAATTTTATCGTTATTATAGAGCAAGGATTCTTCACTGCGTTCAGAATGACAGTGTAGCTGTTTTACACCCTGGCTTTAGGTACAGAAATCTGATAGTGGATATAATTTTCATCTTCTTGGGTGCTATAATCCGCCTTTACGCCTGCGGACTGTATTATTTTTACTGCCTTATTTATAGTATTGGTAAAAATCCTTATATCCTTTATATTAATAATTGTTTTCTTTTTGTGTTTAGGTGTGGGGGACAGCAGGCTGTTTATATATCTGTCGGTGGTTGAAACATTCAAGTTATTCTTTATAATGTGGTCCAAGGCCTTGTCCTGTTTTTCTGCCGGCAGACGGCTGATTGCGCGTGCGTGGCGTTCTGTAAGATTAAAAGCCAATATTTTTGTCTGTTGTTCTTTCGAAAACTGCAGCAGTTTCAGTTTGTTGGCAACTGCCGGCTGACTGATAGAAAGTTTTTGTCCCACCTGTGCCTGGGTAAGTTTAAGATTGTTCATTAGTGACTGTATAGCCATTGCCTGTTCGAAAAAATTTAAATCTTCTCGTTGCAGATTTTCAATTACAGCCAGCACAGCCACTTCTTCCTGGGATTTATCCAGTATTATTACAGGCACGGTTTCCAGCCCGGCTTTGCTGGCAGCCAGAAGTCTGCGGTGACCTGCTATCAGTTGATAACGCCCATTTGGCAGTTTTGTAGCGGTAAGGGGTTGTAAAATTCCGTTTTCCTTTATATTTTCAGATAAATCTTCCAGAGCCTGTTTGTTCAGCAGTTTTCGTGGCTGGTATGGGCAGGGGTCAATCAGTCCAGGGGAAATCTGCTGTACTGTGGTTTCGTTTTTTGTTTTGAATGTGGTGAACATCTGTATCATCCTTTCTGTCTACACTTTAACACAAAATATTCCAGTCAGCCAGCGAAGAATATCGCAGGAAATGACAGGAAAGGGGAAAGTTTTTAACATAATTTGTGGTAAATTGTGGAAAAGGGTGGAGAAAAGGGGAGAGATGGAAAATTTTGCGATAAATTATCCTTAAATTGTTCCACGTGGAACAGTTATGGTGGTTTGTACAAGAAAAAGGGTGTATTTTCTGCTTTAAAAACTATTATATATATGATAAAATAAATATACTTACTAAAAAGGCGATTGGAGAAGTGCAAAATGGCAAAAATTATAGCAGTTGCAAACCAGAAAGGTGGCGTGGGCAAAA
>JAFZDX010000050.1 GCA_017560985.1 Oscillospiraceae bacterium
AATTATTACTTTGCAGATAGTTCTGGAACAAAGATCCTTCGACTCGTTTTACTCGCTCAGGATGACATATTACCACTTTAGTGGTTGCAGTGCGCGTAATGCAGTTGACGGATTTTCAATACCTCTTGAGAGGTGAGCCAGTAGTAAGCCCTTATAGGGCTGGTGCATACCACCAGTTTCACTGATGGTTTTGATTTATATAATGAGATTAATTTTTGCACTTTTAACTATGCTTTACCCTTTCACCATTCGGTAAAACATCCCTTTGCCGGAAGGTGTGGTCAGCTCATATTCATCGCCGCTTATCACAAAGCCGGCCTTTTCATAACAACGTATGGCGTGCCTGTTCCAACTGCGTACCTGTAAGCCCAGTGGTTTGTCCGGGTTTATGTTGCCGGCAATTTCACAGCAGATTTTCAGCATCTGTGTGCCGTAACCATTGCCACACAGCTGTGGTTTTACTGCGATGCCTATGGAAAATTTGTTGTTTCTTTCTATCAGGTTTATATATCCCACAAATACATCATCGTCATAAAAGGCATAGTAGTTGGTTTGGTTTTCGGGGTTATATATGCCTGTTTTTCCATTTGGTTTTACGTTGTAAATCGCATATTCGCCAGGGTACTGCCACTGGCAAATCTGTGCTTTTTCTTCTTCGGTCAGTAGATTGTGAAAAGTCAGCATCTTTTTCTCCATAAATAAAACAGCTGTCTGGCTGTTTTAAAGTAAAATCATATATCCGATGGCACACCACATTATGCCAGAGGCAAAACCTGCGGTCACATCGGTAGGGTAATGCACACCGCCAATAACCCTGATAATCGCCAGACACAGGCTGAAAAACAGCAGAACACAGCCCAGGGCAGGGGAGATTAAAAAGGCAGTTACAGCTATTTCAGTCATACTGAAAACGTGGCGGCTGGGGCAGCTGTTGCCTTTGGTATCTTTTTTGATTATTGGGTCTATATCCAGTGTTTCGTATGGGCGTGGGCGGTTTATCATTCTGCGCACCACAGTCAGCAGTACAAAGCCACTGCCAGGTACGGCCACGGCGCAGATACAGCTTTTTATATCAGTAAAAAACAGATAAATCACCATCAGTGGATACAGTGCATATCCAGTTAAAGTCAACAGTTTGTTCACTGCCAGCAAGGCTTTTTTAGCCCAGTCTGCACGGAAAGGTCGGCTGATTTTATCATACTGTTCTTTTGTCATACCGTCACCCCCCATTGTTTTACATATATTTTAAATGATAGCCCTTTCATTGTCAAACCTGTGAAAATTTCACATTACAATTCTGTCACAAATATTTAAAAATATATAACTGTGTGATATGATAAAAGGTAAGATTTTGTTGTTTTTTGTGGAGGTACCCATGAAAAAATTTATATATGTTCTGTCTGTTTTTATTATGGCTTTTTCATTTGTGGCCTGCACACCACAGAATATACCAGATGAAGACGACAGCCTGCCATCCATCGATATAGTACAGCGCAGCCGGTTGTTGGATATGATAACAGTCGACCATCTTTTCAGTGACAAAGACAAACAGCTTTTGGCAGATATGGGCGTGTCTGTATCCCTGGATGATTTTGAGCTGACTGCTGATGACAGGGCAGAATTTACACTTTTCTTTAAAACCAAGACCGACACATTCAAGTATACAGCCCAGGCTGTGATAGATTACACCGCTATGGCCGACGGCAGTTTTGATGATATACGCTTTTACTGGGGTGGACTGACAAAGGCAGGGGATAACCTGATGGTTGCATCTCTTTACGACTATGCTGTATTGCCACTGGACGGCAAAACAAAAGAGCTTACCACTGTACAGCTGGATTTTATCAAAGAAAATGATGGCTATATTGTGCACACAGCTTATGGTTTTGGCAGATATGCGGTTATGTACACCACTGCCGATCAAGAAGGTGTGGTGATTTATGATGCAAATGGAACTGAAATTTTACATATTACTGACAATGTAAAAGATCTGAATATACGCGGCTTGCTGTCTGACCGAACAGAAGAAATGGTGGCTGATATGCCGTTCAGTTTTGCTGACAGTTTTGCTGGCGGTTTTGTAAATGAAAATCTCTATATGATTTTTCATGATGGTACAGCAGGTGTTGTTGACTGTGAAAAACAGATGCTGGCCACCACACTGGTGAAAACTGGCTATGACCTTACAGCTGACAATACAACCTATGAATGCTGGCTGGAAAACAATATTGACACAAAACATCAGATTGATTATGACTATATTGCCCTGAAAAAAGAAAATGGCATAATTACCTCCAGTGTAATTATGGATACAAAGGATGTTTATCCGACAAAATATATGGGTAACCGATTATATGTGGATGATAATGGCAATCTTGTCAGCTATAATGAACTGTCTGGTCTGCAGTTTACAATGAATTTTGACAACGGTAACAGTGAAACAGAGTATGTAATCACACAGCAGATGCTGGGCGAAAAACTGGCACAGTCAAAGGATGGCAGATATTCAATCTATGAATACGGCAGACATTCCAACAAAAACTATTGGGTAAGCTACCGGGCGCTTAAAGATAATAAAACAGGCGAAATCAGATTCTTAAGCGACTATTATGCAAAAAACTATACAGATATTTCTCTGGAAACAGGCTTTTTCTCCAATGGTGAAATTTATCTGATGTATAATTTTGATTTTGAAATTTACAACCCTGAAAATGTGGACAATGGTCCGGTATTCAGTCTTGGACAGAAGTTTCCTTTGGGCATAGAAGGAGAAGATGGTTATAAAAAGAACACCCTGTGGGCGGTGCGCCGTGACCCTGTAGACAAAACCTTTATAGTTGTACACGACCATCTTGGTTCGGACAGATGGTACAGCGAAGACAGTCTTTATGGCAGTGAGTATTTTAAAGACACCTATGATGTGGCACTGCTGGACAAAGAGGGCAACATAATCAAAACCTTTGTCACCCAAATGCCTGTGCCCGTCAACACAAATGTGCTGAATATTTCACTTTCCGGTGATATTCTCACTATGGAAAATGTGGACAGGGAAACCAGCAAAACCATTCAGAAAGCCACATTGAACATAAAAACAGGCAAATATAAAAAAGTTCTGTAATTTTCACATTTTCAGCAGGAAAAATTTGGCTGTTTTTGTAGAAAAATAAAGAAAAATATTGTATAATTAAAAAGTTATAGATTATTGTTAAAATCAATGTATAATTCAGGAGTAATCAAGTGAAATTTAACTTTGAGAATATAAAAAATACCTTTGCAGGTTTCAATATTTATCAGAAAACAGCGGCCGTGGTGCTGACACTGGCTGTACCTTTGTTTATAGGTATGGGCGTTGCAACCCTTTCCACTGGTGGCGGTGCTGACAGCGGTGAATCTTCATCACTGCCAGTTTCATCCATAGTGTCACAGGCACCATCTTCTTCCAGTGTGGCATCTTCATCATCTGTTTCCAAAGAGGCTGTGATGGTATCACTGTTGCCATCATCAGTTGAAGAAGACCTGGAAGTACAGGTTGTAGGTCCTGACGGAAATATGATTGTTGGGCCTGAATTCAAACTTGTTGTAAAAGGTGCAAAAAACGGATACAACAAAACCTGGAAAGTAAACGACGGCTTCCTGCGACTGACAAAACTGCCAAGCGGTGACTATACAGTTACCATTGAAGATATGGATGGCTATATTATGCCTGACCAGGCGGTAAAAATCACAGTCGCAAAAAAAGTAGCATATAAAGAAGTAGACGTTTCAGATAAGGTAGTGGACGAAAGCAAGGTAGACGTTTCAAAAGAAGACGCCGCCTATGACGACCAGGCATCAAAACCTGTTTCCACACCTCCACCAATCAAAGACACAGTGGAATATGTGGCATCTTCCAAGAAAACAGAGAAAAAAGAAGTGGAAGTGGTCACAGTAAAATACAAACCAGAAAAAGTTCTGGAAGACGGCACTATGGTAAACCATGCCGGTGTTTCCAGCGGTCTGTATCCTGTATACGACGAAGATGGTTATCTTATCGGTGCATATAAATACGAAGCAAAGGCTGCTGCATCAGAAATCGGGGTACTGCCGGCACAGTTGCTGACATTCCACGCCTTTGCACTGGAAAACAGTCTGGGCAACACAGGTGTAATGCCTGTGGATGAAACAGAGTCCACACCTGAAAGCACACCTGCTGCTGACCCAACACCGGAGCCAACTCCAACACCGACCCCAGAACCAACACCTACACCGACACCGGAGCCTACACCAACTCCTACTCCGGAACCAACACCAACCCCAACAGCAGAACCAACTGCCGAACCTACCCCAGAGCCAACTGCTGAACCAACAGCCACACCAAGTGCAGAACCTACAGTTCAGCCTACTGCTACACCATCTGTGCCATCTTCCAGTGAAGATTCATCATCAAATGCTCCATCTTCATCAGATACACCTTCTTCATCTGATGCATCATCATCTTCAGGTGCATCATCAGATAACAGCAGCTCATCATCTTCTTCAAACTCTGCATCAGGTTCTTCATCAGCATCCGGCTCATCTTCAGCAGTTGAAAAGGTGAAGGTAGAGGTGAAAATCTTTGATGACAAAGGTGAACCTGTAAAAGACAGCCTGGGCAATACACTGGTAAAACTGGCAACAACAGAAGTTAAAACAAAAGAAAAGAAAGATGTTACTACCTATTACGGCTGGCAGACTATCAGCGGTGCCAAATACTACTATGACAAAAATGGTGAAAAGGTAACAGGCACCCAGACAATTCAGGGTATTACATATTACTTTGATAAAGATGGTAAAATGGGCAGCCGAATCGGTATTGATATTTCTAAATATCAGCCATCCATCAACTGGCAGACTGTAAAAGATTCCGGCATTGAATTTGTAATCATCCGTGCAGGATACCGTGGTTACGGCACAGGCGCTCTTGTAGAAGACCCATATTTCAAACAGCATATTCAGGGTGCTACATCAGTGGGCCTGAAAGTGGGCGTTTATGTTTTCTCACAGGCTATTACCACACAGGAAGCTGTTGAAGAAGCATCACTGGCCCTCAGTCTGGTAAAAGGCTACAACATTAAGTATCCTATCTTCTTTGACACTGAATACTCCACATCAGCCAAGACAGGCCGTGCAGACCATCTGTCACAGACACAGCGTACCACTATTGCAAAAGCGTTCTGCGAAACTATAGAAAACGCAGGCTACAATGCAGGTATATACGCCAGCAAGACCTGGTTCTACTATCAGCTGGATTATTCACAGATTTCACAGTACGATATCTGGGTGGCACATTATGCTTCCGCCACAGACTTCAAATACCGTTATGATATCTGGCAGTACACAGGCACAGGCACCTGTGCAGGTGTAGGCGGTCTGGTAGACCTGAATATCGGTTATACAGCATACTAATAATAAAAAAGAGCAAAGCCACAGGCTTTGCTCTTTCTGCTTTATTCAGTTAATCGTAAATGTAGATATTTACTTCGTTTTTCCAGTTCAGGCTGCTTTCTTTGTATGTTTCATAGAACAGGTCTACGCCAACTGTTCCTTCCATCATAGCAGTGCCTGTGTCGGTTGCGATAGCCCAGCCGTAAACAAATTTGCCGTCAGGGCTGGCAATATACATTTTTGTGCCGTAAGGTATTACGTTTGGGTTTACAGCTACTGTGCCGTAATGCAGCCCCAGGCCTGATGCACCTTTGCCCCTGGCTGAATAATAGCCTGTGGCAGATGTGTTTATCATACGGCTGTAACCTGTTGGTACATTGTTGTTTACTGTTACACCGGCAGGTGCTTTAAGGTCAGAAACAGGCACGCCTTTGCCGTATTTCAGCACCAGTTTATTTACAGGTTTCTTTACCACTTCCACCTTGCTTACCAGTGCCAGGTGCAGTTCGCCGTCTACATATCTTTCGCGGTATGTTACCAGATTTTTACCGTTTGAACCTTCACGCAGTGTGTACTGTCTTTTTGGAAAACGGAATGTAAGACTGCTGGATTTGTATGTTGTTTCGTAAGGAATGGTTTCTTCATACTGGTTGTCTACGTATGTTACGCGGTAAACCCTGATGGAGTCACCTTCTTTTATCTGTGTGTGAAGGCTTGGCAGTGTATAGTCGTGTTCGCCCAGCACAATGCCTGCATTGGCCAGACAGTTGGCTACATTGCCTTCGGTAATGGTTGCTTTCACTGTTGTACCATCCACAGTAATAGGTACAACAAAGCTGTGCTTGATAGTCAGGTCTCTGTAATTGCCGTTGTAAGAAGTGTACAGCACTTTATCAGTGTCTTCCAGTGTTACATTGGCCAGTTCCAGTACCTTGTCCTGTTGTGAAAATGTGGTAATCATAACCACATCATCTTTTTCGTTGTCAGAAATTCGGACGATACTTGTAAAAAAGAATAAAGCAGTTGTTGAAGCACACAAAATCAGAAGGGCAAGACTTGTGAAAAAAATCTTGGCACCGTTCTCTTTGAGAATGTCCCAAAGCTTCTTTTTTTCTTTCTTCATAAAATCTCCTTTTGTATTTTTGCCTTTAAGGCTATGAATATTTTACCATAAAATGAACGGGCTTATGGTAAAAAAATGAAGTCGAATGGAATGTCTTTTTGGCATAAAGACGAAAATATTATACCACCTTTTGTTTAAAATGTCAAAACTTTGTTTTCCTATATTTTTTTAAGTAAAAAAATCAGGGTATTGCTACCCTGATTTTGTATACGTTTTATTCTTTTTCAAATC
>JAFZDX010000009.1 GCA_017560985.1 Oscillospiraceae bacterium
AGTGCGTCCACAGTTGGGAACCTGCCAAAAAGTATAGGTGTGGTGGCGTTTACACGCAGGTCAGTACATTGGGCAGACAGTCGCACAGCAACCAGCAGCTGCCACGCACCTTCATTGTCCAGAAAACATTCTGCTATTGGGTATTCTTGTTCCAGTAATGCCACTATTTCAGCGGCCTGTTTTTTATTTTTCATTTAAAATCTCTCTTTTACATTGGTATAAATATATGTTATCATATTTATAATGAAAAATAAACGTTTAAATTAAATATGATAAAGGAGAATTGCAATGGCTATTATTAACGGTACTTTTTACTCTCACGTTCTTGAACAGGAAGTGATGCTGGATCTTTACCTGCCTAATGATGATTATAAAACCAAAATAGATGCACCTGTGGGTGTGGTTTATTTCCTTCACGGAATGGGCTCCAGCCAGAAACGTTTCAGAGAATTCACAGCAGCCAACCGCTATGCAATGGACAATCACCTGGCAATGGTTTATATCAGCGCACCTATGAGCTTTTACAGCGATATGAAATATGGCTTGAAATATTACACATATATCACAGAAGAACTGCCACAGTTTCTGAAATCTGTTTATAATCTGGATTTCCCAAGGGAAAAAACATTCCTGGCAGGTCTTTCAATGGGCGGTTACGGTACACTGAAAATTGGTCTGAACCATCCTGAAATGTTTGGTGCCATTGCGCCTTTCTCTGCTCCTACAAATATGAAGCAGATGAGCGAATCAATGAAAGGTCAGCCAAGGGAAAGCCTGTCCACATTTATAAATGTTTACGGCGAAGACCTGGATTTCCAGGACACAGATGACCCTTGGTACCTTATCAAAAAAGTATCTGAACTGCCTGCCGACCAGCAGCCTCGTATCCGTCTTATGTGTGGCAAACAGGACGAACTGGCCCAGATTTACAAACAGAATGTTATTTTCAACGACTACGCCAAAGACCTGCCACTGGCAGACTATAAATTTATGTCCTGGAAAGGCGGCCACGAATATATGTTCTGGGACAGAGCTATGCTGCACGCAGTTGCATTCTTCCTTGAAAATGATTATGACAAGCAAAGACTGACACTGTGGACAGATGAAGGCGATTTGTAATCCATAAAACTGAAAGAGGAAAAGATTATGGCATTTATTTCATCAAACTTTTATTCAGCACGGCTGGGCCAGGAAGTTGACCTGGAACTGTACCTGCCAAACGACTATACAAACAAAACTTCCATTTCACAGCCACAGGCGGTTATTTATTTCCTTCACGGGTTAAGCCGCAGTCAGAAGTATTTCAAAGAACTGTCAGCAACCAACCGCTATGCCCGTGACAACCAGCTGGCCATTGTGTATATCAGTGCACCGCAAAGCTGGTATTCTGACGGTGTACACGGTATGAAATACTACACATACATTACAGAAGAACTGCCAGTTCTGCTGAAGTCTATGTTCGGCCTGGAGTTTCCAAGGGAAAAAACATTTCTTGCCGGGCTTTCAATGGGCGGCTATGGCACCTGGAAAATAGGTCTGTCACGCCCGGATATGTTCAGTGCCATTGCACCTATGTCTGCACCTTGTGACCTGAAAATGGTGGCAGGAATGATAAAACAGTTACAGGCACGGGGTCAGTCCACTGATGCACTGAAATCAATTATCGACACCTTTGGTGCAGACCTGGAAATCAGGGAAGAAGATGATATTTTTTATCTTATTAAAAAAGTATCAGAACTGCCTGCCAACCAGCAGCCACGTATCCGCAGTATGTGCGGCAAACAGGATGAACTTATCGGTATTTACAAACAGAATGTAAAACTGGACCAATATGCACAGACACTGCCATTGGCAGACTATAAATTCTGGCGCTGGGACGGCGCACACGAATATTCTTTCTGGGACAGGGCAATCCTTCACGCCATTGCCTTCTTCCTGGACAATGACTATGATGAAAAAGAAATCCGGAAATGGAGATGTGAAAGAGAGTGAACAAACCATTAGCGGCAGCCCTGCGCCCTGAAAGCCTGGAAGATGTGTGTGGTCAGCAGCATCTGCTTAACAAAGATGCTGTGTTCCGCCGTGCCATTGAAAATGGCACCATACAGAATATGATTTTTTATGGCCCATCAGGTGTTGGAAAAACCACAGTTGCCAGCATTATTGCCAGAATGGCAGACAAAAAGCTGTTTAAACTGAACGGTACCCAGAGTTCCACTGCAGATATAAAGGAAATTATATCACAGGTAAATACACTGGGGGCAGAAAATGGTATTCTGCTGTATCTGGACGAAATTCAGTATCTCAATAAAAAACAGCAGCAGTCTTTGCTGGAAGTGCTGGAAGACGGCAGTGTAACACTTATTGCATCCACCACAGAAAACCCATATTTTGCTATTTTCAATGCTATTCTTTCCCGCAGCACCATCTTTGAATTCAAACCTTTGCAGCCTGCAGACATCCGACAGGGGCTGGTAAAAGCTGTGGCAAAGTACAACAGGGAAAGTGGCGAAAATATTACCCTTACAGAAAAAGCGGCTGATGTGCTGGCATTTGGCTGTGGCGGTGATATGAGAAAAGCTTTCAATGCATTGGAACTGCTGATTGCAGCGGCTGGTTTTTCAGAAGGTGAAAAGCTGATAGATGAAACAATGGCAAAACAGGTCAGCCAGCGCAGTGCCAATCGCTTTGACAACGCA
>JAFZDX010000051.1 GCA_017560985.1 Oscillospiraceae bacterium
CCTGCGGTTCATCAAACAGCGCTATTGAACTGACACCGGAAGAATTGTTTAAATATTCCAACGCAGATGCCTGGGTTGATGTGTGCAAACTGAAAGAAGCATAATAACAGAAAAGATGTATTTCAACTGAAATACATCTTTTTATTTTTTATTCCATTTTCATCATTCTGTAACCTACCCCTATATGGGTCTGTATGATAGGTGTGGTATCTGAGGCTTTTTCAATCTTTTTTCGCAGTGTAGCCATAAATACTCGCAATGATGCTACATCGTTATTCCAGGAGGTTCCCCATACATTTCTGGTAATATATGAATGTGTCAGCACTTTGCCTACATTCTTAGCCATAAGACACAGCAGTTTGTACTCAATAGGTGTAAGGTGTAGCTCGTCTCCGTTCAGATAAGCACAGCCGGCAGCATAATCTATTTTCAGACTGCCATTTTCAAAAACAGATGCTGATGAAGACTGTTCACTGACTACCGACAGTCGGCGCAATGTTACACGCAGCCTTGCCAGCAGTTCTTCCACAGAAAACGGTTTGGTAAGATAGTCATCAGCACCTGCATCCAGTGCTTCTATCTTATCAGAAATTTCACTTCTGGCACTGATAACTATTATCGGCACATTAGACCATGAACGGATTTTTTCAATCACATCCACGCCATCCATATCCGGCAATCCCAAATCCAGCAGAACAATATCTGGGTTGTGACTGACAGCAGACATAATAGCATCCGAGCCATTTGCAGCAGTAATAAATTTATACTCATTTGCTTTCAGTGTGGTAGTGATAAGATTTCGCACCGGCGCATCATCTTCCACCACAAGTATATTATAATTGTTATTCATAAATAAAAACCTCACTTGAAGGAAGTGTAAATGTGAATGTACAGCCTGATGGAGTATTGTTTGCCAGTGTTATTTCTCCACCATGGGCATTTACTATGGAACGGCACAGTGCCAGCCCCAGCCCAAGACTGCGGTGGCCATCTGCAACCTTTCTGTGCCCTGTATGGAACATTTCAAAGGCGTGCAGGCGATATTCTTCATCCACCCCAGGGCCATTGTCAGATACACTGATATAAATCATATCTTCCTTTTTTTCAGCCTTAATATGTATATGAGAACCTGGCGGGGTGTACTTGATGCCATTGTCCAACAGATTAACAATAACCTGTACAATCAGCCTTGGGTCCATTCTTGCCATAAGCAAACTGCCCTCCAGATCCGTTGTGATTATATGACTGTCCTTTTTGCTGAAATGCGAAAGCGCCTCCATAACCACGTCTTCCACCAGTTCATCAGACAGATTCAGGCTCATACCGTTCTGTTCTATTCGGGTAACAGACAGTATGTTTTCCACTATGGATATAAGCCATTGCGAATCATTGTATATATCTGCAAACGACTGCTTTATCTGTTTTTCGTCCATTTTTTCATAGTTGGACATCAGATTGTCGGCATTGCCCGAAATAGAGGTAAGAGGTGTGCGTAAATCATGTGAAATTGTGCGCAAAAGATTTGCACGCAACCGCTCTGCCCTGGCATTTGCCGCCGCCTGTTCCTTTGCAACTGCATTGCGGTGATTTTCCATCGACAAAGCACATTCACCCACAATAGACTGAACCACATTGTATTCAAAAGATTCTATAGGCTGGTTGCCAATTTCTATGCCTATAACACCACAGACAATACCATCAGCCTTTACAGGCAGATACAGGCAGTCGGCTGAAGATAAACGCTCTGTGCCATGTCCTGTTATTATGCCATTTTTCAACGCATATTGTGCCGCCATATCTTCGTTGAAACGTAGAAAAATATTTTTCCCATACTGTTTATTACTGTAAAATCTGCCCGGAACAGCTTTGCCCTTTTCCTCTGTAAAAATCATTACATTCCTGCCCAGCAGTTTCATAATCTGTGTGGCAGTAATATCCAGAATATCCGCCTCATCGCCTGCTTTCTGCAAAAGCTGGGTTGCTTCCAGCAAAATTTTTGTCCTGTAAGCCGACTGTGTGGATTTCTGTGCCATATTTTTCAGTCTGTTTGCAAGTGTACCGGAAATAAGAGATGCAATAAGCATTACAGTAAAAGTAAATATATATGCCACGCTGTGAACCTGGAATGTCAGATACGGCTGTGTAAAGAAAAAGTCAAACAGCAGTACACTGGCCAGAGAATACAGCACACCGCACCGATAGCCGGTGGTATATATAGAGGTAATAAGTGCCCCCAGAATGTATATGGTGATGATGTTTGCTTCACTTACATTTATTTTTGAAAACAAGATACCTATAATCGTGGTCAGAACCAAAATTGCCAATGTTTTTGAAATATTGATAAAATCCGGTATTACATACTGTGACTTTATTTTTTTCCCCTGCGGATAATATGATGCTGATTTATCAGGTATAATATATACATCCCGGTCAGGTGCTGCCTCCATCAGTTTTTCAGTAATTGACACCGGTCTGAAAAACAGCCTGTGGGGCGACATACTGCGCCCCAATACAATTTTGGTAACAGCTGATATACGGGCATATTCCGCAATCTGTCCCGGCACATCATCAGAATACAATGTTACCACCTGTGCACCCAGGCTTCCGGCCAGGTCTGAGTGATATTTCAGCCTTTCCTTGTCTGCACCGGACATCAGTTCATAGTCCAATTTCTGTACATATACAGCAGTAAAAGATGCGCCAAAGGCAGCTGCCATTCTGGCAGCTGTGCGTACTATATGTCCATTTGAGGGTGCCGGTGAAAGGCACACCAATATATGTTCTTTCTGTTTATAACTGTTGTCAGGCATATTGTTTGTCCTTAACTCTTTTTTGTAAGTTTAAAAAATAAATGTGAAAAATATGTAACAAATCAAAAAGAATTACACAATCTTTACATCCTCTTTACATTTTCCTTACATCGTCACTGTTAAGATATTTTTTGTTTTGTTCATGAACATTTTTCTTAAAATTTCCCAGCCACTTTAACGGTATCAATCCTATAGCAAAGGAAATCACAACACAAATAACCAGTCCTAATACTTCCATAATGATACCTCCCTGATTTATAATCTTCTGTATATCAAAGCATAAAACATTTTTTTACACTGTTATATTCTCCGATTACCATCAAAGTATCTTTGTCTGTAAGTATCATTTCAGGTGTGACCATAACATTCATTACGCCACTGTGTTTGATGCCAAGTATATTTATACCAAATTTACGGCGGATATCTATCTGACTGACAGACATTCCTATCCATGCAGTCGGCACTTCCACTTCAAAAATAGAGTTTTTTTCATCAAGTTCAATGTAATCCAATACATGGTTGGCAGTGTATCTGATAGCCGCCCATTTTGCCAGCTGTTTTTCCGGATAAATAATTTCATCTGCACCATTTTTCTTCAAGAATTTAGCCTGTGAATCACGGGAAGCACGGGACACTACCTTTGCTGCACCCAGTTCCTTCAGCAATGATGTAGTTTCAAGAGAGCTCTGAAAATCACTGCCAATAGCCACTATGCATACATCAAAGTTTCTCACGCCCAGAGAACGCAGGAAATCTTCATTGGTAGAATCACCTATAATGGCAGAGGTTACATAAGGCAATACTGTATTTACTCTTTCTTCCACATTGTCCACTGCCATAATCTGATGCCCCATTTCATACAGATTATGTGCCAGATGTCGGCCCAGTCTGCCAAGACCGATAAGCAATATATTTTTCATGATACCCCTCCTGTTCTTTTATCTTTATTATAAATTCAAAAAGATTAAAGCAGCGTAAAGCAACGGCAGACATACATTAAGGTTTTATAAGTACAGTATTAAGAACACATAAAGTATTTATCGGGAAATATCCGGTTTTTGTGCATAATTGCAATTTTTAATATAATGTGATAAACTGAATATAATTACTATCATTATGCAAAGCGAGAACCCTTAAAATGATACTAACAAGATATATAACTATTCCACGCCTGACAGGCAAAGAAAAACGCAGGTCCTATGTATATGTGCCGGATGAAGCCAGGGAAAATCCTGACTGGCGCTATCCTGTGCTGTATATGTTTGACGGACAGAATGTGTTTTTTGACAGCCATGCAACCTATGGCAAAAGCTGGGGCATGCTGGACTATCTGCAGGCAAATAACGTTCCACTGATAGTTGCTGCTGTGGAATGTAACCACCACCCTGACAACGGCAGACTGAAAGAATACTCTCCTTTCACCTTTGAAGAAGAAAGATTTGGCCGTGTAGAAGGCAAAGGTAAAATTACAATGGATTGGCTTATAAATGTTTTCAAACCAATCATCGACCGCAACTTTCCTACATTGCCAGACAGGCAGCACACCTTTATTGCAGGCAGCAGTATGGGTGGTCTGATGACAGTGTATGCGGTTACAAAGTACAATCATATTTTTTCCAGAGGCGCTGCCCTGTCCCCATCACTGTGGGTGAACACAAAGAAACTGGACAGAATGATACGCAGAACTGATTTTGGCAAAGACACTGTGCTGTATATGGACTATGGCAGTGAAGAATTCGGCTGGAAACCGGATATGATGAAAGGCTATAACCAGATTTGCAGCGCATTTACAGAAAGTGGTGTAATGCTGACCAGCAGAATTATCCCTGGTGGTACACATCAGGAGGCCAGTTGGGAAAAACAGATACCGTACTTTATTCATACTTTGTTTTACAATCTTGATTAGGAGAATATAATATATGGAAATTCATTATTTCAAACATTACAGCCATGCACTGGGCAGAGATATGGAGTGCAAGGTTTACGGCCACAAAGGCAAACCTGTACTGTTTATCCCATGCCAGGACGGTCGTTTTGTAGACTTTGAAAACTTCAAAATGATTGATGAGTGGGCTAAATGGATTGAAGAAGGCCATGCAATGGTGTTTTCAATCGACACAGTTGACAAAGAAACCTGGTCAGACCAGTATGGTTTCCCTGCCAGCAGAATCAACAGACATGAACGGTGGATTCACTACATTGTAGATGAATTTGTACCATTTATGAGAAATATGGCAAACGAAAGAAACGGCTGGACAGGTCACCCAGGCATTATGGTATTCGGCGCCAGCATGGGTGCAAACCACAGTGTAAACCTGTTCCTGCGTTTCCCAGAAATTTTTGACAGAATGCTGGCAATGAGCGGCATTTACAACAACAGCATGTTCTTTGACGACTATATGGACGACACACTGTATATGAACAGCCCTGCACTGTATCTGCAGAATATGCAGCCAAGCCACCCTTATGTAGAAAGATACAACAACAACTTTGGTATCATCTGCACAGGTCAGGGCGCCTGGGAAGAACCTGATACTCTGCGCTGGCTGGACACAAACTTCAAACGCCTGGGCGCAAATATCTGGTGCGACTACTGGGGTTATGACGTAAATCACGACTGGCCATGGTGGTACAAACAGGTGCAGTATTTTGTTCCAAAACTGCTGGGCCTTGAATAACCCAGTTGATATAAAATCCCCCTTGCAAAACTGAGAAAAAATATAAAAAGAGAGAAGTGTGAATCTGTGAAAAACTTTATTTTTATTTCCCCAAACTTTCCTACAAACTACTGGCAGTTCTGTAAAGAGCTGAAAAACAATGGCCTGAACGTGCTGGGTATCGGTGACGCACCTTATGATGAACTGCGTCAGGAACTGAAAGACAGTCTGAACGAATACTACAAAGTAAGCAGTCTGGAAAACTATGATGAAGTGTTCCGCGCTGTTGCTTTCTTCACATTCAAGTACGGTAAAATCGACTGGCTGGAATCCAACAATGAATACTGGCTGGAAAGAGATGCAAAACTGAGAACAGAATTCAACATCACAAGCGGTTTCAAAAACGAAGATATTCCTCGCATCAAATACAAATCCAAAATGAAAGAATTCTACACAAAAGCAGGGATTCCTGTTGCAAGATACCACCTGGTTACAGATGACATCGAAGCCTGCAGAGAATTCCTGAAAGTTGTTGGTTACCCTGTAATCGTAAAACCGGACAATGGTGTAGGCGCAGAAGCTACATATAAACTGTCCTGCGATGAAGACCTGGTAAACTTTATGAACACAAGACCTGCCGGTGTTCCATACATTATGGAAGAATTCATCAATGCTGAAATCTACACATACGATGCTATTATCAACTCCAAAGGCGAACCACTGTTTGAAGCCGGCAACGTTACACCATTCTCACTGATGGATGTTGTAAACAACAAAGACAACTCTGTTTACTATATTGTAAAAGAACTGAAAGAAGACGTGCGCAAAGCAGGTCTGGCAACAGTAAAGAGCTTTGGCGTAAAGAGCAGATTTGTTCATTTTGAATTTTTCCGCCTGCTGGAAGACCACGAAGGTCTGGGCAAAAAAGGCGATGTAATGGCACTTGAAGTTAATATGAGACCAGCCGGTGGCTTTACGCCTGACCTGTTCAACTTCTCTGCCAGCACAAACGTTTACAAAATCTGGGCTGATATGATTGCATTTGACTCTACACTGATGCCAGTGGGCAAAAGACAGTGGTGTCCATTTGCAGGCAGACGTGACGGCAAAGATTTTGTAATGAACCATGTTGCAATTATGGCAAAATACGGCGACCAGATTAAAATGGCTGAAAGAATTCCAGAAGCATTGTCCGGTGCAATGGCTGATATGATGTATGTTGCCACATTTGACACAGAAGAAGAAATGAACCAGTTCTATAAAGACCTGTTGGCAGTAAAAGAATAATAAACAATCAAAACTACCAGTGAAACTGGTGGTATGCACCAGCCCTATAAGGGCGTACTACTGGCCCACCTCTCAAGAGGTATTAAAAATCCGTCAACTGCATTACGCGCACTGCAACCACTAAA
>JAFZDX010000052.1 GCA_017560985.1 Oscillospiraceae bacterium
GTGAAAGGAAACCAACAGTAGAGCCGAGTACAGGAATCTGGAAGGAAGGCATGAGAAATCAGGCTGGAGAGAAAGAGGAAACCGAGGAAGCGAGAGCGGAGACGGGGCACCGGGAAAGCAGCTGTAAGGCGGAACCGGGAAGAAAAGGAAAGGAAGAACAGAAGGCTGAGTAGCTGGAAGCGGAAGGCAAGCGGACGAAAGGAAGCGAGCTGGAAGTGGAAAAGACCGGACGGGAAACGGACGAGAGAAAGAGGAACGGAAGGTAAGCACCTGTGGAACGGCTGTGGGAGCGAAACAGGGAAGAGTGAAAGGAAACGAACAGCGAAGCTGAGTACAGGAATCTGGAAGGAAGGCACGGGAAACCAGGCCGGAGAGAAAGAGGAAACCGAGAAGGCGAGAGCCAAGGCGGGCACCGGGAAAGCAACTGTGAGGCGGCACCGGGAAGAAAAGGAAAAGAAGAACAGAGGCTGAGTAGTCAGAATCCAAAACTGAGGCGGACGAAAGAATGCCAAAACAGCGGAGGTCAGAAAGCGAAAAGGAAACGACGATAAGTCGTGGAATGGACGGCCCAGAGAAAGTAAGAAGCGAAAGCAGAAGACAAGGGTGAACCGGATGAAGCATCTGCAGAGATTGAATCCGGCGGAAGACGAAAGGAAATTGCAGACGAAACGATTCGTTGAGCAGTGAGTGGAGGTCGCAAGACCGAAACCACCGCTTAATGAAAGTGGATATATAACAGTGGTCTCGACTATAGGTCGAGGCTTTTTTGTTTTACAATAATTTTTGCCACATATATTCTTTATAAAAATAAAACTATCATCAGGGTATTGTGTTGACAGTTTGGAAATGATGTTTTATAATAATTGTATCAATTCTAACAGTATTGGTTCTAACAAAATGTGGAGGATATATGGCAGAAAACAATAAACTGGGTAAATATATTATAGAAGCGTCCCATCAACTGAAACTCAGCCTGAATGCCGCTTTTGGTCATACAGACCTGAATGGATTGCAGGCACGCATACTGAGGTTTGTAGAATACAATGATTATCTGGGCAAAGACGTATATCAGAAAGATATAGAGGCAGAGTTTAAAATACGCCGTTCTTCCGTCAGCAGTGTGCTGGACACAATGGAAAAAAACGGCTATGTGCGCCGTGTTTCGGTGTTGTCTGACGCCAGACTGAAAAAACTGGTGCTGACCGAAAAAGCAAAAGCTACCGGTATACAGTACCGCAATAATCTGGACGAGTTTGAAGCTGTACTGGAAGAAGGTCTGTCACCAGAAGAAATTTCTGCTTTCAAAACAGTACTGGCTAAAGTGGTTGAAAATGCCATAAAGCTGAAAAACGAAAAAAAAGACTGATATTTATTGCAAAAGGGCAGCGTTTTGCTGCCCTTTTTATGTTTTATAACCGATAAGACCCATCAGATTGCCGAACAGACAAAAATCCACACGGATTTGTTTCTATCTGCTATTATGGTAGCGATAAAATGAAATGGAGGGTTGAATATGCAGGCAATCAAAACAATGGGCACCGTAAAACAGTATGGGGATGCTGTTGACAGTGTCAGCCTTGAAATAGATCAGGGCGAACTTTTTGCTCTGCTGGGTGTGAATGGTGCGGGCAAAACCACGATGGTAAAAATTCTTTCCTGCCTGACAAAACCCACCCTGGGCGATGCTCTGGTGGGCGGTTATCTGCTTTACCACCAGAAGAAATACTGACAGGATAAATAAAATACTGAAAGAAAAACAGGGGAAAAATGCTGATATTATATAAGCATATTGTTTCACAAACCATTATATAATCACAATAAAATGGGCGATACCTTGCGGTATCGCCCACTGTCTTTATATTTTATAGTTCACTCTGATAGTGTTTATATGAACCCTTTGTCTTTTGTTTTCTTCTGCATAATGCAGAAGTGCCCACGCCAGCAAAAGCTGGGCTGGCCAGTATACATAGATGCACAGCACCCAGAACAGTCTTAATGGACTGTAAAACATATATGCCATCAATGACACATCAGACAGCAGAAACAGCACACTGCTGGCGGCTATCATCAGTCTGGCTCTGGTTCTGTCCATTAAAAAGTTACTTACAGACTTGCCCGCCATAAACGAGATAATCACTGCGTAAACCATCAGCCCTTTTTCCAGTACAGGGTCAGGCACATTTATAAATGGGGTGCCGCCCACTACAAAAATGGAAATGGCTGAAACAGAAGTACTGAGAATCAAATCAAGCAGATGTGGCCTTTCTATCATATAAAACCCTGCCAGATACAGTATGTGGCCTATTGCAAAGAATATTACTCCTTTGGCAAAATCAACAGCCAGCAACACATCGGCAATCATCCCTACTGCCAGCCCGGCAGATATAAAATATACAGGCAGTATGCTGGTAATCCTGTTTTTTACGGCGTATACCAGATTTATACAGCCCAGCAACACAAACCAGAAACTGGCCCGGCCTTTCAGTACAGGGGTGCCAAAATTGCCCAGCAGGTCATAGCACACCAGTGCTATCAGTCCACATATTATAACCAATATGTTTGCAATATGAAATTTTTTCTGTACGGGATTTTGCATAATGGTTCCTTTAATGCTCTGCCCAGTCAAGGCTGCGGCCAACTGCTTTATGCCAGCCTTTTACCAGTTTTTCGCGTTTTTCGTTGTCCATATCCGGTTCAAACACTGTATCGCACCAGTCGCCTGTTTTCAGTTCTTCGCGGCTGTTCCACAGACCTGTTGCCAGCCCTGCCAGATATGCAGCACCCAGAGCAGTTGTTTCTTTTACTATAGGTCTCTGCACTTTTTTGTTCAGAATATCAGCCTGGAACTGCATCAGGAATGCGTCACGGCTTGCACCGCCGTCAGCATTCAGCACTGTCAGCTTCATGCCTGTGTCATTTTCCATGGCTTTCACCAGGTCCATAGACTGGTATGCTATGCTTTCCTGTGCAGCACGGATAATGTGTTCGCGCTTTGTGCCGCGGGTAATGCCTACTATGGCGCCTCTGGCATACATATCCCAGTAAGGTGCGCCCAGACCTGTAAATGCAGGAATCAGATACACACCACCTGTGTCAGATACTTTCTGTGCATAATATTCAGCATCACGGCTTTCAGCCAGGAATCTCATTTCATCCCTCAGCCACTGGATTACAGCACCGCCAACGAAAACACTGCCTTCCAGTGCATATTCTACTTTGCCGTCAATGCCCACAGCGATGGTGGTTACCAGACCGCTGTTGCTTTCATACGGTGTGGTGCCTGTGTTCATCAGCAGGAAACAGCCAGTGCCGTATGTGTTTTTTGCATCCCCTTTGTTAAAGCATCTCTGGCCAAACAGTGCGGCCTGCTGGTCACCGGCAATACCGGAGATAGGCACCTGTACGCCCATAATGTCTGCATAGCCATAGATATGGCTGCTTGGCATTACCTGTGGCAGTATGCTTGGCGGGATATCCAGTTCTTCCAGCAGTTTTTTATCCCATTCAAGTGTGTGGATGTTGAACAGCAT
This sequence comes from Oscillospiraceae bacterium, assembly GCA_017560985.1. Taxonomy (GTDB): domain Bacteria; phylum Bacillota; class Clostridia; order Oscillospirales; family Ruminococcaceae; genus RGIG3102. The sequence continues at coordinate 3,531 of JAFZDX010000052.1, forward strand.
TGTTCTGGATGCGTTGGTGTAGTCTGTAACGTGCACTTTGCCGTTTGTCAGTTTGTACACCAGCCAGGAGTCCACAGTGCCAAACAGTATTTCGCCTTTTTCAGCCTTTTCACGCACGCCATCCACATTGTCCAGAATCCATTTGATTTTTGTACCGGAGAAGTATGCGTCCACCACCAGGCCGGTGCTTTCTTTTATGTATTTATCCAGCCCTCTGGCAACCAGGCCATCACATATATCGGCTGTGCGGCGGCACTGCCAGACAATGGCATTGTAAACAGGGCGGCCGGTGCTTTTTTCCCACAGCACAGTGGTTTCACGCTGGTTTGTAATGCCTATACCGGCTATTTCTTCTACATTGATGCCGCTTTTTACAATGGCTTCAATCATCACGCCGTACTGTGAAGAATAAATTTCCACAGCATCGTGTTCTACCCAGCCTTCTTTTGGGTAATGCTGAGTAAACTCTTTCTGTGCCATAGCCACGATTTTCTGGTCTTTGTCAAAAATTATTGCTCGGGATGAAGTAGTACCCTGGTCCAGGGCCAGTATATATTTCTTTTCCATAGCTTCTCCTTGTTTTACGGTTATTTATAGTTTTATTCTATCATAGTAAGGCGGGGTTGACAAATATATTTTCGCTTTGGTACTCTTAAATAAAGAAAAAGCTAAAGGGGTGAAACAATGTCACTTATAGAAATAAAAAATCTTACATTCGGATATGACAACGGAACTGACAATATATTTGACAATGTTTCATTTACTCTTGATACCACATGGCATACAGGTCTTGCCGGCAGAAACGGACGTGGAAAAACCACACTTATGAATCTTATGCTGAACAAGTTTGAATACAGTGGTAAAATAAACGCAGATGTAAATTTTGAATATTTTCCTTTTACTGTAGAGGATGAAAACACACTTTCGCGGGACCTTGTAGCAGAAATTTCCGGCTGTATGGACTGGCAGGCACGCAGAGAACTGGGATTGCTTGGATTTACCGAAGACAACTTTTACCTGCCTTTTTCTCTTTTGTCAAAAGGACAGCAGACAAAGGTTATGCTGGCGGCTCTGTTTCTGAAAGAAAACGGATTTTTGTTGATAGATGAACCTACCAACCATCTGGACACAGCAGGCAGAGGGCAACTGGCAAAATATCTGCAGACCAAAAGCGGATATATCATCGTCAGCCACGACAGGGTGTTTCTTGACAGCTGTACAGACCACACACTTTATATCGGTCGCAGTGATATAATGCTGCAGAAATGTTCTTTTCTGCAGTTCTGGGATAACCTGCAAAAGCAGGACAAATATGAACAGGACAGAAACAGAACACTGAAAAAAGACATAAAACGTTTGGAAAGCTCATATAAACAGAGTGAAAGCTGGTCAAACAGGGCTGAAAAAGGCAAACACAAAACCTCTGATACTGAGGGTATGCTGGACCGAGGTTTTATGGGGCATAAAGCAGAGAAAATGATGCAGAGTGCCAAAAATATACAGGCAAGACAGCAGAAAGCCATAGAGGAAAAACAGTCATTGCTGAAAAACAGTGAATTCAGTGAAGATTTGAAACTGGCATCCCTGCCACTGCATTCAAAAGGCTTTTACTGTGAAAATGTAACTGTAAGCTATCCTGACAAAATACTTATATCCAATCTTTCCTTTGATGTGAAGCAAGGTGACAGAGTGCTGGTAAAAGGTGCAAACGGCACAGGTAAAACCAGTTTGTTCAATTGTATTGCAGGTCTGCAGGACAATTACAGCGGTACTATATACCGATACAACGGTCTTGTTATATCCTATCTTACACAGGATACTTCTTTCCTTAAAGGAAATGTATGGGACTATGCTGACAGTAATGGTCTGGACAGGGCACTGTTTGGCGCTATACTGCGCAAACTGGACTTCAGCCGTTCTCTTTTTGAAACAGATATGTCCACTTACAGTCGGGGGCAGAAGAAAAAAGTGCTGGTAGCAGCCAGCCTTGCTTCAAAGGCCCATATCTATATGTGGGACGAACCGCTGAATTATCTGGATATCTACTGCCGCAGTCAGTTGGAAAATCTGCTGACAAACTGCAAACCTACCATGATTTTTTCAGAACACGACCGGGCGTTCTGTGCTACCATCGCAACAAAAACAATAGA
>JAFZDX010000053.1 GCA_017560985.1 Oscillospiraceae bacterium
AAAGCAAACAACGACAGCGTTGAACACCACTACACACAGACATACGAAGGCGGTAACAAAGCTGGTAAACCAGAACTTATCAGAATCCTGGTTGAAAATGCTTGGGACGGCGTAGAATGGCTGAAATCCATGGGTATGGAATTTATCGAAGGCGAAGTATTCACAGTTACAGGCGGTATGTGGCCACGTGCACACAAACCAGTTGAACCAGTAGGTACAGGCTTCTTCAAAACATACGGTGCATACGTAGACAGCCACGAAGGCATCGACGTAATGTACGAAACAACAGCTAAAGAATTTATCGTTGAAGATGGCGTTGTAACAGGCGTTATCGCAGAAGGCAAAACAGGCAACAAAGTTACTGTTAAAGCTACAAACGGTGTTGTACTGGCAACAGGCGGTTTCGCAGGCAACGTAGAAATGCGCCAGAAATACAACACACAGTGGGCAGACCTTGGCGAACAGATCAAAACAACAAACGCTTCTGGCGTAACAGGTGATGGTATCGCTATGGCTGAAAAAGTTGGTGCTAACCTTATCGATATGGGTAACATCCAGCTGCTGCCACTGGGCGACCCAGAAACAGGTTCCCTGTCCGGTAACATCGAACACGACGTTGAAAGACGTATCTTTGTAAACAAAGAAGGTAACCGTTTTGTTAACGAAGGCGGTCGTCGTGACGAAATGACACAGGCTCTTATCGCACAGACAGATTCTTATATGTTCATCGTTATGGATTCTGACTGCTACCCAACAGGTGACGAAGTTAACAACTTTAACGAATCTGCAAATGACCTGGTAGCACAGGGCCGTGCATTCAAAGCTGACACACTGGAAGACCTGGCAAAACAGATCGGCGTTCCAGCTGACAACCTGGTTGCAGCAGTTGACGGCTTCAACGCACACGTTGCTGACAAATCCAAAGACGAATTCGGCAGAACACTTTACTCCACACCAATCGACACAGCTCCATACTATGCAGCACCACGTGTTCCAACAGTTCACCACACAATGGGTGGCGTTGAAATCAACGAAAAATGTGAAGTTCTCACAGCTGAAGGTACTGTAATTCCTGGTCTGTTCGCAGCAGGTGAAGTTACAGGTGGTATCCACGGTGAAAACCGTCTGGGTGGTAACGCTCTGACAGATACTGTTGTATTTGGCCGTATCGCAGGCGCAAGCGCAGCAGCTTTCACAAAATAATTTATAATTATAAAAAAACTCCTATGGTATATTCCATAGGAGTTTTCTTTTGTATGTAATATTATTTTTAAATATAAATGGTAAAAAAATAACTCCCTTTCCAGGGAGTTATTTTCTTGGTGGTCCTTCACAGACTCGAACTGTGGACCGTCCGGTTATGAGCCGGATGCTCTAACCAACTGAGCTAAAGGACCATACTAAATTATGCTTAAATATTATATAATAATTCACTTTACTTGTCAATGAATTTTTTGTCGTCTGAAGAGTCTTTTTTCTAATTCTTAAGATTTCATTAAGAAGACATTAATTGTAATGCAAGCTACTTGATAATACAAAGTAGTGGTTTTACAATAAAGCCAGAAAGGGGGCAGACAATGAATACACAGTTTAAAAAGGGTGTGTTGGAACTGGTGGTGCTGCTGGCAATCAGCAAGAAAGACAAATATGGCTATCAACTGGTCAGCGAAGTAGGGTGTACTATGGCAGTAAACGAAGGCACCATATATCCGCTTTTGAAACGCCTGGTTAACGATGGTTATTGCCAGACATATCTGACACAGTCTGCCGAAGGCCCTGCAAGAAAATATTACCATATTACAGCCACAGGTATTACTTATGTATCTATGCTGAAAAAACAGTGGTTGGATTTCGCATATAGGGTGAACAAATATATTGAGGAGAGTGATGACAATGACCAGGTTTGATTTTGCAAACAGACTGAATAGCAGGCTGTACCTGCTCAGCGAAGCTGAAAGGCTGGATATTATTGATGAATATATGGGACATATTGACCAAAAGATGAAATCAGGTCAGACAGAAGCCGATGCCATAAAAGATTTTGGAGATATTGACGACCTGGCAAAAGATATACTGGCCGCCTATCATATAGATAGCTCTAAACTGGGAGGCAAAACCATAGATATCTACATCAGGCAGATTTTTGATTATTTTGGTACGGTTACAGAAAAACTGCTGGGTTTTTCCACATATCAGCTGGCACGCATATTTGTAGAGTTTGTGGTGCTGCTGGTGCTGCTGAACTTACTGCGATATCCTGCAGGATTTTGTGCAGGGATATTTACACATCTTTTCTCCTGGCTGCCATACAGTGTTTATCATATAATTGACAGGCTGTTTGATATAGCCGTTAATATATTCTGTATTTTTCTCAGTTTTGTGTTTATATATCAGTTTATAAACAAAAGAATTGTTCACAGCGATATAATTATACCACCGGTGGAAAAGCCACAGGAAGAAAAAGCAGAAAATGTTTCAGACGGTGAAAAAATAAAATCTACAGCTGCCCAGAAAATGCAGGACACAGCAGAAAGAATAAAGGACACATCTGAAAAAATAAAGGAAAAAAGTGAAAATACAGGCCGCAGTATTGCATCTGCAGCAGGTAAAACCGGCCGTGGCTTTGCCAAAGCCATGGACAAGACCGGTGTTGCAATGAAAAAACTGGCAGGAAGTACAGGTGATTTTGTGATTAATCTTTCAATTATACTTATTAAAATAATGCTGTTTTTATGTCTGTGGATACCTTCTGTTGCACTTACAATAGCAGGTATTGTGTGCACAGTGCTGGCGATAATAGTGTACCTTTCAACGGGTATAGGTTTTATCGGCGTATGTATTGCCGGTGTAGGCTGCTGTGTTATGGGCGGGGCTTTTACACTGTGGCTCAGTCAGATGCTGACAGGAGGTAAAGCGGAAAATGCGTAAACTGGTGGTATTTATTGCTGTGTTGACAGCGGCAATGGTAATTTATTGTAAAGGCAGGGACAGATATATATGAGTATCAGAAAATTGTTATTGGCTTTTGTTGCAGGTGCTATGCTGGTGGGCATAGGTGCTGGTGTCACAGTGCTGGAAATCAGCCGGTGGGACACACGGGACCACCCTGCATATCTTGAAAAACAGGCTGTACAGACTGTAGAAGAAATAGCGGAATATGATGTAGCAGAGTTGGAAACGATTAATGTTTATGCAACAGGCAGACCCTATCGTTTCAGGGATAACGACTTGATTGAAATAGTAGAGGACAAAACCTGCAAAGACAGCTTCAGACTGGTAATAGAATATAAAGGCAAACTGCCATACTATGATGTTTATGATTGGAACAACCAGGATGAAAATGGCACAGTGACCAAAAGACTGGATGTGGTGGTTCAGCCGGATTATAACTATTCTCTGCGTGAAATCAGGGAAATGGCACAGGAAATGTTTGAAACCAAGGTATTCTACACAGGCAATGCTGCTACGCTGATTGAAAAGGTGACAGTGTATACAGCATATCCGGAAAAATTTGGTTCAGATTTTTATTGAAATAAAAACATTTAACAAAATGAAAATGTCATTCAAGGTTTAGCCCTTGAATGACATTGGTTTTGTGTAGAGACAACCACCAGATATGCAGGTGGAGAAATGCTTAACTTTAAGCATTGAGCGTAGCGAGATGTCATTCTGAGCAACTTGTTGCGAAGAATCTTTGCACTGGTGTTATCTGGAATTATTACTTTGCAGATAGCTCTGGAACTAAGATCCTTCGACTCGTTTTACTCGCTCAGGATGACATATTACCACTTTAGTGGTTGCAGTGCGCGTAATGCAGTTGACGGATTTTCAATACCTATTGAGCGGTGAGCCAGTAGTACGCCCTTATAGGGCTGGTGCATACCACCAGTTTCACTGGTGGTTTTGATTCAGAAACCTGTAAATATAAATCTAATGCCACAGGGCGATTAACGAATCGCCCACCAAGCGGGATGTCCAGGAGGCCATCC
>JAFZDX010000054.1 GCA_017560985.1 Oscillospiraceae bacterium
AGCTCTTTTGATAGCTGTTGTCAGGTGTCTCTGGTGGTAAGCACATGTGCCTGTTACACGTCTTGGCACGATTTTGCCTCTTTCTGTGATGTATTTTCTCAGTTTGGAAACATCTTTGTAATCGATGTAGTCAACTTTTTCAACGCAGAAGCTGCAAACTTTTTTGCGGCTTGTTCTTCTTACTGGGCGGCCGCCTTTAAATTCTCTTTCATTTCTTTCCATGATAGAAATTCTCCTTTCTTAAACTAAAACGGTAAATCTCCATCGTCTGTTGCGACTGTGGAGAAGCCATCCAAATCTCCTGTGGAGAATGTGGAGGCACTAAAATTATTTTCTGTCTGTCTTGCAGGCTGTGAATAGCCTGTAGAGTAATTCTGAGAGTAGTTTGATGTACCCTGTGATGCACCTGCACCGTTACCTGTGAAGTGGAATCTGTCAACCAGAACTTCAAAAGCTGTGCGGTTTTTGCCTGTATCTCTATCCTGATACTGTCTTGTCTGGATAGAACCATTGATAGCAATCATACTGCCTTTCTTAAAGAAACGAGCAATATTGTCTGCGTTTGTTCTCCATGCAACACAGTTGATAAAGTCTGCTTTTCTTTCGCCGTTTGCAAATCTGTCAACTGCGATTGAAAAGCTGCATACGCTGATACCATTAGGTGTCTGACGTACTTCAGGGTCGGCAGTAAGTCTGCCCATTAAACATACAACATTCATTTTAAAAACCTCTCAAATTACAGAGCGATGATCATTGTGCGCAGAAGACCTTCTGTGATCTTGAACACACGACCAAGTTCTGCTGGGAAAGCAGCTTCACATTCAAATGTGAACAGAACATAATAACCTTCTGTTTCTTTGTTGATCATGTAAGCAAGTTTTCTTTTGCCCCATTCGTCAACAGAAACCAGAGTACCGTTAGCTGAGATAAGGCTTGAGAATTTTTCAACAAGACCTTTGATAGCTTCTTCATCCTGTTTTGTGCTGATAACAACCATTGATTCGTATTTCTGCATGATTATTTACCTCCTTGTGGACTATAATGGCCCTGCCCGTGTGGCAGAGCAAGGATTGCTGTTTTTACAGCAAGAATAATTATATCAATAAAACCCCTTGAAGTCAAGGGGTTTCTTGTATAAAATACAGATTTTTTATGATAAAAATTATAAGGTTTTAACAAATTCTTTCAGGTAAGCCTTGAAATCTTCGCCGATTTCATTATGTAACACACCCTGTTCCACATTTGCCATCATAACGCCCAGTTTGTTGCCCATATCATAGCGTTTGCCGATAAAGTCAACACCTGTCATTTTTCCACCTCTTGCCAGCACTGCCATTGCGTCTGTCAGCTGTATTTCGCCACCTGCGCCTGGTTTTGTTTCTTCAAGAATAGGGTAGATATCAGGTGTCAGCAAACATCTGCCAAGAATGGAGTACAATGAAAACTCTTTACCTTTTGCAGGTTTTTCAATCATATCTGTTACATCATAGATATTGTCTTTCAGATTTTCTACTTTCAGTGAAGAATATCTGCTGATAGCTTCCGGTGCAACAGCTTTGATGCCTACACAGGCTTTGCCAAATTCGTTATAGGCTTCTATTAACTGCAATGCAACAGGTTTTTCACCGAATATAACATCGTCCGGATACAGTACCATAAAAGGTTCATTACCTGTGAATTCTTTTGCGCACAGGATAGCGTGGCCCAGACCTTTTGCTTCTTTCTGTCGCAGATAGTAGATATTGGCCAGATCGCTGATGCCTTTTACCTGTTCCAGCAGGTTTTCTTTACCTGGTTTATCCAGCGCTCTTTCCAGTTCAGGGCTTTTGTCAAAATGGTCTTCGATAACTTCTTTACCACGTGTTGTGATAATCAGAATGTCAGTGATACCACTTTTTACACATTCTTCCACAATGTACTGAATACTTGGTTTATCTACGATTGGCAGCATTTCTTTTGGAACCGCCTTTGTCATAGGCAGAACCCTTGTGCCAAAACCGGCTGCTGGAATAACGGCTTTTTTAATCATGTCTGTGCTCCTTTAAATTCCAAAAATAGTCATCATATACAATGCTGCGAAAGCGATGACTGCAAACATACCTATTTTACTTGGACCCGCATTTTCCAGAATGCTGCGGTAATAAGAGTTTGTATCGCCCTGAGCATCTTCTTTCATCTTTTTCAGTCTTCTTACGGTATCCTTTTTATACAATGGCAATGCCATAAAGCCCCACAGAACACCAACGGCCAATACCATTAATGATGTAATTCTTGCTACGGCTTCAATGCCTGGGAAAACAAGTGGGGAAGAGGCGCTGAGAGAGCCTGTCTGAACAGCCATCAAAATAAATGTAGGTATATTCAGAATAGAGTTTATCAATGCTGCCAGAATTGCATGTTTCCACATTTTTCTGAACAGCAGCCACAGTGGTGGGAATAAACATGCGGACCAGTTCATTACCTTGTGTTTAGGATTCTGCCGCATTTTTTTGAAATGATAGATATAATATTTGGCATTGGTACCGATGAATATAGCCATATCTCTCAGCGGAACACCATCGATTTCACCGGCCAATTCTCTGTCAACCCGTGCTTTATAGTCCTCTACACTCATACCATAAGGTGATGGCAGCCTGTGCACTTCCATAGTACCGCCGGGCACATTGAAAGTTTTTGTGTCAGGTGTAGAAACATTCAGCTGTCTGCCGCAGTTTTCACAGTACATTGTACCCTGTGGCATTGTTGCACCACAGTCAGGGCAACTGATTCCGTTTTCAATCTGTGGGATATCTTCAACAACAGGCTTCCATTCAAAGTCTGTGCCGTGTTTATCCTCATTTACACAGTGACCCAGCTGATGCCAGCACTGTCTGTGGTGTGGTGTACCACAGTCAGGACATACAACTATATCACTGTCGTTATCAAAAGGTTCGCCACATACATCGCAAACCTGTCCTTTTACTTTAAGCATATTTTTCTCCTATTGCAAAATTCTTGCATTAAATGGTATTATATCACAAAAATGATTATAATGTAAAGTAAAGCCGTTAATTTTAACAATAATTTAATATTTCTGCATATGAAATTTTGGCTTTATTTTCTGGCGGATATATTATATAATATTATATTAGACAAATGTGAAAAAATGGAGTAAATATGATTTTAATAGACGATTACAAAAAAATTCTTAATGATACAAAACCACAGATTGCAGAACTGATGGTAAGCACAGGTTATGAAACACTGTCCGGCCAGATAGAAGAACTGGAAATGCACACACAGCAGCCGGATTTCTGGAACGACCAGGAACGCAGCACAAAAATCTTTGCACAGCTGAAAGTGCTGAAAGATAAAAAAGGCGGCGTGGACGATATCCAGACAACATATTCTGACCTGGAAACAATGATTGAACTTTACATTGAACTGGAAGACGAGGAAATGGAAGAAGAAATTGTTGCCACAGCTGCAGCTCTCCAGACAAAAGTTGAACAGCTGCGTCTGACAACACTTCTGACAGGTGAATATGATTCAAACAATGCCATCATCACACTTCATGCAGGTGCAGGTGGTACAGAAAGCCAGGACTGGTGCGAAATGCTGTTCAGAATGTACACACGTTACTGCACTAAAATGGGCTGGAAAACACAGACGATCGACTACCAGGAAGGCGATGAGGCAGGCATCAAATCTGTTTCTTTCTCTATCGAAGGCAACAATGCTTACGGTTTCCTGAAATCAGAAAATGGTGTTCACCGTCTGGTAAGAATTTCACCATTTGACTCATCAGGCAGAAGACACACATCTTTCTCATCCTGCGAAGTTATGCCTGAAATCGAAAATGATACAGATATCGTTATCCGTGATGAAGATATCAAGATGGACGTGTTCCGTTCATCTGGTGCAGGCGGTCAGCACGTTAACAAAACATCATCTGCTGTGCGTCTTACGCATATTCCTACAGGCATTGTTGTTGCCTGCCAGAACGAAAGAAGCCAGTTCCAGAACAAAGATATGTGTATGAAAATGCTGAAAGCTAAACTGGCACAGATTAAAGAAAGGGAACATCTGGATAAAATCGAAGATATCAAAGGTGTACAGAAAGAAATTGCCTGGGGCAGCCAGATTCGCAGCTATGTATTTATGCCTTACACTCTTGTAAAAGACCACCGTACAGGCTACGAAGACGGCCGTGTTGATATGGTTATGGATGGTAATATCCAGGCATTCCTCAATGCATACCTGTCAGCTGCTTCAAAAGGCGAACTGGAAAACAACTAAACAGGTTGATAATAAAGGCTATTTTACAGCAGAATACTAAAAAATGCAGCGTCCCCGGTAGAAATATCTGCCGGGGACGTCGTTGTATAAATAGCAGGTGTTTGATATAATACTGATAGGAAAATTTTAATAGGTCGAACAGATGAAAATTTGAATTTGACGAAGGAATGGAGTAGTTATGAACATAGAATTTAATCAATTATGCATTAGAAATGCTGAGAAAAAGGATTGTGCGCAATTAGCAAAATGGTGGAATGACGGAAAAGTAATGGCTCATGCGGGATTCCCTAATGGGATTGGAACCTCTGCTACTGAAATAGAAAAACAAATTGCTAATGACAGTGATGAGACAAAAAGACGATTAGTTATAGAATATAAAAATACATTAATTGGAGAAATGAGTTTTTATGTGTATGAAAATGCGAAATATGAGATTGGAATAAAGATATGTGAGTTTGACTATCAGGAAAAGGGACTTGGAAAAATTATACTAAGTATGTTAATTGAAGAATTGTTCCAGATGGGGGCAAAACTTATCTTTTTAGATACTAATCTTAATAATACTAGAGCACAACATGTATATGAAGAACTAGGGTTTAAAAGAATTAGAATTCGTAATGATTCATGGAGAAATCAGTTGGGTGAGTTGCAGTCATCCATTGATTATGAATTGACTAAAGAGAATTTTTGTAATTTTAAGAACCGATAAATTCCAATTTATCCAACTGATTCAAATAATTTTATACAAGATCAAATATTTGTATAATATTATGGCACGGTCCTTTTGCAGATTTACATTATGCTGTAAAATATGTTAGAATAATGATAATAATTATGTTCGCAAAGGAGAAACACTATGGAACTGGAAAAAGTATTGCTTTCGCGCAAATCCTGCCGTAAGTTTACAGACAAACCTGTTGAAGAAGAAAAACTGGAAAAAGTGGTTATTTCTGCATCACTGGCACCTTTGGGTCTGCCAAGAATGTGTACACCTGCACTGACAGTGGTTACAGATAAAGATGCACTGGCAAAGCTGAATGGTACATACAATGCACCTGCACTTATCATTGTTTCCTGTCCGCCATCACCAGCACCTGGCATCGGCGACCAGAATGCAGCCTGTGTAGTTGAAATGATGAGCCTTATGGCAACCGACCTGGGCCTGGGCAATATTTATCTCTATGGTGTAACAGCAGGTTTACAGAAAGATACAGACCTTATGGCTGAACTGGGTATTCCTGAAAAACACACACCTCTTGCAGCGCTTGCACTGGGTTATGGTGAAGAAGAAATAGAAATTTGCAAAGAATTTGTGGCAAAACTGCCAATGAACAGAGTATAACAGATAAAATATAGGTCGTGTATCAGCTGATACACGACCTTTTATTTGTTTTTATGGAAGGCAAATGCCATACAAAAACATCCGGCAGCAAGTAGGGATGATGAGAGTATACCTTCACCTGTGTTTATTATGTGGTTTAATACGCCGGCGACGAAACAACAACCGGCAAGACAGAATGCCAATGTAATTATTTTGTTCTTGTTCATATTTTATTACCCCAATAAAACCTATGTATAAAGGCATAGCCCGTGAAAGCTATGCCTTGAATTATTATAGATAAGCCTGTTTAGTCATCTTTTTCCAGTTTTTCAGCCTGTTTGATAGCATCTTTCATCTTGTCCAGATTATTGCCAACTTTTACAAATATTTCATAGTCCAGTTCACCGTCATCTTCTGCCAGTTCAACATAATCATCACCATAGCCATCCAGTTCAATCATAAAGCTCTTTGATGATGCAGACTGTGTAAGGCCGGCCAATTTTTCGTTGTTGTTAACTGCTGGCAGGTCTACAGCAATATAGTAGGATGTTTTGTTTGAAGACATTACAGCAGTGGCTTTCATAAACCCATCAAGAACACCACCATCATCATAGCTGTAAAGCACGGCTTTGCCGCTATCATCCAGTGTAAAGAACAGGTATTCGCCGTCTTCATTTACCCAGTAACCATCCATATCTTTCCACATAGCCAGAACAGTAGGGTAGTTAGGGTCATCTTCGTCAACATCTGTTACAGGACCTGGAGTAGCAGTCGGTGTTGGTGTTGGGTCTACTTTGTTTTCAGGGTCATTTTTTTCTACACAACCGGTAAAGAGAGAGGCCGCCATAACCATTGCCAGAATAATACTAAATAATTTTTTCATAGTTTCCTCCTGTGACAGTTATATAAATTAAAGACTATTGTCGGATTACATCTTTTGCTGTCAATCATATTATATTTGTAAAATATGTTGAAATTTTGAAAATTACAGATAATTTTAAAAAATCATGATTCGTTTACAAATTTACCACTGATATGTTCAGGTGTAAGTTCCAGCAGCCAGGTTCTGTGCAGATTGTTTTTCAGCTCTTTTTCAAGATATTCCTGGTCAAGAGTAAATTTACGTGTCAGTTTAGATGTAATATCAATTATTCTTTCTTCGTCTTCAACTATTGCAATGCGTCCGAAAACAATCACACTTTTTACATTCAGTGCCCATTCGCCATCTTTTCGCCAGCCCTGGTCATAAACACACAGAGAAACCTTATCGTGTTTTCTTATAGCATCTGTTCTGTGGCTACGCTGACTGCCGATGTGGAAATAAATTTTACCACTTTCTTCATCGTAGTAGTGGTTGATAGGTGTACCATATGGATAATCATCATCACCCAGCACACTTAAAACACCTCTTGTTTCGTTTTTCAGCAGTTCAATGCAATCTTCCATTGGCATCTGCTGTTTGATTCTAACTAATTCTCTGAACATGATTTATCTCCTTTTACTGTGCTTTTCTGATGGAAACACCACCAAAACCATTATCCTGCAGGGCATTTACAACAGTTGAAGCATCCTGTGTATAGTCGATAAAATACAGACCATAATCTTTGATAGCATCGCCTGTAATTGTTTCAATTTCTGGTTCTTCCTCGTCATTTTTCTGGAAATGAGTGGTAATTGATACCAGTTTGCCGTCTTCGTAATGCAGCTCTATGCGGTTCCACATATCACCGACTGTAACCACATAACTGCCGCCATTTTCCACATCTTCAATAGTTGCAGCTTTTGGCTTTTCTGTTGGTTTTGGTTCTTCTTTATCTGTACCGATTTCAGCTTTGATTCCCAGTTCATCCAGAATAGCCTGTTTCTGTTCATCGCTCATTGCTTCGAAATCTTTCTGGCTGATGCCGGCTTCTTCCAGCTCGGCAGGGTAATCGCTGATACCGCCCACATTGCCACAGCCTGCAAATACAGACATCATCATTACCATAGCCAGGATAAATGCAATTATTTTTTTCATAATATATTTCTCCTTAAAGTTTTTTCATCATAGTAATTTCTTTCAGACTTGTACCGTCTTTGAGCCTGATGGCATCTGGGATTTCAGCCACGATTTCAAATCCGAATTTTTTATATAGGGAAATGGCTCTTTCATTACCTTCAATGACATTCAGTTCCAGCAGTTCAACGCCGTCACGACTCTGGGCTGATTTTATTATTTCTGTAAAAATCCCACTGCCGATACCAAGCCCCCAGTATTCTTTCAGCAGGGCAATGCCTATACCTGCTTTGTGTCTGGTTTTTATTCGGTTATTGAAAGATACCTGTCCTGTCCCTGCGATTTTTCCATCAACGACAACGGTGAACATCTTGTCGTTGGGGCTTTCAATCATTCGGTTTATAAAATTCAACTGTTTTTCAATGGTATAGTCTGCCATTTCTTCAGGGTACTGCATCAGATAATCTGTCTGTCCCAGACTTTTTATTCTGAAAGCAAGCATTTCAGCTGCATCAGCAATCTGTGCCGTGCGCAAAACGGCTTTTCTTCCGTCTTTCAGTGTAATTTCAATAGGTTCAAAATACATATTATATCTCCCTGTCCATATCCCTGTACTGTACAGCTTCCAGGATATGCATTTCGTTTATCATTTCATCACCATCCAGGTCGGCAATAGTACGTGCAACTTTCAGTACCTTGTCGTAGGATCGTGCAGATAAATTCATATTGTCAAAAACTTTTTTCAGTATCTGGGCGCCTTTAGGTGTAACCCGGCAGAACTTACCCATATATTTTGATGGTATATTGCTGTTGGTGTCAAATCCTAATCCTTTGTATCTTTCAGCCTGTATTTTTCTGGCGGCTACCACTCTTTCCAGTATTTCACTGCTGGTTTCTGCCTGTTCATCGGTGGTCAGCTGGTCCCAGCTTACATCCTCCAGATGCACATGCAGGTCTATTCTGTCCATCATAGGGCCGCTTATTCTGTTCATATACCGCTGTCTGCGTGTATCGGAACAGGTGCAGGTGTGGTTTTCGGTTCCGTAATAACCGCAAGGGCAGGGGTTCATTGCCGCCACCAGCATAATATTGCTTGGGTATGTCTGCGTATAGCTTACACGACTTATTGTCACCACATTGTCTTCCAGCGGGGCTCTCAAACTTTCCAGCACATCTTTATGAAACTGTGGGAATTCATCCAGAAACAGCACACCGTTGTTTGCCAGGGAAATTTCACCAGGCCTTGCACTGGTGCCGCCACCTGTCAGTGCAGGTGCTGAAACTGTGTGGTGAGGTGAGCGGAATGGCCTTTTAGTAATCAGACCACCGTTTTTTGAAATCAGACCGCTGATTGAATACAGCTTGGTTGTCTGTATGGCTTCTTCCTTGGTCAGAGGTGGAAGTATTGATGGCATTCTTTTTGCCAGCATACTTTTACCACTGCCTGGTGGGCCTACCATCAGTATATTGTGTCCGCCTGCGGCCGCAATTTCCAACGCTCTTTTTGCTTCTTCCTGTCCTTTTACATCTGCAAAATCCAGTAATTCTTCATCTATTTCCACGGGCTGATAAATATGTTCTTTCAGCACTGTTTCGCCGTTGAAAAATCCTATCAGCTGTGAAATATGCTCTATACCAAAAACACCCAGACCATCTACTACAGCCGCTTCGTTGGCATTGTCAGCCGGTACAAAAAAGTGGGTGAAGCCTTCTTCCTTAGCTTTGATTGCCATTGGCAGTATGCCGGGCACACCGCGCAGGGTGCCGTCCAGTGACAGCTGCCCTGCAAAGGCGTATTTGTCGCTTATTTTGTCCACATCGCCTTTGGCGGCCAGTATACCCAGCAAAACAGGCAGGTCATAAACTGCCCCTGTTTTCTTTATGTCAGATGGTGCCAGATTTACTGTAATTCGGCTGGAAGGGTAGGAGATATGGTTGTTTTTTATTGCACTGCGCACTCGTTCCTTGGCCTCTTTTACAGCGTTGTCCGGCAGACCCACTATTTCAAACCCTGGCAGACCGCCGGAAATATGTGTTTCCACTGTAACCACATAGCCTTCTATACCCAGTACACCAAAACTGTATATCTTGCTGAACATATCTTCACCCCTGTGTATACTTATTAAAAATATAATACAATAAATATGTTTTCAGTGCAATAATTTTACATTTTATACACAATAAAATTGCAGATAAATGTTATAATTTTAATGAGGTGATAACATTGAAACAGAAAACGGTTTTATTTATGTATATTTTACCTGTGTGGTATATAGCAATGTACTGTGATATAACACATAAAATCCTTTGGCCATATCTGCTGGCGGTTTTATGGATACTGTTTCTACGCACACTGGCTGACAGGTCAGGCGGATTAAGGCTGATTATTGCAGGCTTTGTACTGTCGTTGCTTTCATCACTGGGATGCATACTTGTTTTACAGCAAGCTAATTTTGAAAAATGGTCGGCATATTTTGGTCCATTCTTTCCACTGCTGCTGATATTTGTATACATAATTGCAGAAATTATAATAAAAGAAATAAAAAAGGCGAAATAAGCCGCAAAACACCTGTTTATAGACATTTTAACCAATAAACAGGTGTTTTTTTATCAGTAAAAATAATTGATAGAAAATGTAAATTGTGTTATTCTTAAAGTGTATATTTGCGTTTAAAAACCATAGTTTTAAAACGCTGTGTTAAGTATGGAAATTTTAGAAAAATGGAGGCATTTTTATTATGTACAATAAAGAATATCTGCGCTGGTGTGAAGCAGTAGGCGAAGAATATCTTCAGGCTGAACTGAAAGAAATTGGTGGCAATGACGAAGCTATCAAAGAAAGATTCCTTCTCAACCTTGAATTCGGTACAGCAGGTCTTCGCGGCGTTCTTGGCGCAGGCACAAACAGAATGAACATCTACACAGTAGGTAAAGCTACACAGGGTCTTGCAAACTTCCTGAAAAGCGAAAATGAAAACCCAGTAGTTACTATTTCTTACGACTCCCGTATCCGTTCAGACGAATTTGCACAGGTTGCTGCACAGATTCTGGCTGCAAACGGCGTAAAAGTTTACCTGTACGATGCACTGGCACCAGTACCAATGCTTTCATTTGCTACAAGAGCACATAAATCTGATGCAGGTATTATGATTACAGCTTCCCATAACCCTGCAAAATACAATGGTTACAAAGTTTACGGTCCAGATGGATGCCAGATGACAAGTGAATCTGCTGACAAAGTTCTGGCTGAAATCAATAAACTGGATATCTTTGCTGACATCAAAAAAGCTGATTTTGAACAGGCAAAAGCAGAAGGCAAAATAGAATATGTTTCTGACCAGGTTAAACAGGCTTATTATGACTGGTGTCTTGGCCAGATGATGAGAAAAGATATCTTTGTAAAAGAACCAATGAAAATGGTTTACACACCACTTAACGGTTCAGGCCTTGTTCCTGTTACAACTGTTCTGGCAAAAGCAGGTCTTAAAGACATCACAATCGTTGAAGAACAGAGACTGCCAGATGGCAACTTCCCAACTTGCCCATATCCAAACCCAGAAATCAGAGAAGCTATGCAGCTGGGCCTGGACAGAGTAAAAGAACTGGACGGCGACGTTCTTATCGCAACTGACCCAGACGCTGACCGCGTAGGTATTGCAGTAAAAGAAAACGATGAATATGTACTGCTGACAGGTAACCAGGTAGGTATCCTGCTGACAGACTACATCGCTAAAACAAGAAAAGAACTGGGCACACTGCCAGAAAACCCAATTATGGTTAAATCCATCGTTTCTTCTTCACTGGCTGATGCAGTAGCTGCTTCCCACGGTGTTGAAACAATCAACGTTCTGACAGGTTTCAAATACATCGGTACAGAAATCAAAAAACTGGAAGAAAAAGGCGAAGAAGAAAGATTTATCCTGGGCTTTGAAGAAAGTTATGGCTACCTTGTAGGTTCTGCAGTTCGTGACAAAGACGCTGTTGTTGCTACACTGCTTATCAGCGAAATGGCTGCATACTACCGTTCAATCGGTTCTTCCATCAACAAAGCTCTGCAGGACATCTATGCAAAATTCGGCTACTATCTGAACAAAGTAGATTCCTACGAATTTGAAG
Organism: Oscillospiraceae bacterium; assembly: GCA_017560985.1. GTDB lineage: Bacteria > Bacillota > Clostridia > Oscillospirales > Ruminococcaceae > RGIG3102. Next base: position 11,712 of record JAFZDX010000054.1, read on the forward strand.
GTCTGTCCGGTATGGACAAAATGAAAGACATTATGCAGGGCCTGCGTGACAAACCTCTGGCAAAACTTGGTTCTCTGTCAGTAGTTGCAAGAGAAGACTACAAAACACTGGTACATAAAGATGAACTGACAGGTCAGGAATGGCATATCGACCTGCCAAATGCAAACATCCTTATCTACTACCTTGAAGGCGGCCACCAGGTTATCGTTCGTCCATCAGGTACAGAACCAAAAATCAAAGTTTACTATTCTATCAAAGGTAAAGACCTTGAAGAAGCAACAGAAATCAAAGCTGATATTGATACAGTTATCAAAGCTGTTCTGGCATAAAAATCATTTATAAACATAGGGGACGGACACCCGTCCCCACTATGTTTGTTTATATAAAATTTCTTTGAATTTCCATAAAAAAATACTTGCATTTATATATAAGATGTGGTAATATTTATGGGTAACTATTGAACGCTCGGGGACGGAAACCCCGACAAAATGAAAATGAGGTGAACAAAATGAGAGAAGGCATCCATCCACATTACGAAGAAGCTACAATCACATGTGCTTGTGGTAACGTAATCAAAACAAGATCAACAAAGAAAAACATCTCTGTTGACGTATGTTCAAAATGCCACCCATTCTACACAGGTAAACAGAAAATGGTAGATGCAGGCGGTCGTGTTGACAGATTCAAAAAGAAATTTGGTATTGTTGACTAATTATAA
>JAFZDX010000055.1 GCA_017560985.1 Oscillospiraceae bacterium
ACTAAGCATATAATATCCTCCGTTTAATAATAGGAAAATCCTAAATAAATTTTCTATGATATTTTCATTATATATTATTTATTTGACTTACGCAATAAAAATTTTTGTAAGAAACATTAATTTTTTACATTTTTTTTGGTTATTTGATATAAATTTCTCCATTGTAAATCCAACTTTACAGAGGTTTCAAACCAAACTTTACTTATTTGCGAAGATTTTCACCACTGGTTCCAGACCTTCATTTTTATAAGCTGTGCAAAGGTGGATTTCCACATTTGGATTAAGACTTTTCACATCAGCAACAAATTTGTCCACATCAAAGTTTGTATATGGGGCCAAGTCCATTTTGTTCAGCAGAACTACGTTTGCTGTGGCAAACATATTTGGGTATTTAAGCGGTTTGTCATTGCCTTCTGTTGTGCTGGCAACACATACGCGCATATGGGCACCAATCTGGAATGCTGCTGTACAAACAAGGTTGCCGATGTTGTCCACAACAACTGTGTCAATGCCATCAAGATCCAGTTCAGCCAGGCCTTTTTCCACCATATCAGCTTCCAGATGGCAGGCACCTTCTGTATTCAGCTGGATTGTTCTGATACCGATTTCTGCCATTCGCTGTGCGTCCAGGTCTGTAAAAAGGTCGCCTTCGATTACAGCAATTCTGCTTTTGTCAATTTCAGCACTTGCCAGGACATTTTCCAGAACAGTTGTCTTACCACTGCCAGGAGTACCCAAAAAGTTAATCATTCTGATTCCTTTTGCAGCCAGTTCTGCTCTTGTTCTTTCAGCTATTTCATCGTTTTTGCTGAGAACATTTCTGTTTACTGTAATAGTTTTCATAATATCTCCTTTATTCTCCTCGAAAGGTTTTTACATACATCTGGGTAGTGCCTGTAATGGAAAAATCCTTTTCCAGACGGATATATGCCCGTTCCATACAGGTGTCTTTTTTCATTATATCGAAATAGAAATTCAGCTGACTCTCGTTAACACAGGAGTATTCACCAACTGAAACCACTATTTCATAAACTTTTGATATGTCATTCAAAGCTGCCGCTTCATTTACAATGTCTACAATCTCACGGCATACAGAACCTTCGTGCATAATCAGTTCCCCTTTGGTTTTTTCTTTGTTTTTACAAACACATCACGCTGGTCTGCCACCATTTCGCGAACGTCAAATTTACATTTGTTTACGCATTGGCCGCAACCGATACAGTTTTCATATTTAAATATCAGTTCTTTTTTCTCTTTGTCATAGAAAGTAGCTTCTGTAGGACAGAATTTACCGCACAGGTCACAGCCTACACAGCGGTTAATATCTATAACTTTTGGGCTGTAATATGAACGGGTGAAAATTTTACTTAAACCGCCATTACGATAACCTTCATACAGCAGACAGCAGTCTGTACAGCAGTTGCAGATAACCATTTCATCTTTATTGGCATCATTGTTATGATGGAATGTTGTATGCACACAGCCTTTTGCCGCAAATTCATCTACCATATCCTGGGCTTCTTCCAGTGTGAGATGACGCGCTATTCCGTTTTCTTCCAGCTGTGTGGCAATGGAACCAATAACTATACAGCCTTCTATAGGCAAACCAAAGTCACAGCTTTCGCCACTGCTGATATTCTTATACTGGCGGCAGAAGCAGTTGCCCACAGCAATTTCATTTTCATATTTTTTAAGCAACTGGTGAACATCTGTGGAAAGATAAACCTGTTGTTGGGTTTCCAGTGGCTGATTAAGAACCACTTCCCTGCCTTTGTTTATAACATTGCCGATACGTGGTGCATCGCCGCGTTCAATCTTCTTTTCACCTTTAAGGTTTGTGAGATAACGGATAGGGCCGTAGTTAACCTTTTTCAGCAATGCCCAGAATTCCATAAACTTGCTGATAATAGCCGCTCTTTCATCGGTAAGTGGACCAGCTACTGTGAATTCTACCCAGCCAGGAAAGATTGGTGAAAGTTCATATATTTCTCTGTTGCTTTCTTCATATGGATGGAAAAAACTGTACCGCTTGATACGCTTTTCCCAGAAATTCTGCCATTCTTCGCTGTCACCACCGTACATTTCGTGATAAATTTCTTCCAACTGTGGAATAGTATGTGTTTCCACACCAGCTTTCAGCAGATAATCCAGCACTTTTTCATCCATAGCGAGATTAAACATTTCAACAATCTGTTTTGCAGCTGGAACTGAAGCTGTTGATTTTGAGTTCATAAGGTCTATAAGTTCTTTAACCTTTTTTTCTGGTAATGCCATAATATATCTCCATCATTGTTTTAAGAATTTCATCATATGTTATTCAATATTATTTATTTTACCATAAAGCAAAAATAATGTAAATAAAAACACCGACTGCAAGCAGTCGGTGTAATATGTATAGCAATTAGATGTTGGAATCGCCCAGTGAGTAGTTTGATTCTTCTTTTGTAACCATAATATCGTGTGGGTGAGATTCTTTCAGACCAGCACCTGTGATTCTTACGAATACGCCATCTCTGTTCAGGTCTTTGATTGTAGGAGTACCGCAGTAACCCATACCAGATTTCAGACCACCAACCAGCTGGTAAACGTTGTCTCTCAGCAGGCCACGGTATGGAACCATACCTTCAACGCCTTCTGGAACGAATTTAGCTTTGCCGTCCTGGAAATATCTGTCGTTGGAACCATTGGACATAGCAGCAGATGAACCCATACCACGGTATGTTTTAAATGTTCTGCCTTTGTAGATTGTTGTTTCGCCTGGAGCTTCTTCTGTACCAGCAAACAGGGAACCAATCATAACTGCTGAAGCACCTGCAGCGATAGCCTTTGTGATATCACCAGAGTATTTGATACCGCCGTCAGCGATTACTGGAATACCGTATTTTTCGCCAACTTCAGCACAGTCCATAACAGCTGTCAGCTGTGGAACACCGATACCTGCAACAACACGTGTTGTACAGATAGAACCAGGACCGATACCTACTTTAACAATGTCTGCACCAGCTTTGATAAGAGCTTCACAAGCTTCTGGTGTAGCAATGTTACCTGCCATCAGTGTGATGTGTGGGAATGCTTCTTTAAGTTTAGCAACTGCATTCAGAACACCCTGGCTGTGGCCGTGAGCTGTATCAACAGACAGAAGGTCAACACCTGCGTTAACCAGGGCTGTTGCTCTTTCCATCATATTGTTAGTGATACCTACAGCAGCACCACACAGCAGTCTGCCTTTTTCATCTTTAGCAGAGTTTGGATACATAACTCTTTTTTCAATGTCTTTGATTGTGATAAGACCTTTAAGAACGCCGTTTTCATCAACCAGTGGCAGTTTTTCTACTTTATGTTCTTTCAGCAGCAGTTCTGCATCATCAAGGGAGATGCCTGGTTTAGCTGTAACCAGATTGTCTTTTGTCATAACTTCTTTGATTGGACGTTCCATATCCATTTCAAAGCGCATATCTCTGTTTGTGATGATACCAACGAGAACTTTGTTTTCATCAACGATTGGCACACCAGAGATGCGGTAACGACCCATCAGTGCGTCAGCTTCGTATACTTTATGTTCAGGGCTCAGGTAAAATGGATCTGTAATAACACCATGTTCACTTCTTTTTACTTTATCAACTTCAGCTGCCTGTGCTTCGATGGACATATTTTTATGGATGATACCAATGCCGCCTTCTCTTGCCAGTGCAATAGCCATTCTGGATTCTGTAACAGTATCCATAGATGCAGACATAAGTGGAACATTCAGTGTGATTTTGTCGCTGAGTTTTGTAACTGTGGAAACGTCTGCTGGTACAACCTGTGAGTGCTGTGGAATAAGCAGAACGTCGTCAAAAGTCAGCGCTTCTTTCAAAATTTTACTCATTTTACTTTTCTCCTTATTTTAATATTTCATTGGTTTTGAATATAATAAAGCCTCTGTAAATAGGAATGCTTATGTGGATTCTCGCCTTTCGGCTTATTTACAGAGGTTTTATTAGCGGATAATTAGATAAATATTTATTTTTTTATTTTTAATATAAAAAAAGAAGATTACACAATTTAATGTATGAATCTGTCTTTGCACAAAAATAAGTAATAAATATTTTTTATATTATACGACTAAAACCGCCAAATATCAAGGTTTTCTGGTATTTTCTTTGTTTTGCACAAAACTAATAAACAAAAAGCCCCTTTACTTATGTAAAGGGGCTATAATGTATAAGTTTAAACTTATCGAAGTATTAATTATTCGATAACTTTGATAACAACGCCTGAACCAACTGTTCTGCCGCCTTCACGGATAGCGAAACGCAGACCTTCTTCGATAGCGATTGTTGTGATCAGTTCAACTGTCATTTCAACGTTGTCACCAGGCATGCACATTTCTGTGCCTTCTGGAAGGTTGATAACGCCTGTAACGTCTGTTGTTCTGAAGTAGAACTGTGGACGGTAGTTGTTGAAGAATGGAG
>JAFZDX010000056.1 GCA_017560985.1 Oscillospiraceae bacterium
GGACGCATTGCAATTTATGGCGATTACTCTCGCTATACCAGCAAGCCTCTCAGAGATTTTATCTATGAGAGCAATAAGGGGAAGAGTGTGTTTTTTGTTGCTACCAAGGAAGAAGCAATCGAAATGCTGACAAAGTAAATTTCAATTTACCAAACAAATACAGTCTAAATTGTATAATACAATAAACAGCAAAAGCCACAGCGTCTGCTGTGGCTTTTTAGTATGCAATAAATATTATTCTTTATCGTCTTCTGTTGTTTTTTCGATAATGAATCTTGGTCTTGCTTTTGTTTCAGAGTAGATTTTACCGATGTATTCACCGATAATACCCAGACAGAACAGCTGGATACCACCGATAAGTGTCATAACAGCAATCATGCTTGTCCAGCCGGAAACTGTGTTGCCGAACAGTTTTGTGAAGATTGCATATGCAAAGATTATAAAACTTACAACAGCCATTGCCAGACCGATACCTGTGATGTAGCGCAGTGGTTTTACAGACAGGCTGGTTATGCCGTTCAGTGCCAGGTTCAGCATTTTGGAGAATGGATAATGGCTTTCACCGGCAATTCTTTCGTTTCTTTCATAGTAAACTGCTGTGGACTTGTAGCCAACCATTGGCACCTGACCGCGCAGGAACAGATTTACTTCTTTAAACTGTGCCAGACCTTCCAGCGCTTCCTTGCTCATCAGACGGTAGTCGGCGTGGTTGAACACTGTTTCTGCACCCATAACGTGCATAAATTTGTAGAAACCTTCAGCAGTTACTCTTTTAAAGAATGTGTCTGTTTCACGTTTGGAACGTACACCGTATACCACGTGGCAGCCTTCGTGATAGTTTTTCATCATTTCGTCCATAGCATTGATGTCGTCCTGGCCGTCACAGTCGATGGAGATTGTCACGTCACAGCGGTCTTTTGCCCACATCAGCCCTGCCAGCAGTGCGTTTTGGTGGCCACGGTTACGTGTAAGAGTCAGACCTATTATTTTTTCGTGCTTTTCAGCCAGCTGCTGAATAATGTTCCAGGTGTCATCCTTTGAACCATCGTTTACAAACAGCACGCGGGATTTTTCGTTACACAGGCCCTGTTCAATCAGACTGTTGATTTTATCCAGGAACATTGGTGCAGTAATTGGCAGTACTTCCTGTTCGTTGTAACAAGGTATTACGATGTAAAGTGATTTATCCATTTTTTTCCTCCGTAAAGAAAATCAATATATTTTATAAATTTTAACTGTTCTGTCTTCAAAAACCACAGGGAAGTTGTCCAGTGCAGTAGTTTCGCCCTCAAACTGGGCAGAGAACAGTGCATATCTTATGTTGTTGTCTACACACATCTGTGTTATTTCATCTGTGCCGGCGATTTCCTGGTTGTATATGCCGAAAACTTTCCCAATAAGGTCCAGTCTTGGTCTTACCTGTGTTTCAAAATCAATACCCATATTGGATACAGTGTATTTGAAACCTTCCATATAGCTTTGTTTGCCGGAATAGCAGGTGTACACGTTGGACAGCCCTTCGCCCTGGCCTGTATGGGTGCGGTTGGTTATAAATAATTCTCCGTCATCCATATTTTCCCTCAGCCAGTTGCCGGCCAGTTCATCTTCAGCTTTTACACACCAGATATATGGGTATTTTTCCAGAATATCATAGTGGAAAAGATACTGTCTTATACCGCTGCCACCGAAGTTTGTGTAGAAAAACAGAGTGGTCACACAGCTTAAAACTATCAATCCATAATGAATTATATACTTAAATCGCAGTTTTGTAAAATCAAAATATTCCACTGCCAGCAGATTCAAAAAGAATATTGCCACATAGATAAAGTAAACCTGGCTGAATGCTTCGTGATAGGTGATGAAAAATGCCAGTGTGCCACCGGCAATGGCGGCATAGAACCACAGTTTTTCAAATGAAAGTTTGAAAATTCTGAACACATCACACAGCATTTTAGGAAATACTGTAAATGCCTGGAACGGTGCCATACATACTGTCTGCAACAGCATAAAACCAGGTATGGCCAGTTTGTACAGTGCAGGGTTTGTGTGCATAAACAGGTTCAGGTAATTTTTGAAATATCCCAGTTCCAGTGTTTTTGTCATACTGAACAGGGTGGATTTTCCTGTGCCCTCGGACAGAAAACCAAAGTATATCGCACCAAAAACTGCCAGAGTAACAACACTTATTGCAGTTATGGTTTTCTTTTCGTTTTTTGTCAGCAGGTTTACTGCCGCCGCTGATATAATAGCCAATGCCACAATGGCGGCAACAGGAGATTTGGAAAATACCAGCATTACAAAGGTAAGCAAAAGGGCCAGTGCATATTTTGCTGATAGTTTTGTGTGGTTTCTTACCAGGTTTACAACCAGACCTACGAACACTGCCAGAAAGCCCAGTGCGGTGCATTGGCTGTTTACATTGCTTATCACTGTTTCCAGCAGACTGTAATTGAAAACACTATGGCCATTTGGCAATACTTTCCACAGGCTTAAACAGGACAGTGTGTAAAAAGACAGCACAAACAGATTTATTTTGCCTTCGTTGAGATTGTAGTACAGGTTGCCCAGGTCAAACAGTGCGGTGATGAAAAACAGGCTCATCAGCGGCTGCATATAAAAGCCCAGCAGGTCATAGCAAGGTATACCTGTAAATGTGCTGATTGCCGCTGTAACCAGTTCCACCAGCCAGTGGTATTTCAGCACCACGCCGTCAAAACGGATGTCCATTGCCGGCAGGCTGTTTTTGAAAGCCTCAGCGTTGCCCACGGTCCACATAAAGTCCTGGCTTAAAAATATCTGTCCGGTCTGTGCGGGATGTGCGTGTTTTGCCACCCCAAGGAAAGCATAGATAAACACCACAAAACTGAACAGCAGGAACATCAGCACCAGCTGATTGTTGTCAGCGGTGGTTTTCTTTGGCCCATTTATCTGTTTTGTCCTGATGGTAAATACACTGACAAGTATCAGCATTATCGGGGTGACCTTCAGTGCCAGTGGACCGGCTATAAAGCCACCTACATATGCTATTATCAGGAATGCCATGCCAAACACATAGTACAGGCTGTGGAATCTTCCGTTTACAGGAAAACAGTCATCCATACCCAACAGATGATAGATCGCCCTGCCTGGAAAGAATATGTAAACACAGCAGCCCAGTATAAACAGTGGTATGTGCCATATTTTCCCCCCGGCCAGTACAGTGCCTGCAATATACACCGCCAGCATCAGTGCAGATAAAACCAGTTTGGTCTTGTTGAATCTTTTATATAATGTTTTTATCATAATTAATCTCTTGTCAAAACGTACTAATTTAACTTACAGTATATCATATTCCATTTGTTATTGTAAACAACACACTGTGATGATATAATGAATAAAACATTAACAAGAGGTAAAAGATATATGAATTATTTTACACAGCTTATGATTATCTGCCCATTGGTTTTCCTGGCAGGTTTTATAGATTCTGTTGCAGGTGGCGGTGGCTTGCTGTCTACACCTGCATATATGATGGCTGGCTTGCCTATGCACAATGTTCTGGCTACCAACAAGGTTATGAGCAGCGTTGGCACCAGTATGGCTGCCGCAAAATACATAAAAAGCGGCAAAATACAGTGGAATACTGCCATTATCAGTGCATTGCTCAGCTTTGCAGGCAGTTTTACCGGCAGCCAGATTGCATTGCTGATTGACCAGACAATGCTGAAAACCGCGTTCACCTGTGTACTGCCATTTATTGCCGCCTTTGTGCTGTTCAATAAAAGAAGTGAAGAAGGTGTGCAGAA
>JAFZDX010000057.1 GCA_017560985.1 Oscillospiraceae bacterium
AAGCTGACCGCTACCAGAATGCTCTGGATGACGGCGCATGCACAATCCGCCTGGAAGGCGTTAACCCAAAACTGATGGAAGATGCTACAGAGGCACAGGCAAATGCCATATTCTCTTACATCGACAACTACCGCAATATTATGCGTAAAGCATCCAGAGAAAAACGCTGTCAGTGGTGTATCGCTATGGTTCCTACATACGAATGGGCAGAATTGATGTTCCCAGAACTGGACAGAGAAGCTGCTCTTGATAAACTGTGGCAGACAGTTCTTGACCTGTGCTATATCACAGAAGACAATGACATCGAAGAAGTATGGAGACAGAAAAACGAAAGAAAACAGGCACAGGGCGAAAAAATGGATGCTCTCAACCTGAAAGCACTCCACTTCACAGCTTCCAATGGCACAGACCTGACAGTTGAACTGACAAAATACTCCAAATACAGTTTCAAACGCAGACCTGATATGATTCGCTTCAATGCAAACATTCCAACAGAAGAAATCTGCACAACACCATACAAATACGGTACAGAAGGCGTTGTTTACGCATCCCGTCCTCTTATCCTTGGTGGTAAAAAAGTAGAAAACTTCGGCTTCCGTTTTGAAAAAGGCAAAGTAGTTGAAGTTATCGCAAACGAAGGCAAAGAAATGCTGGAAGCACTGGTTAACACAGACGAAGGTTCAGCATACCTGGGTGAAACAGCACTGGTAGAATACTCCTCTGCTATTTCACAGTCTGGTCTGGTTTACTACAACACACTGATTGACGAAAACGCCAGCTGCCATCTGGCTCTTGGTCGCGGTTTGGGTATGTGCCCAGAAGAAGGTCTGTTCAACGACTCTTCAACACATATTGACTTTATGATGGGTACAGCTGATATGAACATTGACGGTCTTACACAAGACGGCCAGTGGGTACCTGTATTCCGCAACGGTGACTTTGCATTTTAATAACAGATAAAAAGACTGAAAGTTTTCCTTTCAGTCTTTTTTGCATTGTTATTGGAATAAAGTAATATCAAAATCTTTAATTGATTGGTATTCGCCGGTTGTAAGGTTCAGTCGACCTTCAAAATAGGTATACCTGTGGGAATTTGCCCAGGAATATATTCGCAGGGAAGTTGGACTTTCCAGATACATGGATACAGGGCGCAATCCCCAGTTGGCAAGCACATTTACGCCTGTATCATGGATATAGCCTATAGTTCCGTCAGGGTTTATAAGCGCCACTTTATAGGTGGCCTTCAGCTGCCAGCCATTGCTTTTATAATCTATAAAGCCTTCTTCATAGCGGTCATCACCATAGGTATCGTCAAAATATATTATCAGCACAGATTTTGAAACAGGGTCACGGCGGGCGGCCATCAGATATCTGCAATAGACATCTTCTGATGCATTTTCACCCATAGGAAAATGGTCTGTAAGGCGCCAGATTGGCTGCGGATTGTCCATATCCGTGCCAAAAATCACAAAATTGTCATAGGTATAAGTGTATACATCGTTGTTCTGCAAAAAGCCGGTATCTTCTTTGCCACCATACATACCGCCAAGCTCATCAAGATATTTCAGCTTCCCTGTGGCATTTTCCACAAGATAATATTTGGAATAAGAAACATCGCCACCACCGTGGGAATCACCTGCGAATATGGAATATTTTCCGTCTGCAGAGACTTCGTGATGGGAATACAGTTTGTATTTATCCACAGTTCCTTTCGGAAGTGTATAGATTTCCCCTGTGTTCATATCCACTGTTACCATACATCCGCTGGCTGTGCAGTACAGTGTGATGGAATGGTCATAAAATGCGGGGCTGCGATGTTTTATTTCTTTGTCGGCGAAATTTTGGGGTAAATTATTGATATTAAGATTCTGCAGCCTGTCCGGTTTGCTGTCCTTCACAGAATAGATAATCAGACTGTCAGAATCGGTATCCTGCCCGTTTTCAACAGATAAAAGATGGTATGAGTTGGAATTGTTGTAAGGATGGAAATTACAGTATTCTATGGTCTGATATCTGGTTACAGTGCCTTTAGACAAGTTGAACAGATAATGGGGAATGTCGTTGTCTTTGCTGTATGTTTCCTTGTCGGCGGAGTAAATAAGAAGTGTCTGCTCTTTATCTATAAAAGTGATGTGAGGGCGTGGGTTTACTGCCAGAGTGCTGTTGTAATTCTGCGGTGTGGGACGGGTGAATAGAGCTTTTTTGAAAACATATTCTTCAATGAATTTTCCGTTTTTGTCGTATATTTCAAACCCCTGACCATTTTCTGAAACAAAAGCAGAAATCCAGCCGTCTTTATAGGCTGTGGTATCGATTAGTTTTCGCCCTTCGTCAGACGGCAGAATTGTAAGCAGAGGAGTGAAATCTTTGGCAGAATAAATCATTGCTTTATCGTTAAGTGTAACTATCAGCTTTTCCTGCTGTATATCTGCGTTGAAACCGCTGACAGTGCAATATTCTTCGAAACTGCCGTTGCCAAGCCAGTAGATATCACACTTGGCTGAAAGGGAAAGGAAAGCATTGTCGCTTTTAAAGTCCACCACAACAGTGGCAGTGGTATCACTATCTTTGTATGCGCTGGTGACCACAGGGGTGATCATAGCATTGTTCATATTTGTACGCTTTTCGCCACTGAAAAGTTTATCCCTGTTGTACAGAGCTATGTTCTCTTTTACATAATCACGTTCCGGTGCTGTCACCGGTGCAGAGGTTTCGCCTGAAGGTATGGAAGATGAATTTTCTGCTTCTGTACAGGCAGTGAAAACAACGATGAGTGCTATCAGCAAAGCAAGTACTCTTTTCATAACTCCTCCTGTATAAACAGTCTTTTACTGTATTATACCAGGTATATCGTAAAATAAAAAGAAGATGAGATTGTGATTATTGCAAAAAAGTATTTGTCAAATTAACGATTATTATGTACAATATACTTAATGATTAAATATACTCTCTGGAGGCTTTTATGGACGTTCTGGTTATAGGTATTGCCGGCGGTACTGGCAGTGGCAAAACTACTCTTACAAACAATCTCAAAAAACACTTCGGCGACAAAATCACTATTGTTTACCACGACAATTATTATAAACGCCATGACGAAATGACATATGAAGAAAGATGTCTTCTGAACTATGATATTCCACAGGCATTTGACACAGATATGTTTGTGGAACATCTGAAAATGCTGAAAAACAATCAGCCTATCGACTGCCCGGTGTATGACTATACAGTGCATAATCGCAGTGACAAAATTATCCGTATTGAACCACGGAAAGTTATCGTTGTTGAAGGCATACTTATCTTTGAAAACAAAGGCCTGTGCGACCTGATGGACATCAAAGTTTTTGTGGATACAGATGCTGATACACGTATTCTCCGCCGTGCAATGCGCGATATGAAAGAAAGAGCAAGAAGCATTGAATCCATTACACAGCAGTATCTTACAACTGTTAAACCAATGCACGAAAAATATGTTGAACCAAGCAAAAAGAACGCAGACATTATTGTTCTGGAAGGCGGCCACAATATGGTTGCACTTGACCTGCTGATTCACAAGATTGAAGATTTTATCAAAGAATAAATCAGAAAAAGCCCTGACGTAAGTCGGGGTTTTTAATATTGTTGTGAATATGAAAAAATTATGAAATTTTATTCATAATATATTGTTTGTCCTGAAAATATGGTATAATATAAAATTAGAAAAATATACTTTTTTTACAGGGAAGTGAGCTAATGGCATTTATTGAATTCAAAGATGTATGCAAAACCTATCAGATGGGCGAAGTGGAAATCAAAGCCCTTGATAATATAAATTTCACCATTGACCAGGGGGAATTTGTGGTTATACTGGGTGCTTCCGGCGCCGGTAAAACTACAATACTGAATCTTTTGGGCGGAATGGATACTCTGTCCAGCGGCACAATCGAAGTGGACGGCCGTGATATTTCCCGTTCAAATGACAAAGAACTTACCGACTACCGCCGTCACGATATAGGCTTCGTTTTCCAGTTCTATAACCTGGTTCAGAACCTTACAGCCCTGGAAAATGTGGAACTTGCCAGACAGATATGCAAGAATCCTCTGGACGGCGGCGAAGTGCTGGGCCTTGTAGGGCTGGACAAAAGACGGAACAACTTTCCATCCCAGCTTTCCGGCGGCGAACAACAGCGTGTTGCCATAGCCCGTGCAGTTGCCAAAAACCCTAAACTGCTGCTGTGTGATGAACCTACAGGTGCATTGGACTATGTGACAGGTAAACAGGTTCTGAAAGTGCTGCAGGATATGTCTGTACAGCGAAAAATGACGGTAGTTATGATTACACATAATGCCGCCCTGGCTGATATGGGGCAGAAAATTATCCGTGTGCGCAGTGGTAAAATTGAAAGCGTAACCATTAACCCTACCCCTAAAAATGTGGAGGATATAGAATACTGATGTTTCATAAAGATACCTTTCGTCTTATAGCAAAGACACGAAAGCGCTTTATTACCATCGTCCTGATTGTTCTTATCGGTGTTGCATTTATGGTGGGGCTGATGTCCAGCGCACCAACAATGCGATACAGTGTGGATAAATATTTTGACGATACAAACTTTATGGATGTGCAGTTGTTTTCTTCCTTTGGTTTTGACGACAGGGATGTAAATGCCCTGAAAAAAGCACCACAGGTTGCCGCTGTATATCCTACACGATTTGTTGATGTGTTTATAAAGCGCGGTGACTCTGCACTGGTCACCAGAATACAGGAATCTGACAGCTGGATTAACCAGATAGAACTGGTTTCCGGACGTATGCCGCAGAAACCGGGGGAAGCCCTGGCACTGGGGTCTGCCTCTTTTGCCAGTGCATTTGCTGAAGGCAGTACAATTCACGCCTATCTTGAAGAAGGCGATTTGTCCGAATCCCTTTCAGTCACAGATTTTGAAATAGTGGGTGTTGCACGCTCGCCACAGTATATGGCGGCCAGCCGTGAAACTTCCACACTGAACAATCTTACACTTGATACAGTTGTTTTTGTGCCGCGCGGTACTCTTACAGCGGATTATTATACCTCTGTTTATCTTACTCTCAATGGCGCAAAAGACTATATGGTGTTCAACGAAGATTACAGCACCTTTGTAGAAGAAACAATGGATGAGGTGTACTCTGACGTTATCAAAGACCAACAGAAAGTACGCCGTGATGAAGTTATGGCGGAAGTAGCCCAGCAGATTGTTGACGGTGAAAAAGAACTGGAAGAAGAGCTGGCAAAAGCCCAGAAAGAAATTGATGACGGCAAGAAAAAACTGGAAGATGCCTATATACAGATTCTGGTAGGGGAAGCCCAGATAGAGGCAAACCTTACCCAGATTACAACTGGGGAAAAAGAACTGGCCGCTGCCCAACAGTTGATTGCTGACGGTGAAAAACAGCTGGCTGATGGCAAAAAGCAGATAGAACAGCGGACAGGTATGTCGTACAGCGAAGCCATTAATATGGTTAAAACCATGTACAGTGTATACAATCTGGTAAATGGCATTGTAATACAGGGCGGCTTTGAACAGGGGTCTACTATTGACCAGATTATAGGTGAAAAACAGCAGTTAATTGCCGATAAAACCCGGGATAATGTTGCTCTGGCAGGGGAATTGCTTGTTCTCAATGATGAAAACACAACCCTGAAGCTGGAAAATACAGCTCTCGAAACAGAAAACAATAATCTCGTCAGTGAAAATGCAACTCTTGAACAGGAAAATACCCAGCTGGAAACAGAGGGGAATCTGGAACAGATTGCAGCCAATAAAATGAAAATAGCTGCCAATCAGGCGACTATTGAGGCAAATAAATTAAAAATTGGAACAAATAATATAAAGGTTACAGCCAATGAAACAAAAATTTCTTCTATAAACAAACAAATGGAAGAAAACAACACTGCCATCGCCGATGCGGCCAAATTTATAGCAGACCTGGAAACTATCGCAAAACTTATGGGGGACAAGGTGCTGGCTGAAATCCCAGGCATAATCAACGGTATGATGGGTGGCGATATCGAAGGCATTTATGCTTCTGTTTTGCAGATGGAATCTGCTGAAAAAGAATTGGCAGCAGGACGAAAGGAAGTTGAGGCAGGCATAGCAGAAATGACAGCCGGCAAGGCGATGATAGAGTCTGCCCAGGCTGAACTGAAAAAAGGCCGTGCTGAATATGAAAAAGGTCTGAAAGATCTGGAAGCAGGCCAGAAAAAACTGGACGAAGAAAGCGAAAAAGCACGTATCGAACTGGAAAAAGCAAAACAGCAGCTGGCAGAATTGCCAGAAGCCCAGTGGATGATACTGGACCATTCAATGCATTATTCTACATATATGTTTGAAAACAATGCGGCACAGATGTGGAAAATCGGTCTGGTATTTCCTATGCTGTTCTTTCTGGTTGCCGCCCTTGTATGTATGACAACTATGAAACGCCTTGTAGATGAACAGCGCTCACAGATAGGCGTTTTCTCTGCACTGGGCTTTTCAAACAGCAAAATCACCAGCAAATATGTAATTTATGCCCTTACTGCCAGTCTTATGGGCAGTGTGGTGGCTATTCCTATCGGTATGGCCATGTTCCCGACAGTAATTTATTTCTGCTGGCGTCTTATGTATGACCTGCCTGATATGGTGCTGACAATGCCGCCTTATATTGCTGCACTGGGTGTGCTGTCCTTTACAGTGTTGATGATGATTGTTACTTTCGTGGTAGTACGCGGTATACTGAAAGAAAACCCCAGCCGGCTTATGCGACCAAAAGCACCAAGAAATGCCAAAAAGGTTTTCCTTGAAAATATACCTTTTATCTGGAAACGTATGTCCTTTACATCAAAGGTTACTGCCAGAAATATCATCCGATATAAATCCCGTTTCTTTATGACTGTTATCGGTGTGGCAGGCTGTACCAGCTTGCTGGTACTGGGCTTTGCAATCAAAGGATCTATCTCACAGGTGGTTTCCATTCAGTACGGAGATATTGTCACATACAATGCCACAGTTGCGCTGGAAGATACAGACAGATTGGAAGAAATTCACAATCTGCTGTTGGCAGATGACAACATAGAATATGCCGTGCCTATGAAGAGCTATACAGCGATGGCATATACCGAAGAAAAAGACAACACTATCGACGTATATATTATGGCAGAGAATGATGTGCCACAGGCGTTTGACCTGCGCCAGCGCCGTGACGGACAGCCGTTGGATGTGAAAAAAGGTGTTGTAATCAGTGAAAAATTCTCAAAACTCTGCGGTGTTTCAGTAGGAGATGAAATTACCATAGAATCCCTCCACGGCATCAAAAAACAGGTGGAAGTAACCGGTATATGTGAAATGTATACACAGCACTATCTGTTTATAAGTGAAGATATGTATGAAGACATATTTGGCGAAACTGTAGTTTACGATACTATTGCGGTTACCGCCGCTGACAGTACCGCTGTTGCGGTCAAATATGAAAAAACACAGGGTGTGGGCAATATATCAGACTTCTCCGGTATGATTTCCACCTTTGACAATATGTTCGGTTCACTGGATATTATCATTGTGGTTATCATTCTGGTGGCAGGTTCGCTGTCGCTGGTGGTAATTATGAACCTGACAGAAGTTAATATTTCTGAACGTATCAGGGAAATTGCCACACTGAAAGTTCTGGGCTTCAACAACCAGGAAGTTTACTCCTATGTGTTTAAGGAAGTGTTTATACTGTCGCTGATAGGTATGATAGTGGGCTTGCCTTTCGGCAAACTGGAACTGGTGTTCGTAATGGACATTATCGATATGGAAATGGTAATGTTCCCGACTATCGTACAGCCGTCCAGCTATCTGTTTGCCGCTGTAATCACAATGGTTTTCACAGCTCTGGTTATTATGCTTATGCGCAAAACACTGCGAAATGTTGAAATGGTTGAATCGCTGAAAAGTGTAGAATAAAAAGAAAAACTGCTATCGGAAGATAGCAGTTTTTTGTTGTAATCTTCAGCGTTGGGCAAAGATTCTTCATCTTGTTCAGGATGACGTACACTCGCTTTGTGTCATTTTCAATATCTGAAATCTTTTATCATATAGGCATAATCTCTGTGTACCATTACATAAGTGTCTGTATCAGGACTGTAGACATCTTTGCTTATCATACCCTGTTCGTCGAAGGTAAGAGTAATGTAATTGCTGTCTGTTGCGGTGAAACTTATATAAAACTGAGAGTTGATTTTACATATCTCTGTTATTTCACTGCACATTGGCAAAATCTTTTCCAAAGAAACAGATTTGTATATTGTAATATTATTTTCTTCTTGTAAAAGTTCAGTTTTTTCAACAAGGAAATCCAAAACAGTATAATTTTCGGCTGGCAGAAAACCGCTTAAATCAGCATCGTATTTACTGTATTCATTTGCTTGTCTGGCGGTTAAATCTTTTTGTTTTACATTATTCATACCGCCTGATAGTTGAGACTGTTTGCCTGTCAGCAAAAATACAGCCAGAAAAATTATTAATATAACTGCCAGTGTAACTGTGCGCTTTTTCATATTATGTCTCCAGTTCTGCTTTTATCATTCTGTTGCCTTTTATTGCCCGGATACCATCATAAAGTGCAATCAGCGTAAACAGGCCGTGGATATCAAGCAAAAAACTTATATCGAACACACCGCCACCAGTTACTGTTGCCAGAGCTTTTGTGCCAAAATATATCAGCGGTGTAAATGAAACCAAAAGGCTGAACAGGCTGTGCTCTTTCATTATATAGCTTATTATATCAGACCGGCTGGTATCTGTCAGGCAGTTCAGCATCAGTTTGCCCCGTCTGTCCATTGCAATACTTAACAGCACCGCCCAGAAAGCTGTGGCTATAAACTGAGGTTGGCGTATCAGTGAATTGAATACATTTTCCACCGTACTGCCACCGCTTGTTTTAAATCCGATGTCCCACATCATCATCAGCAGCGGTACACACCACAGTCTGTAGCCTTTGGCAAGGGTGTTTATATGATGTTTTATTTTTGTTTCGTTCATAGTTTAATCACCGGTGATATTGTTTAAATCTTTTGCCAACTGTTTTATAAATTCCTTTCGCCAGGCTTCTCTGTTGGCAGTAAAAATAAACCAGAAAGGGATGAAGAAGTTTTGGGTAAGCATATATCTGTCAAAAAATTCGTATGCAATCAGCTGTGTTTCTGCAGGCAGACCATTGATACCGATTAAAAATACAAGTGACAGAGCAACAAAAAACACAGGAACAATTACAAATATTTTCAGTATTTTTGTTCGCTTTTGTATGAGTTAATCCAGTTCAAAGCTATCTGGGAAATTGACAATATTGCTATATATTTTTTTGCCAAGATTATCAGCAGGAACGCCAAAAATCAAAGACCGCACAAACAAGATTGATGTAGGGAAAATATCTGTTTTATCTACAAATCCTTTGAGAGAATATTCTGTGAAAAGAGAAAGTAATGCAGACACCAACATATATACAATAATAAGTAAATACCATCTGAACCCTTTTTGCAGTGTTTCAAGATAATTCTGCTGTGCTTCAGATAGTTTTTTGAGTCTGTTGTCCATATGTTACTCCTTTACCTTATCGATTTTTTGCTTACAGTTTTCCAAAGGGAAAATAATTATATCTTCAATTAATTTTTCCAGTTCATCTTTTATATAATAGATATGTTCAGCGCCAAATACAATAAGTATATTACTATCCGGATTTTTGACGATAGTGGAATAAATGTTCTTTATGATATTATCATTTCGGTCTGTCCATATTATTTTGTGCAACTGTGGATTTGCAGTATTCTGCAATTCCTGTTTTTTCTTTACAAGTGCATTGAATTGATGTGAATTGTATGGTATACACGAATTTTTACCCACTGTTAAATACTGCTCTACAATACTGTCAAACTGTGAGATTATTTCATCATCTGCATCTGCCAGTTCGCCTTTTTGTGTAGCGGAAATTGTCTGGTCATCAAACCAGTCGCAAGGGACAAATCTGATGTTTCTTGCTTTGCAATAATCAAAAATGTATCTCTTGTATTCCCCTGGTCCTTGATAGTTTGATTTAGAATTATAATCTTCTTTTCGTACCTCTCCACATATGATGTCAGGTGCAAAATTGTCGAACAATTCTACATTATTATTTTCGCTCCAGCCTGCTTCAGCCAAAATATCTGCCTGGTGAACAGAAGCGAACAAACCGATTTTCCTCATAGATACTCCTTCCAAAAGCAAAGGATACAGACTGTTATGCTGTCTGTATCCTTATAATAACATATTAATAGAAAAAAGTATATTGATATGACGGATATGTCATATTAAAACTCCACATATTCATCCAGATGGAAAGAGTACAGTATACATTTTACCTTATCTGTGCCAAACAGCTGTTTTGCGCCATGGCGGTACAGTTCCAGCTGTTTTTCATATCTGTTTTTCAGCTGTGCCATACTGTGTATAAAATCGGTCTTATAGTCGATGACGGTTATTTCATCACCGTTTTGCAACACGCAGTCCATAACGCCCTGCACCAGAATTTCATCATTACAGTAGCTGTCGTCGCCCATAACAGCGACGGCGCTGTATGGTACCAGAAAGTCTTTTTCTGTATACACCTTTTCGCTGTTGATAATCATATTTGCCACATCACTGAAAATAAACTTTTCTATGGCTGGTATGTTCAGCAGTTCGGGATTGATTTTGCCCTCTTTTTCCAATCTGTAAATTTCGTTTTCCAGATTGGTTCTTGCCAGCAGAATGTCGGTGTGCTGTGCAAACCGGTGCATTGCAGTGCCTTTTTCAGCGGCAGTCACTTTACCTTCTTTTATAAAGTCAGGTTTTGCCGGGGTAATCTGTGAGGATTTGGCTATTTCGCTTACAGACATTTTGATAGGCAGCTGTGTTCTGGCTATATGTGGGTAAACATAATCCAGATTTGCTTTTATCATGTCCAGGTCAGCGGCTATTTCCATCTTTTCCACTGGCCGTTCCTCTGTCTGCTTAGCTTCTGGGGCGCTGTCAGCATACAGGTTTATATCTATGGACTGTGGAATATTTTTGTCCTCTCTGCCATAGCTGTATTCGTCAGATATAGTGCTGTGCCCGCTGAAAGCTGCCAGCGCCCAGTGCATAGGTGAAGTGGCACTGCGCACAAAGGCCGGGTGTGGATTTTCGCCGCCACAAGCAACAATTTTTGCCAGGGAGTTCGGTGTAAAGCTGCGGTTGTAACTGCCAGACAGTACCAGCAGGTTTTTGCTTCGTGTAAAGGCAACATACAGCAAACGCATTTCTTCGCTGGCCAGGTTTTCGTCGATTCTGTCCTTTATAGCGGCAATATTCAGCGTGGAATGGTTATAGCCGAAACCGTGGTTGGCATACATACCAATACCCAGCTGTGTGTCCAGCATCAGTCGTTTTATTTTGTCCTGTTTGTTGAACTTGGTTGTCAGCCCTGTTACAAACACCACAGGGAATTCCAGCCCCTTTGATGTGTGCATTGTCATAATGGCAATGGCTTTGTCGCTTTGCTGTGAATCAGTCCGCGTGCCTTTGCCTGTTTCAATGTACATATCCACCCAGCGCAGAAATGCCGCCAGGTCGCTTGGATGTGTTACCGCCCAGTTTCTGGCAAAGTCTATAAACCAGCGTATGTTTTCGCGCTTTTCGTTTCCGTCAGCAGAAAATGCCAGTCTGTTCCAGTAACCTGTTTTTTTGCAGATGTAGTCTATCAGCTTGTCGGCAGAGTACACCCCTGCCAGATAGCTGAAATCTTTCAGCAGTGCCAGCATACGACCGGCCTTTGGGCTGTCTGCCAGTGCCAGCGCTTTGTAAAGGTTTGTGCTGTTGCTGTCGGTGCGTATTTTCAGTATTTCGTCCAGAGTGAAACCGAAAATATCTCCAAACATTGTGGCAGTAAGATAAACTTCCTGCAGTGGGTTGGAAATAACTCTCAGCAGGTTTACAACATTCTGAACTTCTGGTTTGTTCAGTATCAGCCGGTCATCGCGGACAAAGGCCTCAAATCCCATCTTTTCCAGGGCGGATTTGTACTCGCCGAAATGCTTGGCATTTCGCATCAGTATACAGAAGTCTCCACTGGTTACAGGGCGCATTGTGCCGTTGTCATTTATTTCATATCCTTCTTTAATCATTCGGCTGATATGCTGTGCGGTGTTTTCAGCCTCATTGTCACTGTAAATATTCAGCTGGACCCCACAGGTGAAATCATTTTCTTTCAGCGTTGCCAGTTTTTCGCTGTCATCATATTCCACACCGCCTACCAGTTGGCTCATCAGCTGTGTGAAGATGTAGTTTACACCTTCAATTACAGTGTAACTGCTGCGGAAGTTATGTGGCAGGAAAATGGTGTTGCCCATTTTTTCATCGTCCAGACCTATCTGTCTTTTTGCCAGGAAGATTTCCGGGCTGGCCTTGCGGAAGCCGTAAATGCTTTGTTTTACGTCCCCAACCACATACAGGTTTGCCTGGTTTTCCCTGGCAATCATTGTGAAAATTGCATCCTGGACAAAACTGGTGTCCTGAAACTCATCTTCCATAATGTATTCATAGTTTTCTCGCAGGGAAAGGGCCAGGGCAGTAGGAGTGCCGTCCTCATTTTGCAGCAGTTCCAGGGCAAAATGTTCAAAGTCAGAAAATTCAAAAGTTTTCTTTTCCTTTTTTATTCCCATAAGATACTGCTGATATTTAAGATAAACATCAAAAAGAACTTTTACATATTTCTCTGTAAACAGAATGTCGCTGGTGTATCTGTCTTTATCCAGATAAGATGCCACATCTGCCATCTTTTCGGTTACAGAAGAAAATTCTTTGTACACATTGTCTTTTATTGCTTTGCTTTCGTCACAGGCAGGTTTTGCTCTGCCCAGTTTTGGCAGCGGGGCAGACAGTGCTTCATTAATCTGTCTGTAATCTCCATTTTTTGTGGCATACAACAGTCTGTCTGCATAGTTTTTTGCCTGCATTATGCCGTCTTCATAGCCTGTAAAGTCAGCATTCTGATATATCTCATCCATACGGTCAGCCAGATACACCAGATAGTCAGCCTGCAGCTGCAGGCTTTTTATCAGCTGGCGGTATCCGCCGCTTTCTTCCATATCCAGGCTGTTTCCATAGCTCTGGGCCATCTGCTGTGCCACAGCCTGTGGGTGAGGCAATGCAGAGAAGAAATAGTCCATCTGACGCAGAAATTCCCTTATCTGCCGGTCACTGCTGCTTTTGCCGTAAAAAGACACCAGTTCCTTGAACAGTGGCTGGTTATAGCCATAGTTCATTGCCATATCAATGGCGGCAGTGTGCAGCAGATTGCTCTGTGCATCGTCACATATTGTAAAGTCAGGGCTTATGTCCAGACTCTGGAAATTTTCTCTTACCAGTTTGATGCAAAATGCGTGAATAGTGGAAATATCTGCTTTCTGCAATGCCACTTTCTGCATTTTTATATAGTTGTCGTTTGGGTTTTCCCTTATTTTTTCATTGATTCCCTTTTCAATTCTCTTTTTGAATTCAGCAGCAGATGCATTGGAAAAGGTAACAATCAGCATTTTTTCGGCAGAAACAGGGTTTTCCTTGTCCAGAAGTAAATTCAGGGCGCGGGCAACCAGAACAGTGGTTTTACCACTGCCTGCGGCGGCACTCAGCACAGTCAGCCTGTTGGCAGGCTGTATGGCTTTCAGTTGTTGGTCTGTCCATTTAGGTGCCATTATTTTTCCTCCTGTTCCATTTTACTGAATTCGTTTTTTATCATTGGGCGTTTGCGTTCTGTATTGCCGCAAACTGCTTTGAACCGGCAGAATCTGCATGGCAGCATGTTTTCACCGGTTTCCAGCGGCAGACTGTCAAATCTGCCTGCATATATTTCTTTTGCCATATTGGCAATACTGTCTTTTACATAATCCAGAATGATGTCAAAGCCTTTTTCGCTGACAATTTTACTGTCTTTGCCGGCTTTCAGTTTTTCATCACCGCTGATAATGCCAAAGCGACCATCCTGTTTTGTGTCAAAGGCGGCACTGATTTCAGGGTTGGACAGTGCCATACCCACGGCGGTATACAGTTTTTCATCGTCTTTGTCAAATTTGAATCTGGCATCAGACGGCTGATATACCACAGCGCCAGGTTCCAGATCATTGTCTTTCTTGCCAAAATCAGCCTGCAACAGGGCGTTCATATACAGCAGCAGCTGGCTGGACAGTCCGTTGTAAATTTCATCCAGGTCAAATTTCTGATTGCCTGTTTTATAGTCAATAATACGCAGGTAATCTTTTTCCTGGCCGCGGTATATGTCTATCCTATCAGCAACCCCAACCACATTCACATTCTTGCCATTGTCGGCTTTTACGCGCAGTGGTGGAACCTTGCCGCCCATACCTATCTTTTCTTCAAAAGCAATAGGGTGGAACAGGCTTTCCTGCTGTTCTGTATGAATATATTTCAGCAGCTGGGTGGCGTTTTCAGTCATATTTTCGTACTGTGCAGTAAACTTTACATCGTCATACACAGCCGCAGGGTAATTTTCTTTAATAAACTTATCCACCGCGCCTGCAATGTCTTTTTCCACTTCTTCCCACGGTGTATTGCCGTAGTCTTCACCATATTTTTCCATTATATTCTGTGCAATAAAGTGGAGATAATCACCTGCAATTCTGGCAGAGAACTCTGCTTTTTCCAGCGGTTTCACCTTCAGGATTCGCTGCATAAAATACATAAAGGCGCACAGATAGTAATTCTGTACATGGGTAGGCGACACTGTTATGCTGTCTCCCAGCAGATTTTCCAGCAATGACAGGTCTTTTATTTCAAATTCCTTTTTGCTGGTAAATCCAGTGGAAATACCTATGTTTTTCAATAAATCCACATAGCTGTCCCTTGTCAGATTGTTTGCCTGCCGGCTGAGCCAGTCTGTAAAAAATTCCTTTGTTACAGCATAGTCTTCCAGTGACAGGTGCCGGCTTTCAAGCCCCAGGCTGGTTTTCAGCAAATCTACCTGGGCACTGAGCATCTGCCTGGTGTCTATGTTCTTTTTAGGGCAGGAGATAAACAGATATTCTTCACTGCTGGTCAGTGCTTTGTAGTAATACAGGTTTTCAAAACTGAACAGATTTTCAAAATTATTTTTCAGCGGATAGTTGTTTTCTTTCAGATATTCCCTGTCAAAAGTGGAAATAAGGCCATTTTCACTGACTATTGCAGGAAAAATATCCTGGGCAGCACCAAGTATAAAAACTGCTTTCACGCTGTCCAGTTTCATTCGTTTAGGGTCGGTTATGATTACACAGTCCTGTGTCTGCGGTGCAAAACCTATTTCTGCACCTTCCACAATCAGTGAAAACAGTGTCTGTATATCACCGGCTTTTACTATGTCGTAGCCTATTATTTCATACAGCTGGTCCAGACATTCTATGGCTGTGTCCCACTGGCGGCTGAGCAGCTGTTTGTCTTCTTCGGTTTTCAGGCTGTTTATCACAGCCATCAGCTTTTCATCACAGCCCATTTCAATGGCTATGGAATAGCATTTTTTCAGCAGGTCACCGGCGGTGGCTTCTTTCATATCCCATACAGGGCAGAATATTTCCCACAGACTGCGGCGGATGTAGTCCATATCTTCCACGGTCTGCTTTTCGTCTTCTTCTATTTCAGGTTTCAGACCACCTGGTGAAAGAGCGAAAGGCACACTGAAATCAAAATCATAATCCTGCCATACAAACAGATAGTTTTCCAGGTTTGATATGGCTTCTTCATCAAAGTTTGTCAGCCCTGTTTTCAGCAGTGGCATAATTGTCTGGCTGTCAAGACCTCTGGACATAATCTCCAGGATGGTTCTGAACAGCACCACCGGTGCACAGGAGGATATAATTCTGTTTGTGTCTATAAAGTATGGTATCTGCGCCAGTAAAAAACTTTCCTGCAGTTGGTTCTCGTACTTGTCCAGCTGTGGACACACAACAGCAATATCGTTGTATACATAGTCCTGCTGTACCAGGCGGTTTATCTGTGCCACAGCAAAAGCCACTTCGCTGTGCTGGTTCTCAAATTCTGTTACAAACACATGACTGTTTTCGCCTTTTTCTGCCTCTTCACCCAGTAAAAATTCATCCACAGCCAGCAGGTCTGCATTTTTAAAACGGTGATTTTCCAGCATCACCAGTGGTTTTTCTATGGCAATATCCAGTTTTTTTGCCATTCGTATCAGCTGGGCGGCAGTGTTCTGCACAAAGGAAAAATTCCCTGTGCCGTTGGTGGTATCATACAGACTGTCACAGGTCAGTGCTATACACACTTCCTTGGCCTGTGCCATCATCCTGCCAATAATCTGCATCTGGCCAAAACTGAAACTTTCAAAACTGTCTATAAAAATATGGGTGTTGTGGGTGTAGCTGTGGGGCAGTATCTCTGCCAGCTTTACCAGCAGGTCTTCGCTGTCACTGAATTTTTCGTCCATCAGACCGCAGTATTCTGCATAAATCAGTGCCAGTTCTTTCAGTTTCATACTTTTCGCAGGGGCAGTCTGGGCCAGATTGTAAAAAATTTCCCCAGTTATGCCGCTGCGTTTCAAATCATCAAAGGTAGATGCCAGGTTAAAGCTGAAACCAAAGTTACCGCTCTGTCTGGAATACAGATTCAACTGTTTTTTCACATTTTCCACAGCACGGCGTGCCAGCACCGCCTTACCTGCATCGGTCAGGGGTGTTGTCAGCAGTCTGGTGTGGTTGGTATTTACATCACGCAATAACCCTGTAAAACTGAATACTTCCACACTGTTGGATTGTGTGTCATCCAGCGCAGAAAATATCATAGCTTCTGCAGTTTTGGAAAACTGTTCAGGAATCAACAGCAGGCATTTT
Source organism: Oscillospiraceae bacterium (assembly GCA_017560985.1). Lineage (GTDB taxonomy): Bacteria > Bacillota > Clostridia > Oscillospirales > Ruminococcaceae > RGIG3102. The sequence continues at coordinate 16,862 of JAFZDX010000057.1, forward strand.
TCACCCTGCTGTGCCAGCTTTACTATTTGTTGTGCTATATAATGGCTCTTGCCTGTGCCGGCAGTGCCTGTTACAAATTTCAGCATAATTACCTCTGTAAAATTACATATATAATCAGTATACCACATATTTCATTATATCAAAAGCATATGTCAAAAATTTGCACAGGGGTAATTGAGCTCTATTGCATAGGGGACGATGCCCACGTCGTACTGAAAAATATACATAAAAGCAACAGGGTATATTTCCGGACAAATCGTCCATACTAACACCAAAACAGCGAAAGGATGAAAAAAGATGTTAAGCAAAATCGGTCTTATACTTGTAATTATCGGCGGTCTTAACTGGGGGCTGGTGGGTCTGTTGAACTTTGACCTGGTGGCATTTCTCTTTGGTGCAGGCAGTCTGCTGGCCAGGGCAGTGTATGTGCTGGTAGCAGTGGGCGCAGTGCTGTGTCTGCCTATGTTTATGGCTGATACTGACACAAACGGTGTCTGATTTTTCTTTCATAAATATAAACCCACCTGTCGGTGGGTTTTGTTTTTCTTGAAAGCAACTACGGTTTTATGATAAAATATTATTTTAGAGTATAACCGAAAGGATAATATAAAAATGCTTAATGTACAGAATGTAAGCCACGGCTTTGGCGAAAGACAGATTCTTGATAACGCCTCTTTCAGAATGAAAAAAGGGGAACACATTGGCCTTGTTGGTGCAAATGGGGAAGGTAAATCCACCTTTCTCAATATTATCACAGGTGTGCGCCAGCCAGACGAAGGCACTGTAACCTGGGCAAAGCGTGCCACAGTTGGTTACCTGGACCAGCACGCAGTATTGAAGGAAGGTATGACCATCCGTGATGTGCTGCGCACAGCTTTCAGCCGTATGTACGAAATGGAAGCAGATATGCTTGATATGTACAATAAAATGGCAGACTGTACTGACGAAGAAATGACACAGCTGATGGAAGATGTGGGCGAAATCCAGGATATTCTGGACCATGGTGGTTTTTATACCATTGACAGCCGTATTGAAGAATTTGCCAATGGTCTTGGCCTGGGTGAAATCGGTCTGGACAGGGATGTTTCACAGCTTTCAGGCGGTCAGAGAACA
>JAFZDX010000058.1 GCA_017560985.1 Oscillospiraceae bacterium
CAAAAGCTGCTGACGTTGGTGCTGACCTTGTTGGTAAAGTTGAAGCTGGTATCCCAGAAGACGACCCACGTAACCCAGCTGTTATCGCTGACAACGTTGGTGACAACGTAGGTGACGTTGCTGGTATGGGTGCTGACCTGTTCGAATCTTATGTAGGTTCTATCATCTCTGCTATCACACTTGGTCTTGTATGGCAGAACACAAACGCTGTAGTTATCGAAAACGGCGCTGCTATCTTCCCAGTAGTTCTTTCTGCTCTGGGTGTTATCGCTTCTGTTATCGGTTCCACATTCGTTAAAGGTAAAGAAGGCACATCTCCACAGAAAGCTCTGAACATGGGCGAATACACAGCTGACGCTATCGTTGTTGTTGGTTCTATCGCTCTGTCAAAAGTATTCTTTGGCAGCTTTGCTCCAGCTGGTGCTATCATCGCTGGTCTTATCGTTGGTCTGCTCATCGGTACAGTTACAGAAATGTACACATCTGGCGACTACAAATCAGTTCAGAAAATTGCAGAACAGTCTGAAACAGGTGCTGCTACAACAATCATCTCCGGTCTGGCTGTTGGTATGACATCTACAGCTGTTCCAGTTCTCCTCATCTGTGTAGGCATCTATGTTGCTTTCGCAGTATGTGGTCTGTACGGTATCGCTCTTGCAGCTGTTGGTATGCTGTCCACAACAGGTATTACTGTTGCTGTTGACGCTTACGGCCCAATCGCTGACAACGCTGGTGGTATCGCAGAAATGTCTGGTCTGGAAGACTCCGTTCGTGAAATCACAGACTCCCTCGACGCTGTAGGTAACACAACAGCTGCTATGGGTAAAGGTTTCGCTATCGGTTCCGCAGCTCTCACATCTCTGGCTCTGTTCGTTTCTTACGCTGAAGCTGTAGGTCTCGAATCTATCAACATTCTTTCACACACAACAATCATCGGTCTGATGATCGGTGGTATGCTGCCATTCTTCTTCTCTGCATTCACAATGGAATCTGTTTCTAAAGCAGCATTCTCCATGATCGAAGAAGTTCGTCGTCAGTTCCGTACAATTCCAGGTATCATGGAAGGTACAGGCAAACCTGACTACGCAGCTTGCGTAGACATCTCTACAAAAGCTTCCCTCAGAGAAATGATCGTTCCAGGTGTTATGGCTGTTGTTGCTCCACTGCTGGTTGGCTTCCTGCTTGGTACAGAAGCTGTTGGCGGTATGCTGGCAGGTTCCCTGGTAACAGGTGTTCTGATGGCTATCTTCATGTCCAACGCTGGTGGTGCATGGGATAACGCTAAAAAATACATCGAAAACGGCACACACGGCGGCAAAGGCTCCGATGCTCATAAAGCAGCTGTTGTAGGTGACACAGTAGGTGACCCATTCAAAGATACATCCGGTCCAGCTATCAACATCCTCATCAAACTGATGACAATCGTTGCTCTGGTATTCTGCAATGTATTCGTAGGTATCCTGCTGTAATATTTAGCATAATGCATATTAAAAGACTGTCTTGCAAAAGACAGTCTTTTTTGTTTATAATATATGTAATTGTAAAGTGGGGGCATATATTATGAAACTTATATTCTTATCAGAAAATTCAGTTGTGAAAGATGGGCTGAAAGGCGAACACGGCACATCTGTTTATTTTGAAAAAGGTGACGTAAAAATGGTTTTTGACTGCGGTTATTTTGGTGCTGCAGGTGAAAATGCTGATAAACTTGGCATAGACCTTTCAAAAGTAAATGTTGTTGCTTTCAGCCATAATCACGTTGACCACGCAGGTGGATTTGTATTTATGAAAGATAAATTTACCTCCGGTGTGCAGATATTATTACACAAAGGCTTCCACATCCGCAAATACTGGGACCATCGTTTTGACCCAAAAACTGACCCGACAGCAGCTGACAATCTTGAAATGGTTGGTCCTGCAATGCCACTTGAATGGTTCTTTCCAAATGGCAAATTTGGTATGAGAATTGTTGCAGATGACCTGTATAAAATCAGCGAAGATGTTTATCTTGTTGGCAATTTCCCAGTACAGAGGGGGATAGAAGCAGTTTTTCCTGCCTCCCGTATGGAAACACCATCCGGTGATTATGTTGTAGACGAATTCCCCGATGAACAGGTTTGTGTAATCAAAGTTAAAGAAGGTCTGGTAATACTTTCAGGCTGTGCCCACAACGGCATTATGAACATAATCGAAACAGTTAAAAAACATTTCCCAGGCGAAAAAATTCATGCTGTATTTGGCGGTACACACCTTGTTCCTTATAACCCACAGCGTGTTGCTGAAACTGTAAAATATTTCAACGAGAGTGGCATTAACTATGCAGGTGTATGTCATTGCACAGGTCCTGCCATTGCAGACTTTGCTGATAAAGTAACCTGTTATGTAAAAACGGGCGCCGGTCTAACACTGGAATTTGAAGATTAAAATAAAAAATGTCATTCCCAAATTATACTGGGAATGACATTTTGTTTATATCTTTTTAAGTATGTTGTATACAAAATCAGACAGCTTATCCATTACAGAATAATCATAGGATTCTTTAAGTATTTCATTATTGGAAACACCTTTTACAGAGATAGCAGGTATGCTGAATCTGTCCGCAATCTGATACATAGCATAGCCTTCCATATCTTCGCCACTAACATTGAATTTATTGTAGAACAGCATAATTTTATCATATTCCTTGTTCCACATATCACCAGAACCCAACCTGCCGCAGATAACATCTTTATCAGCATCTGATAATGCTACAGAAATAAGTTTTTCGTCAGATTTATAAATAACAGGGCTGTTATCGATACTTTCGCTGAATGTTACCAGTTTTGCCCTTGAAAGGCTTGTGCCTGCACCCTCGGGCGCAGAATCAAACTTAGTTGAGTTTATATTGATACAGTCGTTTACAATAACAAGACTGCCTTTGTGTATGTCACCGTAGCCGCCGATTATACCGTAATTGAAGAAACAGTCAGGTGAATATGTAACGGATATATATGTCACCAGGGATGCCATATTTACCATACCAACACCAGAAATGCATATTAATAAAGTGTTTTCACCCAAAGTTCCACGATAAATTTCAAAATTGTGACAGCTTTCATCCTTTAAATCAGACATCCTGTTTATCAAAGGCTGTGCCTCGCTTTTCATTGCACATACAACGGCTATTGTTTTATTCATATTGATTACCCCTATATACAGATTTATAATCAAAGTATACCAATTTCAAATCTTATATTCAAGAAAATACTTGCAATTTCAATATACTTGTGGTATTATAATCAAGTACCAAACATATGGGGGCGTAGCTCACCTGGGAGAGCGCTTGAATGGCATTCAAGAGGTAGTCGGTTCGATCCCGATCGTCTCCACCAAAGACCTGACACAAGTCAGGTCTTTTTATATTTATCCGATTTTCGCCATATACAGATTCAATTATATAAATTAACCAAAACAGACTGATATATTTAATATGTTTGTCTGTTTCTTTTTATTGTTGATATATGTTATATTAATAATATAAAGCATTTATTTAAATAAATGGAGGTACGTTATGGAAAAATTGGTATATGAATATATGGGCAGCGACAGAGGTAACTGTTCCACAGCTATCGTGGGTAAAAACGCATCAGTTACAGGCAAAGTTCTGCTGGCTCATAATGAAGATGACACAGAGGCTGTGGTACAGACCCATCTTGTTCCAAGAATCAAACATAAACCAGGCACAGTTATCACATTTGCAGATGCATCTGCAGTTATTCCACAGGTAGAAGAAACATATGCTTACTACTGGTCAGAAGTTCGCTGTGAAGGCGGTATTTCTTTTGCTGACGGCTTTGTAAATGAATTTGGTGTGGCAGTTGTTTCAAATGCTTGCCGTCCAAGTAAAGACGCAACTGGCAGTCATTCCGACAACAGAGAAGCTTATGGTATAGGCTACGGCATCAGAAGACTGGTAGCAGAAAGAGCAAAAACAGCCCGTGAAGGTGTACAGGTTATCGCTCAGCTGGTTGAACAGTTCGGCTATTTCTCATCACGTTCATATCAGGTTGTAGACAAAGATGAAGCCTGGGTTGTACAGGTGCCAAAAGGCTTTAACATTGTGGCACAGCGTGTAGGCGATGATGAAGTTTACTACATCCCTAACTGGTATACAATACATAAAATTGATTTGAACGACAAAGACAATTTCTATGCTTCACCAAACCTTATACCACACGCAATCCAGCAGGGCTGGTATACACCGGCAGTAGAAGGCGACTGGTCAGACTTTGACTTTGCACTTACATATCAGGAAGGTGTAAAGAAACAGTACAACCTTTACCGCGCAAGAAATGCCTGGAGAATCCTTAAAGGCATTGAACTGGGTGAAGACGAAATTACTCCATTCTCAATGAAAGCAGACAGAAAATATTCTGCAGACGATTTGAAACAGGTTATGCGCAGTCACTACCTTGGCACACCTGATGACGAAACAGAAGGTCTGAAAAAGAACCCACACCGCGGTTACTACTCACCACTGACAATCTGTAACCCAATGACAGTTGAAAGCATTGTTGTGGAATTCAATGAAGATATCAATCTTACAAGAATGCTGCGTGCCGCACCAAAAGGCTGTGTATCACCATATACACCTTGGTACCCTGTTGCTCTTACAAGAATTCCAAAAGGCTATAACTGGATGAGCCCGCAGGCTTCACAGGCAGCACATTTCTATGTGGATAATGAAGAACTGGTTTATAACCCAGAAAAAGCATTCTGGGCATTTAAAGTTCTGCTTTACTTCACAGAATTTGATTACAAAGGCACACACAAAGTAATCGAAGAAGAAATAGCAAAACTGGAAAAAGCCTGGGAAGTTGAAAAAGATGCTATTGAAGGCGCTTACAAGGCACTGAAAGCAGTTGACGAAGCCGCTGCAAAAGAATACCTGACACAGTATACCTGCGCACAGGCACAGAAATCCTGGGATTGGGCACATTATATGATTTCCAAACTGGGCGAAGCCAGAATTATGGACAACTGCAAAGTATGGAATGACGAAAACGAATTTGGCGAATAATTGAATTATTGCAAAACAAAAGGCAGGGGAAACCCTGCCTTTTATGGTTTTATGTTATTCTGTCCAATAACTTGAAAGATTTACTTTTTCCCCTGTATCAAGGTCAATGTAGTAACAGGAAATATTTGTTTCAAACAGTTTTCCGTTACATACTTCGCCCAGAGATGAGTAGTATGCTTCTGCAGATACAGAAATATCTGTTTCTTTCAGGGTTTCCTTATGAATTTTCACAAGCTGGGTTTTGCTTATCGGCAGGTAGATAAAACTGTTGTCAAATGTAACTCTGAATGATGCATCATTCAATTCCACTTCTTTTATCAGAATCTTGTTTTCACCGCTTATATCTGCACGGTAAATATAATATTTACTCATATCACCGTTTTCCCATACACAGTAGAACATATAGCTGTTTGTCATATGGCTTGACCATACACTTTCATTGGCTTCGGTAAACAGGACCATCTGTCCGTTTTCATCTGTTCTGTACAGTCTGCCGACATTGTCTTCTGTTGTTCTTACCCATATAGAGCCATCTGATGCAATTCTTGTACCTGTGGATATACGTTCTGTTTTTTCAAATTCAAGAGTTTCGGGGTCTATCCTGTATGTATCGCCCTGAAAATAGTAAAGCTGATTATTATATGTGCCTTTGCTTACAGCAACACTGCTGAGCATCAACTCTGCCGGCAGTTTGGTTTTCTTTATATTTTCCCCATTGGTGTCCATAGAAACCACTTCGCCCAATGAGGTGAAAATATAAAGTCTACCGTCAAAATACTCCAGATCAGTCGGAATTTCATATAAAGTTGCATCAAAGGTATACAGCTCTATTACAGTTTCATCAGCTTTGTTCATCTTTTTGATTTTTACTGCATCTTTGAAATAGATATAATCAGCATCCTCTGCAATAAAAATATTTCTGTTGTTATTGGAAAGAATGGAAGATGTTTTTGAAAGATAATTATTAGATGAACTGCCTGTACAGGATACAAACAGTGTACTTGAAAGGCACAGTATCAGTATACCGGCTATTGCCATTCTGCCGCTTTTCTTGACAGTGGTATCATAAATATTTTTAAAACGTGAGGCAAGAGCTGTTTTATCCATTGAAAAGTATGTTGAAAATGCAGTTTTTCTTATAACACCGGCTTTTACCATTTTCAGAATACTGTCACTGTACAACTGTTTGAACTCTTCACTCTGGCCGGCAATCACATCATTATCACAGCATATTTCTACATCTTTCTGTGCCTGTCTGTCCATCAGCCATACCAGTGGGTTAAACCAGTGCATACAGCAGGAAAGCATCAGCACAAATTTATACAGTATGTCTTTACGTTTGTAATGTGTCAGCTCGTGGCGCAGCATCATTTCCAGCATATCATCTGTCATTTCAATGTCAGGAACAAATATAACAGGGAAAACAATGCCCATTATCATTGCTGTGCTTATACAGCTGCAACGATATATTTTCAGCCTGCGGTTTATGTTCATTTCGCTGCACAGTCTGTTCAGCATTTCCTGCCCGTCATTATCCGGCGTGGATAATCTTTTCATTTTTGCCTTTGCAAACATATATTGAACAGTAAAGTAAACCAGCAGTCCTATATTGCCCAGGGACCATACCCATTCAATCACACTGTGCAAAACTATTCTTGGAAAAGCGGTAAATGCAGGTTTTTCAAGTTGCCGGGACGGGTCTATGGCAATATTGTTTTCAGCAATATCTTCCTGCTGTTCTATATAATCCAGCACATCATTTCTCACTATTGCAAAATTTGGCAAATCAGCATTTATCAGGTGCTGTGTGTCAGCGCTGTGCCAGATATCAAATGGTATCAGCAATCTTACAGCAATTACAAGCCATATGAAATACCTTGCTTTTGCCACATATCTTTTGTCCATTACAGGCACAAGCAAAAGCATAATTGCAATAATAAGCGAAACAGGGAAGATGATTTCTATATAAGGAGTCAATAATTCAAAATCAAACATAAATACACCTCCTGCTATTTTCCTTTCAGTTCTTTCAGCAGTTGTTCCAGTTCATCAATATCACGGGCAGACAGTTCGTCACTGTCAGCAAGACTGGCAACAAAATGCTTTATACTGCCTTTGTGCAGACGGGAAAGAAAACTGCTGTTTTCAACTTGCATATATTCTTCCTTTGAAATTGCAGGGGAGTAAATGTTTTTATTACCGCTTTTTTCACTGGTAATAAAGCCTTTTTCCTGCAATCTGGACAGCATTGTCAGGATAGTGCTGTCTGACCATCCTTTATCGCTGAATTTTGTGTTGAAATAATTTCTCTGTACACTTTTGTCAGCGTCCCACAGTGCCAGCATCAGTTCCAGTTCTGTTTCAGGTAACTTTTTAATTTTCATATCATATCTCTGACAATAGTAGTAGTTTGATTATATTCTACAACTGTCGGAGAAAAATGTCAATATATACTGTTGATTTATTTTTCTCAAGGCAATAAAATATAGGTATAAAATCAAAAGAGGTAACTATGCTTAAAATAATTCTTTCTCCTGCCAAGAAGATGGTTGTAGACACTGACAGCCTGGAAACTGTGTCCCTGCCACCATTTCTCGATAAAACAGAAACCATAAAAAATGAACTGCAGTCCAAAACCTATGCAGAACTGAAAAAACTGTGGGCCTGCAATGATAAAATTGCAGAAGAAAATGTTCAGCGACTTGAAAATATGAATTTGAACCGCAATATCACCCCGGCTATATTGGCTTATGATGGCATTGCCTTCAAATATATGGCACCTGCAGTCTTTGACAACAGTCAGTTTGAGTATATACAGAATCATCTGTTTATACTGTCCGGCTTTTATGGGGTGGTACGTCCATTTGACGGAGTAGTGCCATACCGTCTGGAAATGCAGGCAAAGCTGAAAATCGGCGAAAAGAAAAATTTGTATGACTACTGGGGCAGGGATCTATATGACTTTGTAACAAAAGATACAGACACAATAATCAACCTTGCATCAGAAGAATATTCCAAAACAATTTCAAAATATCTTTCGGATAATATAAAGTTTATTACAATTACATTTGCTGATCTGATTGATGGTAAATTAATAGAAAAGGGTACAAAATGCAAAATGGCCCGCGGTGAAATGGTGCGATTTATGGCGGAGAACAACATAGAAAATCCAGAAGAAATAAGGAAATTCAACAGATTGAATTATGAATTTTCACCACAGCACACCACCGAAACAAATATTGTGTTTATACAGAAATAGTGATATCCCTCTGGAAAGAGGGATATTTATTTGCCAAATATACGGATATATTATATAATAAAATATTATAAATTTATTGGAATGGATAAAATATGAAAAAACTTGTTATGGGTGTCCTTGCCCACGTTGACAGCGGTAAAACCACTCTGTCAGAAGGTCTGCTTTATCTTACCGGCAGTATTAAAAAGGCCGGCAGGGTAGACCACGGCAACACTGCCCTTGATACAAATGAAATAGAAAAAAGCCGTGGTATCACTGTGTTTTCAAAACAGGCAGTGTTAAGTCACGGCGATTTGCAGTTGTGCCTACTGGATACTCCTGGTCACGTTGATTTTGGCGCAGAGGCGGAAAGAACCCTGCAGGTTCTTGACTGTGCAGTACTGATTATTTCATCCCTTGATGGAGTACAGAACCATACAGTCACACTCTGGAATCTACTTGAAAACTACAATGTGCCTACATTTATTTTTGTAAACAAAATGGACTTGCCAGGCGCAGACAAATCTGTTGTTATGTCACAGCTGAAAAAACAGTTTGGCAATGGCTGTATAGATTTTTCAATGGAAGAAAATGATGTTTTTGAAGAAGTTTCACTTTTCGATGAAGCTCTGATGGAAAAACTGCTGGAAGATGAAAAATTGTCAGATGATGATATTTCCCAGCTTATTTTTGACAGAAAGATTTTCCCTTGCTTTTTTGGTTCAGCCCTTAAAATGGAAGGATTGGACAATTTTATAGATTCTGTTGAAAAATATACTCCAACAATACAATACCCAGATAAATTCGGTGCAAAAGTTTTTAAGGTTTCATATGACGGCAATGACAGACTGACATTCCTTAAAATAACAGGCGGCAGTCTGAAGGTTAAAAACTCTGTACCGCAGATAGATAAAAATGGTGAAAGCCATACAGAAAAAGTAAACAGCATTCGTTTATATACCGGTGAAAAATTCAAAGCAGAACAGGAACTTACAGCAGGCAGTGTATGCGCGGTTACAGGTCTGAATCACACTTATCCTGGCCAGGGACTTGGTGCCGAGCAAAACAGTACAGAATCTGTTTTACAGGCTATTTTTTCATATAAAGTTATATTTGATGAAAAATATGATGTGAGAACTGTGCTGGCAAAATTGCGTCAGCTGGAAGAAGAGGAGCCACAGTTGCGTATTGTCTGGAACGAACAGGCAAAGGAAATACATCTCAGCCTTATGGGTGAAATACAGCTGGAAATTATAAAAACACTTTGTCAGCAGAGATTTGGTATAGATATTTCTTTTGATGCTGGCAGTGTTCTGTACAAAGAAACCATTAAAACAACAGTTGAAGGTGTTGGTCATTATGAACCATTGCGCCACTATGCAGAAGTTCACCTGCTTTTGGAACCTGGCAAACCGGGTTCAGGACTTGTATTTGACACATTGTGCAGTGAAGACAAGCTGGACAGAAACTGGCAAAGACTTATCATCACACATCTCTATGAAAAAACACACATCGGTGTGCTGACAGGCTCTCCGATTACAGATATAAAAATCACCCTTGTAAACGGACGTGCACATCTTAAACACACAGAAGGCGGCGATTTCCGCCAGTCTACCTACCGCGCTGTCAGAAATGGCCTTATGCAGGCAGAAAGTGTGCTTTTAGAGCCTTGGTATGATTTTGAGATAACAGTACCAAATGAAAATATAGGCCGTGTAATGACTGATATTCAGAAAATGAGCGGCAGTTTTGAATCCCCTATGCAGGATGGTGACAGCAGTACACTTACAGGCTCGGCACCAGTATCTGAAATCAATTCATACAACTCATCCCTTATCAATTTCACACGTGGCAAAGGCAGAATAAACCTTAAATTCAAAGGTTATTTCCCTTGTCACAATGCAGATGAAATTATAGAAAAATTTGCATACGACCCGGAAGCAGACCTGGAAAATACTCCGGACAGTGTCTTCTGTACCCATGGTGCTGGCTTTGTCGTTAAGTGGAATGAAGTAAAAAACAAAATGCATCTGGAGTCTTTCCTGAAAGAAAAGAAGACAGTTTCTGAAGAAAGACCTGTCCGTGTTTCACGCAGACAGGTAGAGCAGTATTATACATCACTGGAAGATGATAAAGAACTGCTGAAAATCTTTGAATCCACTTACGGAAAAATTAAAACAGATAAATATCTGGCAATGAAAACAGCGCCAAAAGAAGATGCTGTGAAGAAAAATCCAAATGCACAGCCATATGAAAAAGAATATCTGCTGGTGGATGGTTACAATATTATTTTCGCCTGGGAACATCTGAAAAAAATTGCCGCCCAGGATATAGAGGATGCCCGCCATAAACTGGCAAACACTCTGTGCAATTACCGGGGCTTTAAAAAATGCGAGGTTATTCTGGTATTTGATGCCTACAAAGTAAAAGGTAACGTGGGCGAAATATCAAAATACCACAATATCACTATTGTATACACAAAAGAAGCAGAAACTGCTGATATGTATATAGAAAAGGTAACCCACGAAATAGGAAGAAAGCACCGTGTACGCGTTGCAACTTCTGACGGTCTGGAACAGATTATTATTTTAGGTCACGGGGCGCTGCGTCTGTCTGCATCGGCATTTCTGGAAGAAATACAGGAAGTGGAAAAGGCTATCAGGGAATATCTGGAATAAAAAATGAATATAGATGATAAAGGGTGATTTTATGAAAAAAGAACCATTTGTTATCGATATTTCAGCCACACAACTGCCTAATCTGGCAGATAACAGCCAAAAGGATTTCGGCTATGAATTCAGCCATACAGATGTCTGGCAGAACGAAAATGGAGAAATTATAAAAATTCTTGGCTACATTAATGAAAAGATGGATATAATTATCCGGCATATAGCAAAAAACGGCAGGGATTAACCCTGCCGTTTTGGTATTTATCAGCCGTTGCAGCCGCAGTCTTCTTCGTTGTCTGCTTCTTCGGCAAAGTTACAACCTGTGTCAAAGCTGTCACAGAAAGTAAGTGCATTGTATGGATATGGTCTTATGCCTTCCACCCATATACTTTCTCTTTTCCAGAGTTTATCTACAATGTTACCTCTGATTCTTGCCATATATCTTGGGCAGGCACCAGATGTATCTTTGTAAATATTACAGCTTAACTGCACTGTCATACAGCTGCCATCAATATATGCCAGTTCGTCTTTCAGAAATTCTACCAGAGAACCGTTTTCAGCAGAGTAGAAATTGTACAGTACTTCGTCCACAACCTGCACCGGGATTGCAATATATGTAGGTGGACAGCCTTCTTTTTCCGGAACACTGCGCACAACAATCTGGCCATTGATTGTAACCCTTACACCGGGTTTATCAGTGTCGCAGTGTACCAGTTCTTCGTGGGCATCAGTTACCCTGAAACTGGCGTAAGATGTATCTATAACCCCGGGATAGTTTATAATGCCACGGCAGTTGTTCAGAATACCATTTACACTTGGCAGCGGAATACTTGTGCGTATCTGTTTTGTGGCGATAAATCGGACATTCTGTGCTGTGATGTTCAGATATTCTGTTTCAGGCACATTGTCCAGAATACCAAATCTTGTTTTATTGTTGCACAGATAATCTTTTACACAGTTGATTTCTGTATTCATCATATATCCTCCATAAATGTTATTAGCAATCGCTTAAAGTATAATATGTAAAAATCCTGAATATGTTACCCAGTAGCATAAAATAAAATCTTCTTGTTAGATCAGCTGTAAAATGGTATACTATATTGAAAGATATAAGGATGTGAGATATATGAGATATAAAGCAATATTTTTTGACCTTGATGGAACACTTACAAATCCTGAAGAAGGTATAGTAAATTCTATACGGTTTGCCGCGGAATTTTATGGCTTGAAAAATGTGGATGAGCTTAAACCAGGCTTCAGAAAATATATCGGTCCGCCACTGCTGGATACATTTATAGAACTGCTGGGTCCGGATGTACAGCTGGCAGAGGCAGCGGTTGCAAAGTACCGCGAACGTTTTGCACCTATAGGTCTTTATGAAAACCAGATTTACCCAGGAGTGACTGAAACACTGGAAAAACTTAAAGAAATGGGCTATGTTCTGTGTACAGCCAGCAGCAAACCAGAAAAATTTGTTGACACCATACTGGAACATTTTGACATAAAAAAATATTTTGATTTTGTTGGTGGTGCCACTATGGACGGTAGAATCAGCAAAAAAGAAGATGTTATTGATTATGTGCTGAAACAGACAGGTTTTGCACCATCACAGGTACTGATGGTTGGGGACAGAATGTTTGACCTTACTGGCGCGGCAGAGTTTGGCATGGACGCAGTTGGCGTTCTTTACGGCTTTGGCAGCAGGGAAGAACTGTCCGCATACGATAACATCGCCCTTGTAGATGATATAAGAGAATTAATAAAGGTATTGGAAAATTAGAAAATGGCAACTTATAAATCCCCAAAAAATAAACACACTCTTGCAGACTATCTGAGAGTTTACAGAAAAAGATTTATGAAACTGGATAAAAAGACCAGAATACAGCTGATTATTATTGCGCTGCTTCTGGTGCGGATATTCTTTACAGCTCTTACAGCTTTGTTTGGCAGAGGTAAAAATCCTGCTTCATCCAGTGAGATAACCGGCAATACTGTCCTGGCATCCGGCTCATATGATCCACAGGCAGATGCAAAATATGAGGATGAATATCTGAAACTTATCAAGGAATATGACGATGTTGTTATTGCTGAAAATGATATTGAAGACAGAAACTATTTCCGTGAAACACTGTTTATAGGTGACTCAAATACCGAAGGCCTGGCTGCATACAACCATATTTCACTGCAGTATGTATTGGGTATGACAGGTATGCCTATCCAGCAGGTAATAAGCAATAAATGTATGTGGTTTGTAGGCTACGAAGAACCAGTTACAATTCCAACAGCTGTAAGTATGCTGAAACCACGCAGAATTATAATCAATTTTGGCACAAACAATGCAGGTGGCACAGAAACAAAAGACTTCATTATGTACTACAATAAAGCACTTGATGCCATTGAAAAGGCATACCCTTATGCTGATATAATCGTGGCGTCTGTAATTCCTGTAGGTAAAACCAGGGATTATCCAAACATTACAATGCAGGATATTGATGATTTCAATATTGCTCTTGCTGAAATGTGTCGTGAACGCGGTCTTAAATTCCTTAACACTGCAGAAATGTACAAAGATCCTGAAAATGGATTTATGAAAAAAGAATACATTGCAAAAGATGGCATTCATCTTACGTCAGAAGGCTATAAGGCATTGCTGGAATATGTGGGCAGCCATAAACACGTGGTTAAAGATGAAAGACCTGCACGTGGTAATATTCCAACCAGAAGAAATGCACCATATGTAGCAGAAGGATCTTCCAGTTCATCAGCTTCCAGCAGTATGGCATCTTCCAGCATTGCTTCATCAAGCATTGCGTCCTCCAGTGTTGTTTCATCATCACAGGTGATTTCTTCCAGTAAGGTGCATTCATCCAGCAATGCAGTATCATCCAGTAAGGTTGATTCTTCCAGTGTTGGTGTTTCATCCAGTCAGGTGTTGGTATCACCAAGTCCATCAGTGGAACCAAGCCCATCACCAACCAAGGAACCAACTGTTGAACCTACAACAGAACCTACTCCAACCCAGCAGCCAAGTGAAGAACCAACATCTCAACCAACTGCTGAACCTACACCAGAAATAACTCCAGAACCTACACAGGAAGCAACACCGGAACCAACACCGACTCCTACTCCTGAACCTACTCCAACACCAACACCGGAACCAACACCAGAGCCAACACCTACGCCTGAACCACCTGTAGAGCAGCCAACAGAACGGCCTGCAAATGAACCAGTAGATGCTCCGGCTGCAGAATAGTTTTAATTAATTTTAAAATACATACGATGAAAGGAAAAGATATATGAACGTTACAGTTTTAGGCTCCGGCAGATGGGGCACATTCCTTGCGGTTTATCATTCAAGAAAAAACAATGTTGCTCTTTGGGGCAAAGAAGGCAGTCCGGATTATGAACAACTGTTGAAAGAAAGAAAAAACTCTTATCTTGAACTGCCGGATAACCTTATTCTTGAACCTGACCTTGGCAAAGCATTGGACAGGGCAGAATACATTGTTATTTCCATCAGTGCACAGCATTTGAGAGAATTTTGTGAAAGAATAAATCAGTACAATGTTCACGGTAAAACTTTTATTCTTTGTATGAAAGGTATCGAAAGTGAATCCGGTGAAAGACTTTCACAGATTGTAAAGGATACAATCCGTCAGTATGTAAATATCTGTGTATGGGTTGGTCCTGGTCATGTACAGGATTTTATGGCTGGTATTCCAAACTGTATGGTTGTAGACAGTGAAGACAAAATGGTTATTGATGATGTGGTAAGTAAATTCTCATCAGACCTTATCCGTCTTTACCTGGGTGATGACCTTGTTGGCACAGAAATCGGTGCAGCTGCAAAAAACGTAATTGGCATCGCTGCAGGTATGCTGGATGGCGCTAAACTTTCCAGCCTGAAAGGTGCACTTATGGCCCGTGGCGCCAGAGAGGTTTCTCGTCTTATCAATGCAATGGGCGGCAATGAACTGTCTGCCTATGGTCTGGCACATCTGGGTGACTATGAAGCCACACTGTTTTCACCACATAGCCAGAACAGAATGTTCGGTGAAAAATTCATAACAAAACAGCCATATTCAAAACTGGCAGAAGGCGTGGCGACAGTAAAGGCACTGATGAAACTGTCACAGGAATACAACGTGGAAATGCCTATTTCAAAATTGGTATATGAT
This sequence comes from Oscillospiraceae bacterium, assembly GCA_017560985.1. Lineage (GTDB taxonomy): Bacteria > Bacillota > Clostridia > Oscillospirales > Ruminococcaceae > RGIG3102. The sequence continues at coordinate 15,145 of JAFZDX010000058.1, forward strand.
GTTATTTACAACAATGTTGACCCTATGAAAGCACTTTCAGCACTGTTTGACAGAGATGTAAAAGTGGAATTTTCAAACGAGTATTGATTTGTATTAAAATATAAAAGCTCAACCAAGCGATTGCCATGGTTGAGCTTTTTATTTAGTTCTGATACAGCATATAATAATTGTAAAGACCGGCTTTCTCATATATTTTTTTGCCAATCAGTTTGAAACCTAATTTTTCATAAAATGGAATATTGTCAGGGTTCTGTGTATCCAGCCCGATTTTGTATCCCTGTGCTGTCAAATCGGCGACAGCTTTATTTATCAGTGCAGATGCTACGCCTTTTCCCCAGTGTTCTTTGGCGGTAAAAACAGGTGATAAAATATATGTGTTTTCATCAAAATATTCTTTGTTGTCGAATACAGAATAGAAAGAAAAGTTTCTGTAAAGTGAGCCAGGATATAAGTTGAGTTTATACCGCTTTGGTACTTTTATCATCTCTGCCACATCATAACTGTTCAATGCTTTTCTGAGTACTAACATACTTCTTTTTTCTTCATCCAGATAAATAATATCTGATTTGGCAGAAGCATACAATCTTACACGCAGCATTTCATAAATATATTTTTTTCTTTTCTTTTCATTTGGTGTTGTCCATTTGTACATTGGGTCATCCATAAAGGATTCGCTGGCCATACGTGCATAGTAGTCAAGTTCATCGTAAGTTATATTGTTTGACATAGTGGTGCTCCTATTTAAAAAGTTATTATATATTTAAAATTTACCATATTGAAATCAATTAATCAATAAATAATCATTTATAAATTATATTATCACTGCTAAATATTCGTTTTATCACACTTTACATAAAACAACAATAATAGTATAATTAATAAAAAATTCAAGAACAGGTGATTTTAATGAAACAGAATTTAAAAGAATATATGCTTGGCCAGCTGGAAAAATTGCTGGCAATTCCAAGTCCAACAGGCTACACTAAAGAAGTAAGCGAATATCTTATGGCTGAACTTGGCTCAATGGGGTATGCACCATACTCTCTTAATAAAGGTGGTGTGATCTGCGCACTTAATGAAGGTGAAAACGCCCTTATGCTTGCTGCGCACGTGGATACTCTGGGTGCTATGGTAAAAACTGTAAAAGGCAATGGTGCACTTATGGTAACACCTCTGGGTGGTCTTCAGGCGCCAAATGTGGAAACTGAAACTGTTACAGTTATCACAAGAGAAGGCAAAAAATACCAGGGTACATTCCAGGTAGAAAATGCGTCTTCACATGTAAACAGGGAAGTAGCCACTGCTGTAAGAGCATTTGACAGCACACTGGAACTTCTGCTGGACGAAAAAGTTTACTCCAAAGATGATACAAAGAAACTTGGCATCGAAACAGGTGACTTTGTTGCAGTAAATCCACGTTTTACAATTACAGAAAGCGGTTTTATCAAAAGCCGTTTTCTCGATGACAAGGCATCAGCCGCTGTATTGCTGACACTTGCAAAAGCGCTTAAAGAAGGCGATGCTGCATTCAACAGAAAAGTGTATATCAACTTTACAGTTTATGAAGAAGTTGGCCACGGTGCAGCAGCAGGTATCCCAGCAGATGTTGTGGATATGATCAGCGTTGATATGGGCTGTGTTGGCAATGGCCTTAACTGTAAAGAAACACAGGTTTCTATCTGTGCAAAAGACTCATCAGGTCCATATAACTATGATGTTGTAAATGAACTGGTAGCAGCAGCCAATAAAGCTGGTGCAGATTATGCAATCGATATTTACCCATTCTATGGTTCAGACGTTGATGTAAGCCTTAAAGCTGGCTATGACATCCGTCATGGTCTTATCGGTCCAGGTGTTTATGCTTCCCACGGCTATGAACGCAGCCACGTTGAAGGTCTTGTAAACACATACAAACTGCTGGAAGAATATCTCAGATAATAATAACTCCCTTACGTTTTATCCGTAAGGGAGCTTTTTTATATTATATCACTTATAAATTCTGCATCGGAATGTGCAAACCCTGCAGCCAGGGCAGGAACTGAGAAAATCATAACCAGTAACAGAGGTAATGTTTTAGGCAACATCAGTATAATTCCGAAAATAACTATTACAGAGATTATCACAGCAACCAGTGTTTCTTTCATTTTTGCAAAAATCAGTGAAACAGATTCTTTAAATAGTTCCTTTGCAGTTTTATTACTGTTTTCTTCTTCTGTGAAAGCAGGGAACAGGTGAACTGCGACAGACCATATAAAAATAAGTGCCAGCAGAGAAACGGATGCCATAGGTATATAAATAATGTTAGAACCAGCCATTGTAAGATATATTATCAATCCTGCGATCAAAACAACGCTGGTCAGTGACAGAATCATACCGGCAATGAATGTTCTTTTAAAATATTTTTTAAAAATATTAAAATAAGTTTTCATTACCTGCAATACCGAGCCGGTTCTTACCAACTGATTTGTGCAGTACAGCAATGCTGTAAAAGAACCACCGCCTGTAATAAGCAAAAAAAATGGAATAAAAGGTAAAGTGGTGAAAAGAAATAATACATTCAGTTTTACCAATGTCAGCAGACCGTCAGAATCCATCAGTATTTCTCTCAATCTGAGACCGGGACTGCCTTTGGTTATCTGAAATTTGTTATGTGGGGTATTATCCATATTAATTGCCTGCTTTCAGTCTTTAGTGTGTACTATTTATAATAAATAAAAGTAATTGATTTTTCAAGTAAATTATTGTTATTTGTTTAACAGCAACAATAATTTAATTTTGTAATAATCCTGAAAAGTAATATTGCACAAAAAAGTTAATTCTTTTATAGCAAGTATACTATTTTGAATTAATTGTACAAAAATGTCTTGAAAAATCCATCAAATGGCATTAAAATAAAAAGGAACAGGAAACTGGAAACGTTTCCGAAAATATGCGTAACGCAAATCCATTAGGAGGAAAAACTATGAAAAAACTTTTAGCTCTCATTCTGGCTATGGCTTGCATGCTCACAGTTTTCACAGCTTGTGGCGGCGGCGAAGCAGAAGCAGATACACCATCTGTTTACTACCTCAACTTCAAACCAGAACAGGATGCACAGTGGCAGGCTCTTGCTAAAGCTTACACTGATGAAACTGGTGTTCCTGTAACAGTTGTTACAGCAGCTTCCGGTGAATACGAAACAACTCTTATGGCAGAAATGGGCAAATCTGATGCTCCAACTCTCTTCCAGGTTAACGGCCCTGTAGGTCTTGCAAACTGGAAAGACTACTGCTACGACCTCGCAGGTTCTGAAGTTTACGGCCAGCTGCTGGGCGATGACTTTGCTCTTGTTGAAGACGGTAAAGTTTACGGTCTTGCTTATGTTATCGAAACATACGGTATCATCGCTAACACAAAACTGCTTGACAAAGCAGGCTACACAGTTGAAAATATCAAATCTTTCGCTGACCTGAAAAAAGTTGCTGAAGACATCCAGGCAAGAAAAGACGAACTTGGCTTTGCAGCATTCTCCTCTGCAGGTATGGACGGTTCTTCTGACTGGAGATTCAAAACTCACCTTGCTAACCTGCCTCTGACATTTGAATATATAACAGAAGGCATCACTCCAGGTACAATCAAAGGTACATACCTTGACAACTACAGAAATATCTGGGATCTGTACATCAACAACGCTACATGTGACCCAGCAGAACTTTCTGCAAAAACAGGTAACGACGCTGTAACAGAAATGATCGATGGCAAAGCTGTATTCTACCAGAACGGTACATGGGCAGCTGGCGACCTCGCTGCAATCATCGACGATCTGACAATGATTCCTCTGTACATCGGTGTTGGCGACGAAGCTAACCAGGGTCTGTGCACAGGTTCTGAAAACTACTGGTGTGTAAACAACCAGGCTTCTCAGGAAGATATCGACGCTACACTGGCATTCCTTAACTGGTGTGTAACATCTGACACAGGTGTTAACGGCATGTGTAAAGAAATGGGCTTTGTAATTCCATTTGCAAAAGCTCTGCCAGCTGACAACAAATTTGTTAAAGAAGCTGACGCTATGATCGCTGCTGGTAAAGCATCAGTAGGCTGGAACTTCCCAACAATGCCATCTGAAGAATGGAAAAACATGGTTGGTCAGGCTCTGACAACATATGCTGCTGATCAGACAGATGACAACTGGAACGCTGTTGTTAAAAACTTCGTTGACGGTTGGGCAGCTGAATACAAACTTGCTAACGGCTAATCAATAAAATTAAATATTTCTATACTATTTAATAATTGAATGACACGGGGGCAGTACTATACTGCCCCTTTGTTTATTATTATAAAAGGAGCGTTTTATGGAAAAGGCACTTAAAAAGTACGGCCCTATTTTCGTTCTTCCTACGCTGCTTGCATTTACAATCGGTTTTATTATTCCGTTTATTGAAGGGTTATATCTGTCATTCTGTCAGTTTACAACTGTAAAGAATGCCAAATTTGTAGGCCTCTCAAACTATCAGAGCATACTTGCAGATGAACAGTTTATTTCAGCATTTGGCTTTACTGTTTCATATGCAGTTGTTTCCATTGTTGTAATCAATGTTATCGCACTGGGGCTGGCACTTTTGCTTACACGCGAACTTAAAGGTACAAACATTTTCCGTACAGTATTCTTTATGCCAAACCTTATCGGTGGTATCGTACTGGGTTACATCTGGCAGATTCTTATCAACTGTGTACTTTCCATCGTTGGTCAGCCTCTGCTGGCACTTAACTCACAGGCTGGTTACTGGGGTCTTATTATCCTTACTGCATGGCAGCAGATAGGTTATATGATGATTATCTATATCGCCGGTTTACAGAACGTACCGGATGACCTTATCGAAGCCGCCGCTATTGACGGCGCAAATGCTTGGCAGACATTCTGGAAAGTTAAACTTCCAATGATTATGTCTTCCATCACAGTATGTGTATTCCTTACACTTACAAACTCTTTCAAACTTTTCGACCAGAACCTTGCACTTACAGCAGGTGACCCTGCTCACTCCACTGAAATGCTGGCTCTCAATATTTACCAGACATTCTACTCACGTGCAGGTATGCAGTGGAAAGGCTACGGCCAGGCCAAAGCTGTTCTGTTCTGTGTCCTGGTTGTTGTTATCTCATTTGCACAGCTCAGAGCAACTCGTTCCAAGGAGGTACAGCGGTAATGAAAAACAAAAACAAATCAATCGATACCGTTTGGTCCTGCATCCTTGCAGTTGCATCTATCCTGTATATGTATCCAATAGCAATGATTCTGTTCAACTCTTTCAAACAGGAACGTGCTATTACTACAAACGGTGCATTCCAGCTGCCAACAGCTGAAACGTTCGCCGGTATGGAAAACTATATCAATGCAGTTGCATCAAAAGGTTTCCTGCAGTCTCTCGGCTACAGTTTCCTTATTACTATAACATCAGTTCTTGCGATTCTGCTGTTCTGCTCTATGTGTTCATGGTTTATCACAAGAGTACAGGGGGTTATCTCCACCGGCCTTTATATGTTGTTTGCATTTTCTATGGTTGTTCCTTTCCAGATGGTTATGTTCACACTGTCACAGACAGCTGACCAGCTGAAACTGAACAAACCTTGGAATATCTGGATTATTTACCTCGGTTTTGGTGCAGGTCTTGCTACATTTATGTTTGCAGGCTTTATGAAATCAATTCCTCTGGAAGTTGAAGAAGCATCAATGATTGACGGCTGTAATCCGCTACAGACATATTTCCTTATTGTTATGCCTATGCTCAAGCCTACTATGGTTTCTGTTGGTATTCTTGAAGCTATGTGGGTATGGAATGACTATCTGCTTCCAACCCTGGTTCTTGATATCAAGAAATTCAAAACAATACCAATGCTTATCCAGTATTTCCGTGGCAGCTACGGTCGTGTAGAAATGGGTCCAATGATGGCATGTATTATGCTTACTATCATTCCTATTGTTATCATCTACCTGCTGGGTCAGAAACATATTATCAAAGGTGTTGCAGCTGGCGCTGTTAAAGGTTAATGAAAATAACTATAAAAGATATAGCCAGGGAATCGGGCTATGCAGTGGGAACTGTCTCCCGCGTGCTTAACAACCGCCCTGATGTATCAGAAACAGCAAAGAAGCGTATTATGGAAATTGTAGATAAATACAATTTTCGTATAAACAGTAATGCAAAACATCTCAAACAACATGCCGGCAGTTCAATAGCCATTATTGTAAAAGGTGCTACCAATATGCTTTTTGCATCTATGATGGGCCAGTTACAGAATGGTATTGAAAAACAAGGCTATGAATGTTTGATTTATTATATCAACGAAAACGACAACGAACTGGAACAGGCAATTCAGATTTGTAACGACAGAAAACCTATGGGCATCATGTTTTTAGGCAGTAATCACCAGGTTTTTATGGAACAGTTTTCAGCCATAAACATACCTTGTGTATTGGTTACAAACTCCGGTAAAACTCTGAATTATAAAAATCTTTCCAGTGTCAGCACAGATGACTCTGACGGTGCTATGGCAGCAGTGGAATACCTGCTGGAACTTGGTCATCGAGATATAGCTATAATTGGCGGTTATCTGGATGGACCGGTAGCTTCCACCCGTCTTAATGGTTGTGTAAAGGCGTTCAATAAATACGATGTACCATTTATATCGGAAATGCAGTATGAACCATCGATGTTTGTTATGTCCAAAAGTTATGAAGCAATGAATAATCTTCTGGACAGAATGGAAAATATTACAGCAGTTTTTGCAATGTCTGACGTAATGGCAATGGGTGCTATGCGTGCTATAAAAGACAGGGGACTGCATATACCTGAAGATATTTCAGTTGTTGGATATGATGGTATAGAACTGGCAGATTATCTGATTACAAAACTTACTACTATTAGACAGAACAGGGAAGAGATTGCGAAGCGCAGCATAGATATCCTGATTGATAAAATAGAAAACAATGGTGATGCGGTTCACGAAGTTATCCCATTCCGGCTTATTACCGGAGAAAGTACAAAATCACTCTGATTTGGAGGAATTTATTAAAAATGGCAAGCATATCATTTAAAAATGTTAAAAAGACATATGATAATGGCGTGCAGGTTGTAAAAGGCTTTGATCTTGAAGTAGCAGACAAAGAATTTATTGTTCTTGTTGGTGCTTCCGGTTGTGGTAAATCCACAACACTGCGTATGATTGCTGGTCTGGAAGATATTACAGAAGGCGAACTGTGGATCGGCGACAGACTGGTTAACAACGTGCCGCCAAAAGAAAGAGATATTGCTATGGTTTTCCAGAGCTATGCTCTTTACCCACATATGACAGTTTATGATAATATGGCTTTTGCTCTTAAACTGGCAAACGAACCAAAAGATGTAATTGATGCAAAAGTAAAAGAAGCAGCAGAAATCCTGGGCCTTACAGATTATCTGGACAGAAAACCAAAAGCTCTGTCCGGTGGTCAGCGTCAGCGTGTTGCTCTTGGTCGTGCTATGGTTAGAAAACCTGCAGTATTCCTGCTGGACGAACCTCTGTCAAACCTTGATGCAAAACTGCGTACAGAAATGCGCAGCCAGTTGTCTCATCTGCACAAAAAACTGGAAACAACATTTGTTTACGTAACACATGACCAGACAGAAGCTATGACTCTGGGTACAAGAATCGTTGTTATGAATGCAGGCGTTATTCAGCAGGTTGATACACCAAGAAACCTGTATACAAAACCTGTAAACAAATTTGTTGCAGGCTTTATCGGTTCACCTACAATGAACTTCTCTGATGCAGTTGTAGTTGAAAAAGAAGGTGGCGTATGGCTTGACTTTGCAGGCTACTCTGTAAAACTCAACGAAGAAAAAGCAGTAGTTCTCAAAGAAAAAGGCTATATCGGCAAAGAAGTTATTTTTGGTATCCGACCAGAAGATGTTTACGAATATGCAGACTATTCTGAAAAAGAAAAAATCGAAAATGCTACACTGACAGCAGAAGTAGATATGTATGAACTGCTTGGTTCAGATGTTATCCTTTACTTCTATGTTGGCGAAAATAAATTTACAGCTATCGTAAACCCTGCAACAGAAGCAAGAACAGGCGATACAGTTAAATTTGCATTTGATGTAAACAATATGCATATCTTTGACAAAGAAACAGAATACATCATTTGCCACTAATTATTGACATAAGGAAATTTTATTATGAGAAGTAACGGCATTTTAATGCACATATCTTCACTTCCATCACCTCATGGCATCGGCAGTATGGGTAAACCAGCCAGAGAATTTGCGGATTTTCTGGCTGATGCCGGCCAGAAATACTGGCAGATTTTGCCTGTATGTCCTACAGGCTATGGCGACAGCCCTTATCAGTCTTTCTCTACAAATGCAGGCAATCCATATTTTATTGACCTTGACGAATTGAAAAATGACGGTTTGTTACTTGCTGAAGAATATGAAAATATTGACTGGGAATCAGCAGCTGACGATGTAAACTATGGTGTACTTTACAATAAACGTTATCCGGTGCTTAAACTGGCAGTAGAACGCTTTGTTAAAAATCCTGCAGAAGATTACGAAGCATTCTGCCAGGAAAATGCCTTTTGGCTGGATGACTATGCACTGTTTATGGCCCTGAAAAATGCCTTTGGTGGCGTTTCCTGGCATAACTGGGAACAGGGTATAAGAAACAGGGAAGAGGCCGCTATTGCCAAAGCAAAGGCTGATTACCGGGAAGATATTGCTTTCTGGAAAGTATTGCAGTATCTTTTCTTCAAACAGTGGAAACAACTGAGAGAATATGTTAACGGCAAGGGCATAAAATTTATAGGTGACCTGCCAATCTATGTTTCCCTTGATGGTGTAGATGCCTGGTCACAGCCACAGCTTTTCCAGCTGGACGAAAACAGATATCCTGTTGAAGTAGCAGGTTGTCCACCGGATGGTTTCTCAGCAGACGGTCAGTTGTGGGGCAACCCATTGTATGACTGGGATTATATGGAAAAAGACGGTTACAGCTGGTGGATTAAAAGAATCGAATACCTGTGCAGCGTTTACGACGTACTGCGTATTGACCACTTCCGCGGCTTTGAATCCTATTATGCTATTCCATATGGTGATACAACAGCTAAAAATGGCTATTGGAAACAGGGGCCATCAATCAAACTGTTTAAAGCTATCGAAGAAAAAATCGGAAGACAGCCTATCATAGCAGAAGACTTGGGTTATCTTACACCAGAAGTTAAACAGATGCTGGATGACAGCGGTTTCCCAGGTATGAAAGTTCTGGAATTCGGGTTTGATACCCGTGATGCCAATAGTGCCGAATACCTGCCTTACAAATATCCAGTAAACTGTGTTGCCTATGTAGGTACTCACGATAATGATACAGCAATGGGCTGGATGGAAACAGCATATGCAGATGATATAGTTCTTGCAAAAGAATATCTCTGTCTTAACGAAGAAGAAGGCTACAACTGGGGTCTTATGCGTTCTCTGTGGATAACAGCTGCAGATACAACAATTATTCAGGCACAGGACATCCTTGGCCTTGGCAGTGAATCCCGTATGAATACACCATCTTCTGTTGGAAAAAACTGGCGTTGGCGTGCATTGCCCGGTGTTTTCACAAAAGAACTGGCTGCAAAGCTCCGTCATAAGATGGAATTATATGCCAGAATATAATAATTAAGAGGTGTGCATAGCATACCTCTTTTTATTTTTCTCTATATGATATATAATGTTTTTAGTAATAGGAAAGGAGTGCAGTGATGCATATTAAAATAGCCATTAAAAGGCTTGTAGAGTTTGTTTTGCGCCAGGGAAGTATTGATTCACGTTTCACATCATCAGACAGGGCATTGCTTGGCTCCAGAATACACAGAAAATTACAGAAAGAAGCCGGAAAAGACTACCAGTCGGAGCAGTTCCTTACTATAGATATATGTGAAGTAAATATACTTTACACATTACACGGCCGAGCAGACGGTATTATCAGACAGCAAGATTCAGTTACCATAGATGAAATCAAGACTGTATCTACCCCAATAGAGCTGATTGACGAGAATTATAATAAAGCGCACTGGGCACAGGGATGCTTTTATGGATATATTGTTTGTAAAAACGAAAATCTCTCACATATAAATATACAGTTGACCTATTATAATATTGATACCGATGAGATAAAAAGAATTACAAAAGAGTTTACAGTACAGCAACTGGAAGATGTTGTTTATAGTGTTTTAAAAGAATATAGAAAATGGGCACAGATGTCTTATGAATGGAAAGAAGCACGCGACAGTTCACTGAAACAATTACAGTTTCCATTTTCACAGTATCGCCATGGGCAGCGTCAGCTGGCAGTGGCAGTTTACAAGTCTATCAGAGAAAAAGACAGACTTTTCGCTTGTGCACCAACAGGCATAGGTAAAACAATGTCTACTGTTTTCCCCAGCCTGAAAGCAATGGGTGAAGATTTAACTGACAAGGTGTTTTACTTAACAGCTAAAACTGTAACAGCAGTTGCAGCTAATGATGCAATAGGTATAATTTATGATAAAATGCCGGATATTGCGCTGAAAACTCTTACTGTTACTGCAAAAGATAAGGTATGTTTTCTTGAAAAAAGAAAATGCGACCCTATTTCTTGCCCTTATGCAAAAAATTATTTTGATAAAGTCAATGATGTTCTTTACAATTCATTACAACAAAACAATGTTTTCTCCCGTGAGTTGATTGAGAAAATAGCCAAAGACCACAGCCTTTGTCCATATGAACTGTCCCTTGATATAAGTGAGTGGTGTGATGTTATAATCTGTGACTACAATTATCTGTTTGACCCACAGGCAAAATTGCAGAGATTTTTTGAAAACCGAAAAGGAGAATATACATTTCTTATTGATGAGGCCCACAATCTGCCTGACAGGGCAAGAGAAATGTACTCTTGTCAGATTGATAAGAAAAGTTATTTCGAAGCTAAAAAATCTCTGGATAAAAAAGAGAAAAAGCTGATAAAGTCATTAAATGGTATAAATAATATGTTTATTGATTACCGCCATAAATTTGATAATCTGGAAGAAAACAGGTTTGTGTTGCAGGAACTGCCATCGGATATTGAAAAACCGCTGCGCAGTTTTGTGAAAGAAGCGGCAGATTATTTTGATAAACATAAGAATGAAGAACCGGATGAAAATTTACAGACTCTGTATTTTGAAACCAAATTCTTTATCAGAATTCTGGAAGAATATAACGATAAATACGTTACCATAGTTTCTAAATATGGTGATAATGTTTCGATAAAACTGTATTGTACTGACCCAAGTGAAAATATAGACAGATGCCTTGATACTGGCAACAGTGCTGTTGCATTTTCAGCTACACTGACACCTGTCAGCTATTACAAGCAGCAGATTGGCGGCAGTGGTCAGATGATCTCTGTCCCCAGTCCATTCCCACAGGAAAATCTGGGGCTTTATGTGGCAGACAGGATAAGCACCAGATTTGCAGACAGAGAAAAAAGTATTGCTGAAATATGTGATATGATTTATACTGTGGTTTCCCGGAAAAAAGGGAACTATATGGTTTATTTCCCCAGCTACAGTTATATGACAGATGGTTATCAAAAGTTCAGTGAAAAGTACAGCGATATAAAAACCATAATTCAGCAAAAAGATATGTCCCGGCAGCAACGCCTGGATTTTATAGCTGAATTTGACCGGGCAAACACGGAAACTTTGGTTGGTTTCTGCGTTATGGGCGGTATATATGGCGAAGGTATAGACCTGACAGGTGACAGATTGATAGGGTGTATAGTAGTAGGTGTAGGTCTGCCGCAGATTAACACTCAACTGGATACTCTTATGGAATACTATGATAAACAAGGCAAAAATGGTTTTGCCTATGCGTATCAGTATCCAGGTATGAACAAGGTTATGCAGGCCGCTGGCAGGGTAATCCGCACTGAAAAGGACAAGGGAGTGGTGCTGCTGATAGACAGCCGCTTTACCACAGACAGGTATATTGCCAATATGCCACGTCACTGGTCACATCTGAAAACAGTGAGAAACAGCATAGATTTAAAAGAAAAACTGAATAGTTTCTGGAACAGCAAAACACCGATGGAGTAATCCATCGGTGTTCTGTTATTTTAAATGATAATCAGGAAAAATATCATTTACTTATAATAAATTGTTTTAAAACCAGGTGTAGGGGTCATATCTTGTATTTCCTTTTTTTACTTCAAAATGCAGGTTATTGCCTGTTGCGTTGCCAGTGCAGCCCATATAAGCAATTATCTGTCCTTTCTGTACCTGTTGGCCTGTCTGCACCAGTAATTCAGAACAGTGGGCATACAATGTCTGATATCCGCCATGTTCAATAATGCAATATACACCATAACCTACATTTGTATACAGGGCTTTTGTAACCACACCGCTGTCAGCAGCAATAATATATGTACCAGCTGGGCCGGCAATATCCACACCATTGTGCTGTGGGTATTGGCCAACAAAACCACGTGAAATATATCCTCCTGCGGCAGGCCAAGTCAGTATGCCTGTACCACCCTGAATAACTGTACCATTCCAAAGTGTGCCGATTTTTTTGATAATTGGTACAGGTTCTCGTAATGTAATTGTTTCCAATACTTCTTCGCCAACAACCACACCGTTTCTGTAAGTGATTCTCACTTTTTCCAAACCAAGTCCGTTTTCACCTGTGCTGGTTATTTTGCTTGTGCCCAAAGTCATAGTATCATCTTTTTCTTCTTTGTATGTAGGCAAGATATCGACGGTTCTTTCCACTGTTTCTGTATATGTGCTGCTTACATCTTCAGCGTCATACACCATATCATCTTCAACAGAACCTATAATATCAAAATTACCGTCATTAGATTTCTTTATATAAATATAACTTGTTAATTCTGCATTGGAACAGGTATATTCTGCCTTAACCACATAATCGTAATCTGTAAAAATATCAGTGTTATAGTCAAATGGGGCAGGGATATCATTTGATGAAACAGCTTCCGCATATGTAATTGAAAAATCATCAATACCTATATTGTTTTTCAGATGTATCTGGGCAGCTGTGCTGGCAAGTACAGCTGATGATTCGTCCGGCTTGATAAAAAATGTAGTATATTTCTTTGTGTTTTTTTCATCCACAGGTTCAATTTTAATTGACTGTGCTATTTCTTCCAGTTGGTTGTTGGCTATCCGGTCAACGGATATACAGGCGAATATGTATACTGGCAATTCTTCAGATTTAGATATAATTGCAAAATTGCGTAAAGAAGGCATCGCATCTGAAGTGTATTCAGTTACAGCGGTTTCACAAATATTATTCAGTATGTGGAAATTTTCCAGGTTGAAAACATATCCGTAATTATCAGCAATACTGTTGCAAATATTATTAACATTTTTGATATTGCCGTCATAAGTATTAAAACCAAGTGAGCCAATAACATCTCCGTTTTGGTCGGTGATACTAACTGTATGATGCATATCCTGAGGGGCAAGAATAACACCTGGGATATCTGTACTGTTTTTCAGCTTCCAACCTTCCGGTAATTCAAGGTTAACAATAAAAGGGTAAGTGTCGCTGCATACAGCACAATTATCAATCATTTTGTCTTTAAATGGGAATACTACCCTTGCAGATTCATTGACAGTTTCATTATGATGCAGTAATCCGTCCAACCAAGTTGAAATATAATCAGGATTGTACACGTCATAAACCAGATTATCTGCATTTGTTTCACCATTTTCACCTGTAAGCCACATTTCAGTATAGTCCTGGCTAAAATTCACTTTCAGAGTGTCGGTTTCGGTTGACAGCATAATATAACTGTAACCATCTTCTGTATTTCTACTTGGTTCTTTGGGCTTGTCCAGTTTTATTTTGTTGAGATTTTTCATCAGAGTTACAAGCTCGTTTGAATCAATATTTTTATATTGTTTATCCTGTAGTATAATACAGTTTTTGATATTTTCGTCAGAGAGATTGACTGTTTTTCTAACAGTCAATCCCATTGGATTAAATGCAAGAGCAGATACAGATGCAAATAACAGCAGGGTAATAACTGTGACCCCTATAAATGCTGGCTTTTTATAATTAAGAATATTTATAATTCTGTTTTTGGTATCACCTTCACCAAAAGCCAGATGCATTGCAGGTTGTTTTGGGCTTGGCATAGAGATATTCAGCAATGTCTGTGAATATTCTGCTTTATCGTTATAGCCCAGCTGTTTTATCACTTCTTCATCACAGGACATTTCCATATCGTTTTCAGCTGCTTTAAACGCCAGCCATACCAGTGGATTGAACCAATGCAGGCTAACGGCCACAAAACCCAATATTTTAAACAGGTAGTCACCACGTTTTATATGGGTCTGTTCGTGCAGAAGAATAAATTCTTTCTGTTTTTCGCCCAGATTATACGGCAGATAAATTTTAGGTCTGATTATTCCCATTATAAAAGCAGTAGGGATAATGTTGTTAACATAAACATTTCTGGATATGTGTCTGCTGCTGGCAAGAATAGTCCTGATTTCATACAGGCTTAAAAGATTGTTCAGCACCATATATATACATCCGAAAAACCATAATAACGCAAATAGATTTATATAATCTATTGTGAAATTATCATTGATTACAATTTTGTTTTCTGTTGGCTGTGTGTCAGATATAGTATTTTGCTGTGCTTGTATAACAATATCTGAATCAGACTCATTTTCTATAATCTGTTCCACCTGTGGTGAATAAACAATATCTGGGGTAACATATTCTATCTGTCCGCTGGAAATATGTGCAGCGGGCATAATATTGAAAAGGGAAGTGTCCAGGGAGAAAGAGTATGGACACAACAGCCTGAAAAGTACTATACCCCACAAAATATATGAATAAATTTTAGGTTGTTTTCTCAAAAGCCATCTTATGAACAAAACAGCTATAATAACTACACTGGCTGTTATGCTCATATTGACAACTTTCAGAAATAATGTTTTAATCATCATTTTCCTCCTTATAGCTGTCAATCAGCCGCTGCAGCCGGTTGATTTCATCCTTGCTCATACGGTTGTTTTTTGAAAACAGGGTCAGAAACATCGGTAAAGAGCCATTGAAAGTTTCGTTTATAAAATTCTGACTTTGTGCTAAAGTAAAATCTTCTTTTGATACAATAATTTCTATAGTACCATTATTGTTAGCAAACAAATTTCTGTCACAATGTCTTTTAAGCATTGTATATGTGGTAGTTCTTTTCCATCCAAAAGCTTCTTCACAAAGCTGTGTCAGTTTTCGTGTGGTCAATGGTGCATTGGCCCAGATAATATCTGCCAATCTTTTTTCCATTTCACCCAGTCTGTATTGTTCCATAATAAAACCTCCAGTCTGTCTAATGTCATTAGACTAATTATAGTCTAACACTGTTAGACAACACAGTCAATCAATTTCACAATTTGTTTACAAAATTTGCACAATTTAAAAGGCAGAGTATTTTACTCTGCCTTTGTATTAATTATAAAATAGAAATCTATTGTCTGGCTTTTGTTATCCACAAAATTTGTCTGTATACGATATTTGGCATTTGTTTTATAATTTACAACAATGTTATCGTTTTGCTCGTATACGTATGATTTTTGGGGATTATTGTTCAAATCCATTTCAATTACAGAAATATCTTCAGCTTCTTTTGGAAGATACAGATTCAGACCAATCTGACTGTTCTGTGACGTTATATAATATTCTTCTGCTACTTTATTATACTGTATTTCATAATATTCGGACGGCTGGATTTTCATCTGGCTGCCATTTGTTTTAACCTGTAAAAGCCCATACAGCAGTATAGATACAAGAGTCAAAGCCTTAAACCAGGGTTTTGATGTTATAACAGACATGGTGGCATATGCCTTCAGTTTTCTTATATTTGTTATAATACCAAAAATTGTTCTGTTGTAGGCTTTACTTCTGTCTTCCTGGGTAAATGGATTTCCGCAGTTTTTGCAAAAATAAGCTTTTGTAATATTTGAGGTTTTACATTTTTTACAAATCATATTACACCTCCTACAGTCTTGCAAAAGTCAGGTTATAGAACACTTCACCGGCAGTGTACCATTTTCCATCAGCATATACCATAGTTACGATATATCTTGCCCAGCCATAATTGCTTTCAGATTCATCCAGATAGATTAGTCAAAACCATTTCATGTGTTAAAAAACCATCATTGGTCAGTTGATTTGTAATATCCTGTGGCGGTAATCCTCTTGTTGAGTTTCCATTTTCATCAATAATAAGATAATTGTTGGCATAGCTTGTTCTGTAAGGACTGTGAAAATGCAGTGTATCGCTGTTTATTTCCTGTCCGGCAATAGATTCCATATGGTTCTTTGTCATTTGATGTGTGGTGTAATATCCATAACTTGCTGGCAGATAGTATGACTGCACAGTATCTTCATCACCGGATATAACTGCATATATAAAGCCATCTATGGCGTTGTACATATCGTCCTCGGATGAAGATTCTTCTTTTTCTGCAGGTGTAGGCACAGGAGTTACAAGGGGTGTGGAAGATGGAGGTTCTTTACTTCCTTCAATATATTCTGAAACATATTCCGGGGTTTCTGAAATCAATTCCACTCCAGGATTTCCACTGAAAAAACCTGTTGTTGCAACTGATATAATGCTGATAATAAGTACAACTCCATATAAATGTGATAATAAATATGCTTTTATGGCGTCGTACACGGTATTGATAGCTTTACTTTTGAATTTTGATTTACTTCTGCTTAAAAGATAATCTATCAGCAGATTTTCATCCGGGTCCATTTTCTTACCGCATTTGGTGCAAAAGGTACTTCGTTTATCGCCAATAGCGCCACACCAGACACAGTACTGTTTATTTTCTTCGCTGATATTCATACTGTTGTTACTCCATTATAACGTATATTTCCATTTGCTGTTTATCAGACTGAATAATATAGTGATTGCTGCCAGTATAGGAAAGAATCACATTTTCATCAGTACCATATTCTTTTTCATTTATAACAGCATTATTTTCATCGGTTACTATCAGTTTAATTACATCCATTTTAGGGGGAATATATAGTTCCAATCCAATTTCATTTTCATCAGTCAGCAGATAATATTCCTTGGTGGTTTTGTTGTATTCGATTTCATAATCTTTGCTGTCAAGAATGCGCATCTGGTTGCTGTTTATTTTTAACACCAAAAAGCTGTAAAGCACTAAAACCAGAAGGGAAAGCACTTTGAACAATTTATTTCCTGTAATAAAATCAAATGTTATGTAGGATTTTATTTTAAGAATATTGTCTATAACTCCGAATGCAGTCTTGTTATATGCCTTTTTCTTTTCTTTTTCAGTAAACTGGTGGCCACAGGCTTTACAGAAATCAGCTTTTATTATATTTTCTGTTTTACAGTTTTTACATTTCATTATTTGTACCTCACTAACTGCTATGACCTACTGCGCCTATGGTATCGTCAATGATATAGTAATTGTTGTCTACAATCACAAAGGCAAATGTGTGACTGGTATCCATAGTGGAAATATGTCCGTTGGCCTGTTTTTCAGTTACTTTTACATTCACAGAAGCAGTGAAAACTTCATAACCGGTATTTTCCATATATTCACCGGCAGGAAGGGAAGAACCACGATGGTACAGGTTGATATATACACTTTCCAGGTTTTCAAAGCCGTAGCATTTTTCTGGCAGAGTGTAGGATTCTTTATAGAGAGTAATCTCATTGTTGTCAATCGGGTATTCATAGGCTTCGGTGCTGTTACCAGTGAAAATTGCAGTTATATAATCTGTCAGAATATTTTCCAGTTTGGTTTCATCGATTATAAGAGGCCATTGATAATTTTCGTTTTCTGTAAAGGAGGTAATTCTGCTTTCTGCAATATACAGATGGTCGTTTACTTCCACTACAGAGAATGTAAGCTGTCGTGTATATACCTTTTCGGCGGATGCAGCATCTTCCAGATACTGTTCTTTTATATATTCAGCAACGTTATAACCACTGTTGTGCATTTGCTTTGAAATTTCAAGAGTAAAATCTTTTGATTCTGTGATAACTTTGCTGGTTAAATCACGAAGATAGAATGTATCGTCCGAAACAAATTTTTCATCATAAACAACGTCATATTTGCCAGAGAATTTAAAATCAGCAGGAGGAACAAAACCATATCTGCCGTCTGCAGGGTTATTGTTTTCATTGCTTATAACGCTCAGGTAATCATTGCATATAGTTCGTATTTCGCTTATGCCTAATTTATTGGTCTGTGAATGAGAATTATCCAGTACATCTGTTGAATATACCGGTGCATCTGCATCACTGTATTTTTCTATATATGGCTCGTTGGCATAAACAGTAACCCCCACCGCTGCAACAATGGCAATAGACATTAATGTACCGTACAGATGTGAAAGTATAAAGTTTTTTATCGCATCAAAAAGGGAAGACTCTGCATCACTTTTAAGTTTATCTTTGGTGTGGGCAATCAGCCAGTCTATCAGCTGGTTTTCTTCATCCGTCTGCTGTTTGCCGCATTTAGGGCAGAATTTAGAGCCAGGTTTTATTTCGTTACCACACCATATGCAAAATTGTTTCTGAACTGTATTGCTTTCTTTGTTCATAATTTTTCTCCAATAGGATTTATTATTATTAATTATAATAAATGCAGAATATTATGGCAATAATTTAAAAATAAAAACAGCAGAAAATCTGCTGTTTTACTTTAAAATATCAGTTGTATTGATTATACATTTCCAGTATATAGTCAAAAGATTTTTTCAGTTCGGTAATACCTGTAGGTAATGGTTTATCAGGATTAATGTTATTCCACCACAGAATATGAAAACGTAAATATCTGTGCAGTTCATTTACATATGCTTCTACACCCATACAATAATCCAGTTTTGCTGAAATGGTTTCACTTTCAGCTTTTTCCAGTGCCATTGCTTTTTCTGATTCAGCTTTTTTGTTGAGTTTTAGAGTCGATTTTTTATCATCCATAACAACGCAAATGCTGTAAAAAATATAATATAAACCTAATATAGCAAAGCCGATAGGTGCGATATTTGCATCTGAAAAAGTAGAATAGGCAGACATTACTGAATATAAACATACACCCAAAGTAACAATACCATTACCTGGAATTTTGGTAAAGTGATAATCTTCAGTATCGTCTTCCATAATAAA
>JAFZDX010000059.1 GCA_017560985.1 Oscillospiraceae bacterium
GGTTCATAGACAAATCCATTGCTAATTTAAGTTGTGATATGCCTTTTGTTTTTCGTAATTCTTTTAATCTCAAATATACCACCTCATTGACATTATTATCCCATAATGGTATATTTAAATTATCCCGTTTCGGTATATTTAGGGCTCGCGAAATATACATCTCCTATATAAAGATTATTTTCAGGAGGAAAGTATGATGGAAAATAAAAATGAAATTATAGAAGTATTGGAAAAAACAGATGAAATTGATTTTCCGCAAAATGATATTTATGAAAGTAAGGAAAAAGATGAGAAAAGGAATGACAGTTTGATTGTGAAATTATTTGCAGTTGTGCTGTTATTTGTGACAGTTATATTTAGTATTAATGTTTATTCAAATAATAAAGTTGAGTTAAATAATCAGAAAGATATAATTGACACGCAAGAAAAGACTATTGGAGAACTGAATAAGTTAATAGAAGATTTAAAACTGCGGATAGATGCAGATGACGACATTGTTATAGTCGAAACTGAAGAAGAACGAATGATAAAAGTCACCAAGCAGGTCGAAAAAGCTTTACAAAACTCCAGTGAACTTACAACGATAAAGCATAGATATGATGCGGTAGGTATATTTTCGGATGTTAAAAAAATATTCAAAAAAATACCATTAAAATTTACCGAAACAAAAATTGTTTATGTTTACAGCGGGGAAGTGACGGCGGGTATTGATTTAAGTGAAATGAAAATAGATGTTGTTTCAGAGTTGGAGAATAAGAAAATTATTATTACTTTGCCAGACGTAAAAGTGTTCGACAGTGATGTGGAGGCAGATTCATTTGAATTTCCGTATGTTGACATATCTGTTTTGAATCCAAAAGATATGAAAGATTACATAAAAATAGTAGGCGATTTGGAAAAAGAAAAGAAACTCCAAATGGAAAAGGATAAAGATTTTATGAAATCTGCAGAAGAAAACTGTAAACAAGTTATCGAAGGCTTTTTCAGTGCAGCTGGAATAGAATATGAAATAGAATTTAAATAGGAGAAATAATATATGAGTTTATTTGATTTATTGTGGGAAATAGCATTTTTATCAGCCTGTATTGTAATTATCATATTAAGCAGCAGGCTTAGAAAAAATACTCAGTTAAGAAAAAAGTATTACCATTTACATTTTTGATAATAATAGCTGCTGTTTTTATGGCTTTAAGAATAATAAGTTTATTCGTATAAAAAAATCCCCCACTGAAGCCAGTGGGGGATTTTGCACATAATAATCTTATCAACCAAAAATTTCTTTGAAAATTGCCTGGCCTGCAGGTGATGTGGCAATACCGCCCATAGCTGTTTCTTTCAGCTGTGGTGGCAGCATTTTGCCAACTTTGAACATACTGTCAACCACCTGGTCAAATGGAATGTGTGCCACCTGACCTGCCAGAGCCATATCAGCACTGATAAGCGCATTTACAGCACCGGATGCGTTTCTCTGTGCGCAAGGCAGTGCAACCAGACCTGCAACAGGGTCACATACCAGACCCATTACGTTAATCATTGCAAAGCCTGCAGCGTCCAGACATCTGTCGTCACTGGCGCCCATCATATATGCGGCAGCGGCGGCGGCCATACTTGCGGCTACACCACATTCTGCCTGGCAGCCACCGTCAGCACCGGCAACAGTTGCGTTTTTTGTAAAGATAGCACCAACGGCACTGGCTGTAATCAGTGCTTCCAGTGTTTTTTCTCTGGAAACTTTTTTGTTTTCCATTACACCCAGCAGTACAGCAGGTACAATACCACAGCTGCCTGCAGTTGGGCTGGCACAGATTTTACCCATAGATGCATTTACTTCACTGCAGGAATAGGCCAGTGCCATAACATAGTTGATATAACCACCTGTGATAGATTCACCTTTGGAGTATTCATACTGGCAGTTTGCTACACCGTCTACCAGACCACCTTTTGTTGCCTGTTTGTTTTCCAGTGCTTTCAGTGCAGAGTTGAACATAATTTCCAGTCTGATGGAGAAATGTTCCATAACGCGTGTTCTGCTCATACCTGTCAGTTTTACTTCGTTATCAAGGGCAACTTCCCAGATGCGTTTGCCCTGTGCATTGCACAGATTCAATAATTCTTCAGCATTTTTATACATAGATTATTCCCCCTTGATATTTACTACAACAACGCTGAGCACGTTGTTTACCTGGCGCAGTTCTTCGATAACATTTTCAGGAATAATATCATCGCATTCGATTACACAGAATGCTTTGTCGCCACGGCTGGTACGGCTTACTTTCATAACACCGATATTGATGTTGTTGAAAGCAAGAATTGTTGAAACATCACTTACCACACCTTTTACGTCCTGCTGCTGTACAATAACAGTTGGCATTGTGGCATTCAGTTCACAGACCAGACCATTGATATTTGTAATAAGAATACGGCCGCCACCCAGGGAAGCGCCTTCTACAAAGAATTCTTCGCCGTTTTCATCAACGAAAGTGATTCTTGCAGTATTTTCATAGTTTGAAGGAATTTCTGTTGGGTAGAAAACAAATTCCACGCCTTCTTTTTCTGCGATTTCAAAACTCTGGCCCAGTCTTTCGTCGTCTTCGCTCATACCCATAGCACCGGCCACCAGGGCATAATCTGTAAAGTGGCCACGGTATGTGCTGGCGAAAGAACCGCCCAGGCCGAAACGCACTTTTTTAAATGGTTTGTCATAAATCAGGCGTGCAGTTTTTGCCAGTTTTGCAGCACCTGCTGTATGTGATGATGATGGACCTATCATTACAGGGCCCACTACATCAAGTAAGCTTATATTCATAATTTAACCTCCTGTTAAACTTTTGATTGAAAGTTCACACTATTAATGTTATTTTACCATAAATTTATATAAAAATAAATTGTGTCAACTACACAACTATTTCAGATTTTATTGTGTAAATCGCTTTTAATGATACAAAAAATTAAAATAATTGTAATTTGGTGCGGTTTTATGTATAATGATATTAAAATGTAGTAAAAACTTACATAGATTTTACATTGATTTATATTATTTAACACTTGTATACTCTGTTTAAATATATTAAAATAATTTTCAGGTAGGTATATTTTATGGGATTGGAAAATAAAAAGAAATTTTTAACCAATTTTTGCTATTATGGTATACTGCTGACATGTGCTGTATTGGCGCTGAAATTCGGATGGGAATATCTCACACCATTTGTGATTGCTTTTATTGTCACATTTTGTCTGAAACCAATAGTAAATGCGGTAAATGTTCATTTCAAAATAAAACGCAATGTGGCTGCAATTTTTTGTGTGTCACTGTTCTATATATTGACTGGGGCGCTGATAACATTTATTGGTCTGCAGCTTATTCTGTTTGTGCGCAATATGTTTTTTGTATTGCCAGACTATTATAATCAGGAAATTGCACCTGCGGTTTCTGATCTTTTGTACAGATTACAGCAGTTTGTTGTTACAGTAGATCCTGGAATTACTGCAACAGTAGAAGATTACGTTATCAGTGTTATGGCAAATCTTGGTGAATGGGTTTCATCATTCTCTATGACTATGCTGGCTAAAATATCTTCGGGTATTGCATCTGTTCCTGGGCTGTTTATCAAAACCCTTATTACCATAATTGCTACATTCTTTATGAGTGTTGATTATTATGACATCACATTCTTTGTTGCAAAACAGCTGAATACAAGACAGATTTCATTGCTGTATGATGCTGAAAATTATGCAAAGACAGCGCTGCTGCAATATATCAGGTCTTATGCACTTATCCTGTCTATTACATTTGCTGAAATAGCTCTGGGCCTGTGGATTCTTGGTGTAAAACGACCATTTATAATAGCAATGCTTATCGCTGTATTTGATATCTTGCCTGCCGTTGGTACAGGTGGTATCATCATTCCATGGGGGATTATCGCCATTGCATTGGGCGATTTCTTCCTGGGTATAGGTTTACTGGCACTGTATCTGATTGTTACAGTTGTCAGAAACACTTTAGAGCCTAAGATTGTGGGTGAGCAGGTGGGGCTGCACCCGGTTGCAACTCTTATGGCTATGTTCCTCGGTTCGAAAATCATGGGTATTGTTGGGCTGTTCGGCTTTCCGATTGCACTTGTGATTTTAACAAAATTAAATGACTCTGGCAAAATCAAACTTTTCAACTAAGGAGAAAAAATCTATATGAATATGGAAAGTATTCTTGGCCTTTGCGGCGGTCTGGCACTGTTCCTCTATGGTATGCATATGATGAGTGACGGTCTGGAAGCTGTAGCAGGCGAAAGAATGAAACAGATTCTTGAAAAACTTACTTCCAGCACATTCAAAGGTGTTCTGGTAGGTACACTTATTACAGCCATTATCCAGTCTTCATCTGCTACTACAGTTATGCTGGTTGGCTTTGTAAACTCTGGCCTTATGGCGCTGGAAAACACTGTTGGTGTTATCATGGGTGCCAACATCGGTACAACTATGACAGGTATCCTGATGTCTATCGGTATCAGTGATGTTGCGCCGCTGATTGCTATCGCAGGCGTTTGCCTTATCATGTTCTCAAAAGACGAAAAGAAAAACAATCTGGGTATTGTTATCGCAGGTCTTGGTATCCTGTTCCTGGGTATGAATATGATGAGTGACGCTATGAGAGGTATGCGTGACAATCAGATGTTTATCAATCTGATGACAAGCCTGCGCAACCCTATTCTTGGTGTTCTGGTTGGTACAGTATTCACAGCACTTATCCAGTCTTCCTCTGCATCTATCGGTATCCTGCAGGCACTGGCTATGGCAGGTCTGGTAACACTGGACAACGGTATCTATGTAATGTTCGGTTTCGCTATCGGTACATGTGTAACAGCTGTTCTCGCAGCTATCGGTGCCAATGCAAACGCAAAACGCGTTACAATCATCCACCTGGCATTCAACGTTATTGGTACAGTTGTATTTGTAATACTCTGCCAGTTTATTCCGTATGTACAGTTCTTCCAGAATATGTTCCCAACTTCACCTGAAGCACAGATTGCCAACGCTTTCCTTGTGTTTAAAGTAGTTACAACAATTATGCTGGTTCCGTTCACAAAACAGCTTGTTGCTTTCTCTAAAAAGGTTATCAAAGAAGAAGTTGTGGAAGTTCGTCCATCTATCTCTGCAAGAGCAGTTTCTATCCAGGGTTACCACTTTGGTGCTGCTGCCATTGCTATCTCTCTTATTAGAGAAGAAGTAAACTATATGTACGATATTGCTAAACGCAATGTTGCGCTGGCATTTGACGCAGTTCTTGAAAATACTGACAAATACGATGCTGAAATTGAAAAGAACGAAGACGAACTGGATAAACTTAACAGTGAAGTTTCACAGTACATCTCCAGCATACTTGGCCAGATAAGTACTGTTGATGCTGACGTAGTTTCCGGCTATTTCAGAATCGTTGGTAACATCGAACGTATCGGTGACCACGCTACAAACTTTGCTGACTATACAAAATTCTTCCTTTCCAAAAACGAAAGACTGTCTGACAGAGCACAGGGCGAAGTTGTTGTTATGAAACAGACAACACTTGACGCTATGAGTCTGCTGGAAGGCGACAGACGCGAAGACGCAGCATCTATGCTGGCCAGCGTGTCCAGAGCTGAACAGGAAATTGACGATATGACAGATAACTACCGCAATGCACAGATGGACAGAATGAAAACTACTACATGTTCACCTGAAGCCAGCGTAGTTTACGCAGAAATGCTGACAGACTTTGAACGTATCGGCGACCACCTGCTGAATATCTCTGAAGAATTTGCAAGAATGTATCCTGCAAAAGCATAAAATATAATAAATTTACAGCCACGGAGTATCCGTGGCTGTTTTTGGTTATTGATGTTTTACAAAAACTTTACATCGGTTTACATAGATTTTACAAAACTGCATAAAACCAATGACTTTTGCCAGTTGCTGTGATAAAATAATAACAGATAAATTTTTATCGTTATGGCAGATGAGAAAAGAGGGTTATTATGACAGTAACTGATTTGTTGGGCCTTTTGGGTGGCCTGGGTATGTTTTTATTCGGTATGAATCTTATGAGCAGTGGCTTGGAAGCAGCAGCTGGCGAAAAGATGAAAAAGCTGATGGAAAAACTTACAGACACTACATTGAAAGGTGTTGTTATTGGTACTCTTATTACAGCTCTTATTCAGTCGTCTTCAGCAACTACCGTTATGTTGGTTGGCTTTGTAAACTCCGGTCTGATGTCTTTGTCACAGACTGTGGGCATCATTATGGGTGCCAACATCGGTGCCACACTGAATGGTGTCCTGCTGGCTGTTGGTGTGGGTGAAATGGCACCACTGATTATATTTGTAGGTGCAGCACTGATTATGTTTTCCAAAAAGGAAAAAGTAAAACAGTATGGTAACATTATCATTGGTCTGGGTATACTTTTCCAGGGGATGAATATGATGAGTGGTTCTATGGCTGGTCTGCGTTCATCGCCTGCGTTTATACATCTTATTACAACATTTGAAAATCCACTTATCGGTGTGGCTGTGGGTACAGTTTTCACTGCTATTATACAGTCATCTTCTGCAACAGTAGGTATTCTGGAAAGCCTTGCCCTGGCAGGTCTTGTAACCCTGGACAACAGTATATATGTTATGTTTGGCGCCACTATGGGTACCTGCATAACAGCCGCAATAGCATCCATAGGTACAGGGGTGAACGCAAAACGTGTTGCTATTATACACCTGCTGTTCAATGCTATCGGTACAGTGGTGTTTGTGCTTATATGTATGTTCTTCCCATTTGTACCGCTGGTTCAGCATATGTTCCCATCATCTGCATCTGTACAGATTGCAAATGCCCACGTTATATTCAAAATAGTTACAACAGTACTGCTTTTCCCATTCGCAAACTGGATGGTGAAATTTTCAGAAACTGTACTCAAAGACAAATCACAGGCAACACAGCGAGTTCCTGTTTATGAACGTGCAAAAACAATGGCCGGTTATTCAGTTGGCAACAGCGCCATTGCCATATCCCTTATCAGGGAAGAAACCAACTATATGTATGATATAGCCAGAAAAAATCTTGCCCTCAGCTTTGAAGCAATGCTTACCCGCAATGCTGACAGATATGAAGAAATACACGAAAACGAAAGGGAAATCGACAAACTGAACAGGGAAATATCCAAATATATTTCCACAGTAATCGCAAACAAAATGCCTGCACGGGACAGTGTGGTGGTAAGTGGTTACTTTGATATTATAGGCAATATAGAAAGAATCGGCGACCATGCTATGAACTTTGCCGATTATATAAAATACATAGTGGCACAGGATATTGAGTTTTCTGACAGGGCAATGGGCGAAATTACCCAGATGCAGGAATATTCCCAGAAAGCAATGGACCTGCTGGTAGGTGATAAAAGGGCCGAAGCACAGCAGCTGTTGGTAGATGTTTCAAAGGCAGAGCAAAAAATGGACGATCTGACTGAAAACTACCGCAATGCCCAGATGGACAGAATGAAAACCACAACCTGTTCACCGGAAGCAAGTATCGTTTATGCCCAGATGCTGACAGACTTTGAACGTATAGGTGACCATCTGCTGAATATCGCACAGGAATTTGCGAAAATGTATCCATAAATATATATCGACAATCGTGAATTTTTACGATTGTCGATTTTTTAACAAAAATGTATTGACAATACGTACAAATGGGTGTACACTGAATACAAATTTAATACATCTCATAAAAGCATTGATAAGAAATAGTAGGCTTTATCCGGATTTACAGAGAGACCCTGGCTGGTGTAAAGGGTTATGAAAGTAAGGTTGAACACATCTTTGAGCTATTCACCGAACAAGGCACAGACCTTCAGTAGACTGAATCGGAACCTTCGCCCGTTATCGCGACAGAGTATGTTGGTACTCGATAAGGTTGTTGCCGCGAGGCAATAATAAAGAGAGGTGGAACCACGGTATTTGCCGTCCTCTTGGTGTCATATTGGCACCGGGAGGACGTTTTTATTTTATCCATGGTTGTATCATTGCAGATGAGATACTTAAATTAATTATTTTACTCACTCAAGGAGAACAACTATGAAAAAACTTACAGCATTATTTTTATCATTCATCATCATTTTATCCTTTACAGCCTGCGGCGCACAGCCAAAAGCTGAATATGCAAACCGCCTGGAAGAAATAAAGGCCCGCGGTGTACTGACAGTGGCAACAGAGCCTTATTTTGCACCAAATGAATTTATAGACCCATCAAAAACAGGTTCAGACCAGTATGTTGGTGCTGATATTGAATTGGCAAAATATATTGCAGACAAACTGGGCGTGGAACTGCAGATTGTTCCGCTGGAATTTACTGCTGTGCTTTCATCAGTTTCCGAAGGTAAATACGACCTGGCTATTTCTGCTCTTGCTTACAAACCGGATAGAGCAGAAGCTATGAATCTTTCCAAAGGCTACTACTTTGACGAAGATACAGAAGGCTACGGTATGCTGTGCCGCACAGAAGATGTGGACAAATACCCAACAGCAGAAGATATGAAAGATGCAGTCATAGTTGTACAGGCTGGTTCTCTCCAGCAGGACTATGTGTTTGAACAGGTTCCACAGTGCAAAGAAATAAAATACGTTTCTTCCATGACTGACGCATTCCTTATGGTACAGGAAAACAAAGCTGACCTGGCAGCCTGCTTTATAGGCAACGGCAGACTTTACTCTGATGCAAACCCTGGTGTAAATATAGTAAACGGATTCAAATTCGTTGAAAACAAAGAATGGGGCGGCACAAGAATCGGTATGAAAAAAGGTGAAGATGAACTTACAGCAGAAATCAACGCAATTATTGATGAAGTTGTAGCCAGCGGCGTTTATGCACAGTGGTATGACCAGTATGCAGCCTATGCCAAATCACTGGGTTTATAATCAGGACGGTATTTTAAAATGTTTTATGATATTATAGCTATCTGGCAAAAATACAGTTACGTTTTCGTGGAAGGCGTAAAATGGACTGTGTTTCTTACAGTAATTACAGTGTTTTTCGGCACTATCCTTGGTGTGCTGATTGCATTTATGAAAATGAGCAGGGTAAAAATACTCAATGCCATTACAGCGCTGTATATTGAAATTATCCGCGGCGCACCAATGCTTTTACAGTTGTACTTTTTCTGGCTGTGGCTGCCAAAGGCAATGCCATTTTCAATGAGTGAACGTGACTGCATTATCGTGGCACTTATTATAAACAGTTCTGCATATATTGCAGAAATAATCCGCGCAGGCATACAGGCAGTAGATAAAGGACAGACTGAAGCAGCAAAAAGTCTGGGAATAAGAAACAGTTATATGATGAGATATGTGATACTGCCACAGGCCATTAAAAATATTTTACCTGCCATCGGCAATCAGTTTATATTCATGCTGAAAAACACATCCCTTGCCAGCACATTTTTCATCGGCGAACTGATGACCAGCTGGCGAACAGTCCAGACAGCTACATATAAACCAATTCCAGCACTGATAATAGTAGGTATAATCTATGTTGGTATGACCTGGACACTTACTATATTGCTGGGTATATTTGAAAGGAGGCTGGCTGCAAGTGACTGATGTATTGCTTAAAGTAGAAAATCTGAAAAAGAATTTTGGCGGCCTGCAGGTACTGAAAGGCATAGACCAGAAAGTGCGAATGGGAGAAGTGGTTTCTGTTATCGGTCCTTCCGGCAGCGGCAAAAGCACATTTCTGCGATGCCTTAACCTTCTGGAAACACCTACATCCGGAAAGATATGGTTTGAAGGCCAGGAAATAACTGCAAAGGGTGTGAACATAGATTTACACCGTCAGAAAATGGGTATGGTGTTTCAGCACTTCAATGTATTCCCAAATATGACTGTTTTGCAGAACATTACTCTTGCACCTATACTGGAAAAGAAAATACCAAAGGCCCAGGCGGAACAGAAAGCAATGGACCTGCTGAAATCAGTAGGTATGGAAGACAAGCGGAACGAATATCCACGCCGTCTTTCCGGCGGGCAGAAACAGCGTCTGGCCATTGTACGTGCCCTGGCAATGGAACCAAAGGTTATCCTTTTTGATGAACCTACATCAGCCCTTGACCCGGAAATGGTAAAAGGCGTACTGAATGTAATCAAAGATCTTGCCAGTCAGGGTATGACAATAGTTATTGTTACCCACGAAATGGGCTTTGCACGAGAAGTTTCTGACAGGGTACTGTTTATGGTGGACGGTGTTATAGCCGAAGAAGGCACACCGGCAGAGATATTTGAAAATCCACAGCACGAAAGAACAAAGGAATTTTTAAGCCAGGTGCTATAACACCTTGAAACTGACAGTTTCTTTCTCTCTCTATATAGGCAAACCCCCGATACACATTGAACTGTGTATCGGGGGTTTGTCCTGTAAAAAAATAAAATGGTATGTAGACAGCATACCATTTTTGCTATTTAATTCAGACGGTTTGTGTTTACGTGTACTTTCACTTTCACATCGCTGTTTGCACTGTCAAAGGCAGATGCAATACCTGTCATAACAATCAGCACACAGCCGATAATGCCTTTCAGCGGTATTATTTCTTTATATACAATCACACCGGCTACCAGCCCTATTACAGGTTCCAGCATATTCAGCATACTTGCTGTGGATGCACCCAGTGTTTTTATACCATAGGTCAGCAGGAACAGTGTAGTAACTGTGCAGAACACCGCAATTATCAGCAGTAACACCAGTGCCAGCGGTGAACAAGGCAACATCATTTCTTTTGTAACAACTGCCTTTATGCCGAAAAATACCGCCGCAAAACTGCTTACATAAAATACAATAACCAGCCCGTGCAGTCTGCCGAAAGTCAGCTTTTTGTTGGCTATTACATAGGCGGCGTATGTTGTGCCACTGGCAACTGCCAGCATTACACCTGCCACCGACAGGCTGGAAAAATCAGCAATCAGCAATATACCGCCTATTGCACACAGGCAGGCCACCAGCTTCGCTTTGCTCATCTTTTCTTTGAACAGCACTGTCATAACCACAGTTACAAACAGCGGATATGTAAAATGCAGCATAGTTGCCAGACCTGTTGGTATCAGGCTGTATGCCATAGTCAGCAGTGCCATGGTGGCGCCAAAGCCGATTACACCCATTACTGCCATTTCTGTAATCTGCCTTTTTGTGGCAGTCATATCAATACCCAGCACTTTCAGCACTATAAATGATACTATCGCTGCGAAAAACAGTCTGTAAAAAACCACCGCACCGCTGGTCATACCCTCCAGCAATGCTCTTTTTGTAAAAATCGGCATAATACCGTATAAAAAACTGGCAATAACCACTGCCAATACGCCTTTTTTCATTTTTGCCTCCGTGGAAAATAATAGAAATATATTACATCAATTTTTCACAAAATTCAAGACAAACCACCCTTTTATATGTTATATTATAACTATAAAATATCAGCGAGGTTTTTACTTTGAAATTACCACAGCAGTTCTGCGAAAAAATGCAGACACTTTTGAAAGAAGAATACCCTGATTTTATCAGCGGTTATGACAACGATAATTATTATTCTCTCCGTGTAAACACACTGAAAGCGGATAAAGAGGAGTTTTATAAAGAAAATCTGTTCAGTCTGTCACCGGTGGACTGGTGCAGTACAGGCTTTTACTATGACAACGCCACACGCCCAGGCCGCCACCCATATCACCATGCAGGCGTTTATTATATTCAGGAAGCATCAGCCATGGCACCTGTACGGGCGGCAGAAATACAGCCTGGGGATAAAGTGCTGGACTTGTGTGCTGCCCCTGGTGGCAAATCCAGCCAGGCAGCAGCGGCCCTTATGGGTACCGGTCTGCTGGTTTCCAACGAAATTGTGGCATCCCGTGCCAAAATTCTTTCCGGCAATATGGAAAGAATGGGTGTGAAAAATGCCATAGTTACCAACCACAGCCCACGGGAACTGGAAAAGCATTTTCCATTTTTCTTTGATAAAATCATAGTTGATGCCCCTTGCAGTGGTGAAGGTATGTTCAGAAAAGAAGAGGCAGTGGCAGGGGAGTGGTCACAGCGGCAGGTGCTGGT
The DNA here is from genome assembly GCA_017560985.1 of Oscillospiraceae bacterium. Lineage (GTDB taxonomy): Bacteria > Bacillota > Clostridia > Oscillospirales > Ruminococcaceae > RGIG3102. Next base: position 12,097 of record JAFZDX010000059.1, read on the forward strand.
TTGTGCCAACCGCCAGGGACATATTCTGGAAAGTGCTGCAAAGATGCTGGCACCAGGTGGTAAAATAATCTACTCCACCTGTACTTTCTCACCGGAAGAAAACGAAATGATGGTGGCACAGTTTATGGAGAATCACCCTGAATTTTCCACTGTGCGCCCACGGATTTATAATTACTTTTTACCTGGTCGCCCACAGTGGGCAGATGGCAACCCTGCCCTTGCTGACACTATGCGCCTTTTCCCACATAAACTGAAAGGTGAAGGGCATTATGTGGCAGTATTGCAGAAAGAAGGCGGTGAAACAGGCCGTGTAAAATATGCAAAAACAATAAATGATAAAAAGGCCCTGGCAGACTGGTACAAATTTGCAAAGGAAACACTGAAAGATGTTCAGTTTGATAATTTTGTGCTGTTTGGTGCTAATCTCTACTGTCTGCCGGACAATACGCCGGATTTTTCAAAACTGAAAGTCCTTCGTCCTGGCTTGCATCTGGGTGAAATAAAAAAAGGCCGTTTTGAACCAAGCCACAGTCTGGCGGCGGCACTTTCAACAAACCAGGCAATAAATGTTGAAAATCTTTCCCTGGACGATGAAAGACTGGAAAAATATCTTACAGGACGGGAAATCGATACAGACAACCCTGCACGTGGCTGGCGACTGATTGCAGTAAACGGATACAGCCTGGGCTGGGGCAAATGCGATGGCAATGTTATCAAAAACCATTATCCAAAAGGTCTGCGCATTATGAAGGCATAATTTATATATTTATGAAAACAATTCTGAAAGGAACTGAAATACTATGAAAAATATTACTGTACAATGGCTTGGTCACGCCTGTTATAAACTTACATTCGGCGATTGGTCCTGTGTTGTAGACCCATATGAAAACGGTTCTGTACCAGGTATCGGCAATCTGGAAGTTTCTGCTCTGGAAGTTTTCTGCAGCCACGGTCACCACGACCACAATGCCGCCCACCTGGTAAAACAGGTGCGTATGTTTGCACCGGCACCGCTGATTACCGAAGTGGAAACTTTCCACGATGACGCAAATGGTACAAAACGCGGTACAAATATCGTTCGTGTTTTTGAATACGAAGGTATGACACTGGCTCATTTTGGCGACCTGGGTCATATTCTCACAGATGAACAGGTAGAAGCCATCGGTCCTGTGGATGTGGCACTTATCCCTGTGGGCGGTTTTTACACCATCGACCCGCAGCAGGCGCTTACAGTGGCACAGCAGGTGGAAGCAAGGGTTGTTATCCCTATGCACTACCGCACAGCTGATTTCGGCTTTGATGTAATTGCCCATATTGATGACTTCACTGCCCTTTGTGACAACGTGGTGGAAACAGGGGAAGACACAATAGTTATAGATGAAAATACCCCTGAAATGACAGCTGTCCTTACTCCTTATTTCCTTGAAAAGCAGGTGATTTTATGAAATGCCCGGTTTGCGGCAAAGATATGGAAAAGGGCTATATTATGAGCAATGGTGCTGTGATTTCATGGGGTAAAGAAAAACCTAATATGTTTATGCTCAGCGGCGAACTGTTTATAGCCAGAACAGTATGGTCCATTGCATATAACGAAGCTTTTCACTGCCCTGATTGCCGTATGGTTGCCACACAGTACAGTGAAGAACTGAACAAAGGCGAAAAAATAAAACAGGAAACCGACCGTCAGTGGAAACAGCGGCAGGAAATTGCCAATGGAGGTAAAAAACCATGAAATGCCCTTACTGCGGAAAAGATATGGAAAAAGGTATAATATATAATAAACTGCAGGTTAAATGGCAGGATGAAAGCAGTATACTGTTTCCAAAAACTGTGAACCTGTCGGAAATGGGCCTTTTAGGCGGAAAAGCAGTCAGCTGGCTGTGTGAAGATTGCAAAAAAGTAATAATTGATTACTCTGATATACAACAGGATTAACCGGGACCGCCCATCTGGGCGGTTCTCACTTTTATAAGGTAAATTATTGTTTATGTGCGTAATTCTCTCCCTCCGTCAGTGGGAGGCAAAAGGGGTTCGGGGATTTATCCCCGAATATAAATAGCGCAGACTGCGGAAAGCAAATAGGTCGCCAGGGTCAGTATAACTGACAGGTGGCGGGATATTTGCGAAAATCGCGGAAGAATTTTTTGGCGAGCGAACTATTTGTGAGCGAGGGGGAAATTCCCGTGATTTGTAGCAGTCGCAGCATTCCACACTTGTGCTGCGTTAGGGGATGAGCGCAGCGAATTGGCGGTTTGCCGTGGAAGGCAACTGTGTTGCCGACCATGTGCAAATGCCCGCTACGGTGGAGCGCGGGCAAGCCAAGGGCGAATCGTCCGCTACACTCGCATGACTGGCTCGTGTTTTTGGCTTCGCCAAAATCGCTCAGGCGCTACGCTGACGCCCCATGCTTTTGGTTCTTTTCTCAAGAAAAGAACAATAAAACATCATTTGATGTTTTATAAGTGTAAAGATTCTTCGACTCGTTTCACTCGCTCAGAATGACAATATGCCAGTCTGTGCTTTTATTATCGGGATGTCCGGAGACCATCCCGCGTAATAAATTGTGAAACGATTTATTACATATAAGGAACGCCGAAAGCAGCTGATTATTTATATAGTTTAGTGGAAATATCTGCTTTTTTATGTCATTGCTCGCTTCGGGCACAGCTCGCATTTGTGCGCGGTCGGCAAAACGGCATTAGGTGCTATTCGCACATAAACAATAATTTACAAACAAATATATTATTGTTATAATTAAATATTATACATCTTTTACGGAGACGATTTTGAAACGACAGATTACCTTTTTTGATGGTGCTTTTGGCACTTATTATTTTGAAAAAACCAGAGATTACAAACCCTGTGAACTTGCAAACCTTCATTCGGCAGACATTGTAACCGACATACATAAACAGTATATTTCTGCCGGTGCCCAGGCTATCAAAACCAATACCTATTCTGTAAACAGTGTGGTGTTTGGCGAAGAAAGCCAGCGCAAAGCAATTATAAAAAATGCTATGATAAATGCCAAAAATGCCACACTGGACACTGATGTGGCGATTTTCTGCGACATCGGCTACATCAACAGCGACAAATCTGAAACAGCATATGAATATATGTACATCGCCAATGACTTTATAAGAAATGGCGGTGAATGTTTCCTGTTTGAAACCCTGCCTGAATTTGCCCCTATTACAAAAGCATTGCAGTTTATCAAAGAAAAACTGCCACAGGCAACTATTCTGGTTTCTTTTGCTGTATCCCAGGACGGATATTCCAAAAAAGGTATATATTATAAAAATCTGTTACAGCAGGCTGTGGACAACCCTTATGTGGATATTGTGGGGCTTAACTGCCAGTGTTCACCGTCACATATGCGAAATCTTATCCGCAACCTTGACAAACTGCCAAAACCTCTGCTGGCTATGCCAAACAGTTCCTATCCATCTGCTTTCAACGGCCATATGACCTTTGATGACAACAGCCGGTACTTCGGCGAAAAAATGGCCGAAATTTTTACAGCCGGTGCAGATATTATCGGTGGTTGCTGTGGCACAACACCTGCACATATTGAAATGGCAGTAAAAAATGTGAAAAAGCTGGGTGGTAAAAAAGAAGAAAAACAGCAGGTAAACACTGCTGTTCAGCCTAAAAACACACAGAACACTATTCCGTTTATATGTAAAAACAAAAAGATAATTGCAGTGGAAATTGACCCACCTATGGACACAGACACTTCCTTTGTTATTTCAGCCGGTTTCAAACTGAAAGAGGCAGGTGTGGACATTATCACTGTTACAGACAGCCCTCTGGCCCGTGCCCGCGCAGACAGTATTATGGTTGCCGCTAAACTGAAAAGGGAAGTAGGTGTAGAGGTACTGCCACATATATCCTGCCGCGATAAAAACCAGATTTCGCTGAAAGCGGGGCTTATCGGTGCATCTTTTGAAAATATAAACAACATACTTGCTGTTACAGGCGACCCTGTTATGCAGGATATTTTCACCGGCAAGGCAGGTGTATTTGCCTTTAACTCCTTCGGTCTTATTTCTTTTATCAATGACCTTAACAGCCAGATTTTCCGGCAGACACCTTTCGCTGTTGGTGCTGCGCTGAATGTAAATGTAAAAAACTTTGACAAAGAACTGGAACGAGCTATAAAAAAAGTACAGTGCGGCGCGCAGTATTTCCTTACACAGCCTATCTACAATCAGCAGGCGGTGGAAAACTTCATTCTGGCAGCCCAGACTTTGCCTGTTTCTGTGCTGGCAGGCTTTATGCCGCCGGCAGGTTATAAAAATGCGGTTTTCCTACACAATGAAGTCAGCGGAATTACCATAGATGAAACTTTTATTGAAAGCCTGAAAGACAAAACCAGGGAAGAAGTGGTGGAAATATCCACTGATTATTGCTTTGACCTGGCCAGAAAAGTTGCGCCTTACCGGGGTGGCTATTATCTGATGACACCTATGAAAAGGGTAGATCTTACAGTGCGACTTACAGAAAAAATCAGAGGTTATCTTGATGAAAATAAACTTTGATGTTGATAAAAATGAAGTTCTGAGATACAGCGGCCAGAAAGACGGCAAAGCCACACCACAGATTGAAAAACTGGCCGAAAGCTATGCAGAAAAAATAAAAGAGAATATTTCACCACGCCATATTGCCGCCAGATTCAATCTTTCACAGATGAAAGATGGAGTAATGCTGTCAAATGGGATACTGCTGAAAGGCAATGACATAAAAAAACACCTTTCAGACTGTGACGAATGTTATATCATCTGCGCCACTGTGGGCATACAGGCCGACAGTTTTATACGTTCCAGCCTGGCTATGGGCAGTATATATGGCTTGATGGCAGATGCCGCTGCCACTGCCGCAGTGGAAAGCTACTGCGACAGTGTGGAAAATGAATTGAGACAGCAGCTGAAAAAAGAAAAACTATATCTGACCTGGCGTTACAGCCCAGGTTATGGCGATTTTCCTTTTACACAGCAGCCGGAAATACTCTCTATGCTGAAAGCCGACAGGCTGGTGGGGGTTACCTGTAACGACAGCTGTATTATGACACCGTCAAAATCTGTTACAGCGGTTATGGGCATAGCAAAAAACAAACCCGCCGCCAGGGACAGGACCTGTGACACCTGCCCCAATAAAGACAACTGCAATTTTTCCTGCAGACAGAGGTAAAATATGAAAATACTTGATTATATAAAAGACAATCTGCTGTTTCTGGACGGCGCTATGGGTACTGTACTGCAAAACAGCGGTGTAAACCCAGGCAAATACCCAGAGGCAATGAACATCACACACCCTGATGTGGTATACGGTGTTCACGACGCTTACTTTGCCGCAGGCTCAAAACTGGTGCTTACCAACACATTTGGTGCTTCTGCCCATAAAATGGCAGGCTGTGAATATACACCGCGGCAGGTTATCACTGCCGGTGTGGAAATTGCACGCAAAGCCGCAAAAAAATACGATGGATATGTGGCACTGGACATCGGGCCACTGGGCCAGCTGCTGGAGCCTATGGGAAGCCTTACCTTTGAACAGGCATATGAAGATTTTGCAATGCAGGTAAAGGCTGGCGTGGCTGCCGGTGCAGACCTGGTGTTTATCGAAACTATGACAGACCTGTATGAAGTAAAGGCCGCTGTGCTGGCAGTAAAGGAAAACTGTGATCTGCCGGTGTTCACCACAATGAGCTTTGAGCAGAATATGCACACCTTTGCAGGTACATCTCTGTCATCAATGGCAATCACACTGGACAGCCTGGGGGTTGATGCCCTGGGTATCAACTGCTCACTGGGACCGGTGGAAATGTTGCCAATGGCGAAAGAACTGAAAAAATGGACAGACAAACCACTGATTATCAAACCTAATGCGGGCCTGCCTTGTCTTGTAAATGATAAAACAGTTTACAATATTACAAACGAAGAGTTTACATCTGCCATGGGAGAAATCATGGCACTGGGTGTAAACATTGTTGGGGGCTGCTGTGGCACAAACCCTGATATGCTGTGCCATTTCTTCAATGTGGCAAAAACAAAGCAGAAAACTGATATTTGCGCCAGACAGCCTGTAAGTGCCGTTTGTTCATCTGGCAAAACAGTAGTGATCGATGGTGTAAAAGTTATTGGCGAAAGAATAAATCCCACAGGCAAAGCCCTGTTCAAAAAAGCCCTGGAAACAGGGGATCTGGACCACATTGCCCGCCAGGCAGTGGAACAGATGAATGCTGGTGCCCATATTCTTGATATAAATGTTGGTCATCTGGGTATAGATGAAAAAGAAATGATGGTAAAGGTTGTAAAAAAAGTGCAGTCAGTGTGCAACCTGCCATTACAGATAGACTCATCAAATGCTGATGTTATCCGGGCCGGCCTGCGTGTATGCAACGGCAAAGCCATTGTGAACAGTGTAAACGGTGAAGACGAAAAACTGGCAGCCATTTTGCCAATAGTGAAAAAATACGGTGCAGCCGTGCTGGGGCTTACCCTTGATGAAAACGGCATTCCGGAAAAGGCTGAAAGCCGTGTAAAAATTGCAGAAAAAATACTTTCTGCCGCAATGGCACAGGGCATCAGAAAAGAAGATGTGTTTATAGACTGCCTTACACTGGCATCTTCGGCACAGCCACAGGGGGCAATGGAAACACTGAAAGCAGTGAAAACAGTTTCCAATGAATTAGGTCTTAAAACAACACTTGGTGTTTCAAATATTTCCTTTGGTATGCCAAACAGACCACTGCTGAACTCTGCTTTTATGATAATGGCCATGTACAATGGCCTTAATATGCCTATTATCAACCCTAATGATGAAATGATGATGGATGCTGTTTTTGCCTACAATCAGCTTTCCTGTGAAGATGCAGGCGGCGCAGACTATATCAGCCGTTTTGCCGGCAGGGTGCAGACTGCAAAGCAGTCTGACACTGGTTATACAGTTGAAATCCTGATAGCAATGGGCCTGGCCACAGAAACAAAGCAGGCAGTTAAAAAACTGCTGGAAACAGTGCCTGCACTGGAAATAGTACAAAAACACCTTATACCTGCCCTTGATGCAGTGGGCAAGGATTACGAAAAAGGCAAAATTTTCCTGCCACAGCTGATGCAGTCAGCAGAAGCTGCAAAAATGGGCTTTGAAGCTATCAATCGGCATATTGCCGCCACAGGTAATGCTGATTATGAGAAAAAAGGCCCTGTGGTTATTGCCACTGTAAAAGGCGATGTTCACGACATCGGCAAAAATATAGTTAAAACAGTAATGGAAAACTATGGCTATGAAGTGATAGATTTAGGCAAGGATGTGCCGTCACAGGCTATTGTGGATAAAGCGGTGGCAACAGGTGCAAAACTGGTGGGGCTTTCTGCACTTATGACAACCACTGTAAAAGCCATGGAAGAAACAATAGTATTGCTGAAACAGTCAGGCTGTAATGTGCCTGTAATGGTAGGCGGTGCAGTGCTGACAGAAGAATTTTCTTCCCGTATTGGCGCAGATTTCTACGCCAAAGATGCCCAGGCAGCAGTGGAAATAGCCAGAAAAGTTATAGGATAGTTATTGATAAAGACTAATTTGCATGATAAAATATTAACAAATATGAATGAAAGGACATAAACCTATGGCTAAACTTACTATTGAATCCACAATCAAAGAACTGCTGGCAAACAAAGAAGTAAAAGCAAAACTGGAAGAACTGGTACCAGGTCTTACAAAAAATCCACTGCTGAAACTGGCACAGAACCAGAAACTGAAAGACATTGTGGACAAACTGGACGATCTTATCACAGACGAAACAATCGACAAACTTATCGCATTCCTGAAAGACCTGAAAGATAATAATTAAAAAGTAAAACGGCCTGTCTTTATCTGACAGGCCGTTTTGTTTATGAAAAATTATGGCTTTATACTTATTTGTTTGAGTAAGATTTTGCAGCAAGTTTGATAAGTTTGATAACTTTCATTGTCGTTCTCCTTATATTTGTTATATATGTTATTATTTATTTGCAAAAGATTTTGCAGCTGTTTTCATAAATTTTGTAAATGTCATTTTAAAAATCCTCTTTAATAAAATCTTGGTTTTTTGTCGGCTGCCATTTTGGCATTATCCAAACATATTGTCGGATTGTAAATAATTACCAATTTTTGCACCGTCCTTAAAATAATATTTTCAACTGAAGGACATCTGTCCTTTGTTGTGATTATAATATATCACGGGTGTTTGACTTTGTCAACAAATAATAAGTCAAATTTTTGTGAAAAATGTATGATATAAAATAATTAAATTGTAGTAAATGATAAAAATACTATATTAAATTTAGTGAAAATATATAAATTAATAAGATAAAATTTTATCTATTTAGTTGTGACTTAATTTTCTTCGTACTTTTTTGCTATATGACAAATTATACAGCAACACAAAAACAGAGGCAGTGAAAGCCTCTGTTTTGTGCATGTTATTATATGCCGTGTGGCATTGTTGTTCTTTCGTAGTAATGCTCTGCCACAGTGTATGGGTCATCGTGTGGGTCAGTGCTGTCATCTTTTTCGTGGTAAATATCAATTCTGCCGTTTTTCTTCCAGTCAGATACTTTCATCTGTGGTTCTTTTTTACTGTTTTCGGGCAGAGTATCCGCAAAATACATATCTTCCACGTACTGATTGTATTCCACATTATTGCTGTTTGTAGCACGTCTGGGAAAATTATATCTGTTCTTTTTCATAACTTTACCTATTTATCCTGGTTTGCAAGATTTTCATAATCCAGTTTGTCAGGGAATGTTTCTGCGAACACTGTGGCAGCCAGAGTTTCCTTCATTTCTTCCAGCACTCTTTCGTCATATGTGTCAGCCATCACTGCTGCAGTTGGTTTATAACCTGTGCGGTCACCCATTCGTGGTGCTTTATAGTTATTCTTTTTGTTGCTCATGTTTGATACCTCCTGTGCTGTTATTATCCGCCAATATCTGCGGTTTAATATTCCAAATAATGTTAGTTTAATGTGAGTATTAGGATATATTAATGTAATTTTAAAAAATATATTTGATAATCTTGAGAATTAATGTATAATAAAGCTGAATTGTAAAGTATATGTAAAATAACTGTGAAATGAGAGAATATATGAAAAAAAGACTGGATACTACAGCCATTGTTCATACTGCCCGAATGAACGAAAATACAATTAACGCATATCGTATCAGCATTGCTATGGACCATACTGTAAACCCACAGCTGCTGCAGCAGGCGGTGGATAACACTATACAGCGCTATCCAATGATTTGTTGCCGTATGGTGGAAGATGGTTACTGGGTTTATTCTGAAGGTCTGGAAAGTCTGAAAATTATGCCGGATACATTGGGGGTACTGGGGTCCATCACTCATAAAAATGTTTACCAGCAGGCAATGAACATTATTTATAAAGATGACAGAATTATATTGGAAGCATTCCATTCCGTGACAGACGGTCATGGTGCATTTACCTATATAAACACTCTCCTTGGTGAATATCTCCGTCTGAAAAACAGCAGTGGTGATGAAAATGTATGCTATGGCACAGCACCTGAGGCAGAGTATGAGGACGGGTTTATCACATATAGTACAATAAAAGAAAACCCTGAAAAAATATCAAAAGTTACAGCACCGTTTGCATTTGAAAAAATAGATTATTCTGTTTCTCCGCAGTTTACTACCTATCGTCTTAATCTGAGAGAAATGAAAAATCTGGCAAAAAGCAACCAGTGTACACTGAATGAACTGGCACTGGCAATGGTTTATAACTCTATTTTCAGAATAAACAGCAGTGAAGGCAAAGACGTGGTACTGGCAGTGCCAATCAACCTGAGAAATAAATTCCAGTCACGTTCATTGCGTAATTTTATACACCTGGCAAAAATCAACCTTCACAAAAATGTTGAAGGCAAATCTATGCAGGATATGGTAAAGGAAATCCGCAGACAGTTGCATCTGCAGAATAATAAAGAATACCTGCACAAAGCTATTTCACAGTATGGTCGCTTGCAGCAGAGCTTCTTTATGAAAATAGCACCTCTCTGGATGAAAAACATAATCGTAAAATTAGGTGATGTTTTTAAATATGATAAAAGCTGTATGACAGTTTCCAATCTGGGGGATGTATCTTATATCTTGCCGGATGCCTATGCAAATATCAAATTTGTAGACACTATGCTTGCACCACGCATAAACAGCCCATACAACTGTTGTCTGGCTACATTGGGGGATTATATGAATATTACATTTACCCATAGCCACAAGGACGACCACTTTGTTTCAGGCATTGACAGCTGGCTGAAAGAAAACAGCATTTCTTACACAACCTATGTTCATTAAAAACAGCTGAATATAAATAGAAAACCACCCGTATGTTCTTACGGGTGGTTTTATCTATTTGTTTTTCTCTCTCAGATAACATACAGGACACAGGGATTCATATTCCACGTTGTTCTCGTTATCAATGGCAACCTGCCGGCCCTCAAATACAAACTGGCCGTTTATTTTTCTTGCGTTGAACATAGCCTTCTTGCCACAGCGACATATGGTTTTCATCTCTTCTATGCTGTGGGCCAGTTCCAGCAGTCGGCTGCTGGCGGCAAAGCCATTGGTCAGAAAGTCTGTGCGCAGTCCATAGCACAGTACAGGTATGTCCATACTTACAGCAATCCAGAACAGTTCTTCTGCCTGTTTTACAGTAAGGAACTGGCATTCGTCTACAAATATACAGTGCAGACTGCCACTGGCTGTGATATCCTTGTCCACTATTGTGTCAATACTGTCTTCGGCCTTCACCAGATAATCCACTTTGCGTGTCACACCCAGACGGCTTACTATCTTGTCATCGCCTTTGGTATCAACCATAGGTTTCAGTATTATGGTACGCATACCGCGTTCTTCATAGTTGTGGGCAGACTGCAACAACAGTGTGGATTTGCCACTGTTCATAGCGCCGTATTTGAAATAAAGTTTAGCCATATTTTATTCCTGCATATGTGGGCATTCTTTGTGTGAAACCCTGTAAGACAGTGCCATCAGGCTGTCGCGCAGATGCACGTTTTCCACAATCAGGCTTTCATCGTTGATGCTGAAATCAAAATGTGAATAGTTCCAGATACCTTTTACGCCTGTTTCTACTATATGAGGTGCCAGGCTTTCAGCTGCTTCTTTTGTTGTACATGCAATGATAATATCCACGTGTTCATTCTGGCAGAATGATACCAGTTCATCAAAGGCCATAATTTCCATACCAAAAAGTTTATTGCCTATAATTGCATTGTCACTGTCAAATACAGCCACCAGTTCAACACCGGTACTTTCTTTCAGTACAAAGTTACCTATTGTAATGCCAAGGTTACCTGCACCCAGCAGTACTGCGCGCAGTCTGCCTTCAGGAAACAGCAGTTTTTCAATTTCGCTGTGCAGCAGTTCAACGGAATAGCCAACACCCTGCTGACCAAAGCCACCAAAACAGTTGAAGTCCTGTCTTACCTGGCTTGGAGTAGAACCCATAATATGTGCCAGCTGGCTGGAAGATATTCTTGTAGTGCCGTTATTTTTCAGTTCTGTGATATATCTGTAATATCTTGGCAAACGGCGGATTACCGGTAAAGATGCTTTCATAGTGTTTGACATACTAATACCGCCTTTCAAAGATTGTTATTTATATATCATATTATACAACTTTTTTTGAGTTTGTCAAATTTTAAACAAACTGTTTGATAATACTTTCACAAAATTTGTCAATACTAAATAAAAAAGGAGTTGATAATATGGGAAAAGAACCAAACCAGTGCGATTGTCAGGACTATGAAAAAGACGGCACAGTGGAAAAAACAAAGGGAAAACACCCCATACACTGTCTGACTATTATCGGTCAGATAGAGGGCCATTCAGAAGCCGGTGGTTCTATGAAAACCACAAAATATGAACATGTGATACCACAGCTGATACGGGTGCAGGAAGACCCGGATATAAAAGGGCTGCTGATTATACTGAATACTGTTGGTGGTGATGTAGAGGCAGGTCTGGCACTGTCAGAACTTATCTGCGGTATGACAAAACCTACTGCCAGCCTGGTGCTGGGCGGTGGACATTCCATCGGCATACCACTGGCAGTATCAGCAGACCGTTCATTTATAGTGCCTACTGCCACTATGACTATTCATCCTGTAAGACACAGTGGCACTGTAATAGGTGTAAGCCAGACTATGGACTATCTGGAGGCCATACAGGACAGGATAACCGGCTTTGTTACTAAAAACAGCAGAATATCACAGGAAAAATTCACACAGCTTATGCTGAATACAGGTCAGTTGGTTATGGATGTGGGCACAGTGCTTAATGGCACACAAGCGGTGGAAACAGGTCTTATTGACCAGATAGGCTATCTGGCAGATGCCCTGGATTTCCTTTATCTGGAAATTGAAAAAGACAAATAATGGTTTAAAAATGGCAATATTTATGTTATAATATAATGTAATGCAAAAATAATATACCCGATTTTATCGGGTTTACATAAACGGAGGCAATAATGACAGTTTTTGACGCAGTTATGCAGGGTATTATCCAGGGACTTACAGAGTTTCTGCCTATATCCAGCGACGGACATCTGTCCATATATCAGCATTTTACCGGTAATTATGGTGAAAGTGCCCTTATTTTCACACTTATGCTGCACCTTGGCACACTTATAGCAGTTCTTATTACATACAGACAAACTATCTTGGAACTTATCAGCGAAGCATTTTCTATCCTTTACGACCTTTTCCACGGCCGTCTGTTCAAATTCCGACCAAATGACACCAGGAAAATGATATATATGCTGATTGTCACCACACTGCCATTGTTTGGTTTTGTGCTGATAAAAGATTTCATCACTTCCTTTGCAGAAGACAGTGATATTATTGTGGAAGGCATTTGTTTCCTGTTTACAGCAATTATGCTTTTCCTGGCAGCCAAATGTGTAAAAGGCAGAAAAACAGCCAGACAGATGACTGTGAAAGATGCGCTTATTATTGGCATATTCCAGGGGCTGGCTATCCTGCCAGGTGTTTCACGTTCAGGTTCTACAATTTCTTCTGGTCTGCTGATGGGTTATGACAAAAACTATATGGTTACATATTCATTTATCCTGTCTATCCCTGCTATCCTGGGGGCATGTATTCTGGATATTCCGGAAATCCTGGCCGCCGGTATGGTGTATTCCTGGCCTGTAATCATTGCAGGTCTGGTGTCCAGCACACTGGTGGGCTTTGTTGCAATCAAAGTTCTGAAATATCTGGTTGTAAACGATAAGTTCATAATTTTTTCATACTATACATTTATACTTGGTATAGCAGTATTTCTTATCGGCCTTGCCGAAAGATTTATGGGTTTCACTTTTGTGATTTAAATCAGGGGAGATAATATGGTAAATAAATCAGGGGCAAAGAAAACAGCCTCCAAAACAACTACAAAAAAGAAGACAGCCACAAAGTCAACAGCTGCCACAGGCAAAAAACGTGGCAGACCTTCAAAACAGGCTAAAAAACAGGCAGATATTAACCGTGCCTGGAGCATAGTTATGTTTGCTATGGGTCTGGTGCTGACAGCGATGGCGTTTGTACCGGGTGAAAAATTCTGGGCGTACCTGCGTGAAAACTTTATGTTCGGTGTGTTCGGTTTTTCCAGTTACCTTATCGGCCCTATCCTGCTGTACATAGGAGCACTTACAGTTACAGACAAACCTGTAAGGCTTAAAATGTTCTGGGCAACAGGTTTTGTGCTGCTGGTGTCAAACTTTATGCAGATATTCTTCATTGGTGATGTTGCAGGCACTACCTTCGCTCAAACACTTATTGAACTGCATAAACTGGGCAGAACTGTAAATGTCAGCGGTGGTCTGCTGGCGGTTATCGGTGTCTTTATGCAGGATGCAATGGGTACAGCAGCTGCCCGCATTACCATTACGGTTCTGACAATAGCATTCTTTATGTTTCTTACAGATACCACACCTTACGACATTTATATAAAAATGAAAGAAAAGGCAGAGGAAGAAAAACAGCGGCTGGCACGGCAGATGGAAGCAAACCGCATTGCCAGGGCAGAAAAACAGCGGCTGAAAGAAGAGAAAAAAGCCCAGGCCCAGCAAATGCGGCTGGAAGCTGAAAAGGAAAGACAGATTCTCCGGGCTACAAAACCTAAATTCCCTGCAAGAAAAATCGACTTTGAAATTGATGATGAACCATCAGTTGATGTGCTGGAAGATATACCTGACTTCACAGAGGTTGATGTACAGGAAAAACTGGAAGAAACCTTTGATGATGTGAAAGAGCAGAAGTCTGTAGAACAGCAGAAGATTGATGAAATAATGAAGAAACTGAATCTTTCATCCAATCATCAGTCAGAAACCAAAGAAACTACAGAAAAAACTCTTACTGAAATAGAAAAAGCTAAAAATACACTGACAGCCCGGGAAAAGGCAGAGATTGTGCCTGTCAGCGAAATTGCGCCTGAACTGGCACCGGAGGACAAGGCTTATATCTATAAACATCCACCTATTGACCTTTTTGAAAAAGGCGGACTTACAAGCCAGGGTGATGTGGAAAGCGAACTGAAAAACAACGCAAAGAAACTGGTGGAAACACTGGAAAGTTTCGGTGTGCAGACCAGAATTATAGACATCAGCCGTGGTCCTGCTGTAACACGTTATGAACTGCAGCCACTGGCAGGTGTAAAAATCAGTAAAATCACCAATCTGGCAGATGATATTGCACTGAATCTGGCTTCCAGCGGTGTTCGCATTGAAGCCCCTATTCCAAACAAAGCCGCAGTAGGTATTGAGGTACCAAATAAACAGGGCAGTTCTGTAAATATCAGAACAATATTTGAAAGCCAGCAGTTCCGCAATTCCACCAGCCCACTGACTATTGCGCTGGGTATGGATATTGCCGGTAATGTGGTTACTACTGACCTTACCAGAATGCCACATCTGCTTATTGCAGGTTCCACAGGCAGCGGTAAATCAGTTTGTGTAAATGCTATTATCACATCTTTCCTGTACAAATCCAGTCCGGAAGATGTAAAACTTATACTTATTGACCCTAAAGTGGTTGAACTGGCTGAATACAACGGTATTCCTCATCTGATGATGCCTGTTGTTACCGAGCCTAAAAAAGCAGCAGGCGCTCTGGGCAGTGCCGTTGCCGAAATGGAAAAACGATACCGTCTTTTTGCAGAAAACTCTGTAAGGGACATAAAATCTTTCAATAAACTTGCCGCCGCACAGCCAGAGCTGGCACTGGAAAAAATGCCATATATTGCGGTTATTATCGACGAGCTGGCTGACCTTATGATGGTTTCTGGCAAAGAAGTGGAAGATTACATCTGCCGTCTTGCACAGAAAGCACGTGCGGCAGGTATCCATCTGATTGTTGCCACACAGCGTCCGTCTGTTGACGTTATCACCGGTCTTATCAAGGTCAATATCCCGGCCAGAATCGCTTTTGCGGTTTCTTCACAGGTAGACAGCCGTACAATCCTTGACGGTGGCGGTGCTGAAAAACTGCTGGGTATGGGCGATATGCTGTTCCTGCCATTGGGCGCCAGCAAACCAACCCGTGTTCAGGGTACATATGTACGTGACGAAGAAATTTCACGAGTTATTGAGTTTGTAAAACGCGACTTTGTGGCTGAATACAACCAGGAAATGATTGCCAATATGGAAAAAATGGCAACAAAAGAAAAGGGCAATGCAGCTGCCGGTGGCGATGAAGGTGCAGAATCAAAGGATGAAATGCTGCCAAAAGCCATTGAAGTGGTGGTGGAAGCCGGACAGGCATCTACATCACTGTTACAGCGCCGCCTGAAACTGGGCTATGCCCGTGCTGCCAGAATTATGGACGAAATGGAAACAATGGGCATTATCGGACCATACGAAGGCAGTAAACCACGCCAGGTACTGATTACCAAAAATCAGTGGCTGGAAATGACCCTGGGCCAGGGCGAATAACACTATAAACTTTCCGTAGGGGGCGGCCTTCCGGACGCCCCGTCTTATATAAAATGAAAGGATACCTATGTACACAGAATTTTTACCTATTTCAAGACAGGAAATGATAGAAAAAGGCATTGACCAGCCAGACTTTGTTGTGGTTGGCGGTGATGCCTATGTAGACCACCCATCATTTGGTACAGCAGTTATTGCACGTCTGGTGGAAGCACTGGGCTTTAAAGTCTGCGTTCTTGCACAGCCGGATTTTTCCAGCTGTGAAAGTTTCAAAGAATTTGGCAAGCCAAAATACGGCTTTCTTATCGGCAGTGGCAACGTAGACAGTATGGTAACACACTACACAGTTGCCAAACGCCGCCGTGACACGGATGATTACTCCCCAGGTGGCAAAGGCGGCCTGCGCCCAGACCGTGCCCTGACAGTTTACAGCCGTCTGGCAAAACAGGCATATCCTGACCTGCCGGTGGTAATCGGCGGTATCGAAGGTTCCCTGCGCCGTTTTGCCCATTACGACTACTGGAATGATGAAGTTATGCCATCAATTCTGGTGGACACAGGTGCCGACATCCTTTCATATGGTATGTCTGAAAGACAAACCTATGAAATTGTTACACGTCTGGCAAAAGGTGAACCAATCAGCAGTATGACTGATATTCCAGGCACCTGCTATATGACAACACAGGACAATCTGCCACAGGGCTATGTGGAATGTGCGGGCTTTAACAGAGTTAAATCCGACAAAATCGCATATTCCAAGGCAACCCGTTTGCAGATGGAAAACCAGGACCATATCACAGGCAAAACAATAGTTCAGAAACAGACAGACACTATGTATATGGTGCAGAATCCACCAGCAAAGCCACTGTACAGAAAAGAACTGGACAAACTGTTCACTCTGCCATTTACCCGTCTGCCACACCCAAGTTATGAAAAACTGGGTGGTGTGCCATCTATCAGGGAAGTGGAATTCTCTATTATACATAATCGCGGTTGTTTTGGTGGCTGTAATTTCTGTGCTATCACAATGCACCAGGGCCGTTTTGTAACCAGCCGCAGCCACGAAAGTGTAGTGGCTGAAGCAGAAATGATTTCTAAATCACCAAACTTCAAAGGCTATATCCACGACGTTGGGGGCCCTACTGCTGACTTCCGTTTCCCATCCTGCCGCAAACAGGTTACAGAAGGTCTGTGTTCTGATAGAAAATGTCTGGCACCTACACCTTGTCCAAATCTTCTTGTTGACCACAGTGACTATCTGGAACTGCTGAGAAAAGTAAGAAATGTTGAAGGTGTTAAAAAGGTATTTGTACGCTCCGGTCTGCGTTTTGACTATATGATGCAGGAAAAGAACGATGAATTTATTACCGAACTGGTACAGCACCATGTCAGCGGTCAGCTGAAAGTTGCACCTGAACACCTGTCCAACAACACACTGAAACATATGGGTAAACCACCTATCGGTGTGTATGACAGATTTTCCAAAAAATTCTATCAGGTTACAAAAAAAGTAGGTAAAGAACAGTATCTTGTTCCTTACCTTATGTCCAGCCACCCTGGCAGCACTATCAAAGATGCTGTTGACCTGGCTGTATATCTTGCAAAAAACCATATCCGTCCTGAACAGGTACAGGACTTTTACCCAACACCGGGTACAATCTCCACATCAATGTACTACACAGGTCTGGACCCATATACACTGAAACCTGTTTATGTTGCCAAAGACAGAGAAGAAAAGGCACTTCAGCGCGCACTGCTGCAGTATTACAATCCAAAGAACAGACAGAAAGTTATGGATGCACTGAAAAAAGTACACCGCGAAGACCTGATTCCGCTGCTGCTGGGCACTACTCCAAGGGCAAAAACAGAAATGGCCGCCAAAGGTCACACTCCACAGCGCAAAAAGAAACCTGCAGCTGACTGGAGAGAAATTCAAAAACGAAACAAACGGATAGGTAAAAACAAACAGTGAGAAAAATCAGAATTGTATCATTGATTCTGTGTTTGTGTATGTTGTTTTCAGGCTGTGGGGAACTGTTTTCCTCCCAGCCTGATATTGATTACAGCAATACAGTCACTATGCTTGATGTAGGCCAGGCGGCCTGTACACTTATTGAAAGCGATGGCAGTTTCTGCTTTATTGATGCCGGAAAATACGGTGGCGGCACAGACATTGTGTCCTATTTGAAACAGCGAAATGTAAAGAAAATTGATCTGTTTCTCATATCTCATTTTCATTATGACCACACCAGTCAGGCACTGGATGTTATAAGAAATATGGATATAGGCACAGTGCTGATACCAAGCCTGTCACCAGAAAATATTCCCGACAGTTATTTTTATAAATCCCTTACAGAAGATGCACGGAATGGCTATTACAATCTTGCTTATGCAAAAGACGGGCTGGAATTTACAATAGGCCAGGGAATATTAAAAGTAATCGGCGATACTTTCAACAGTGAAAATATAAACAATACTTCCACAGTTGTCTCTTTCACACAGGGGGATTTTGTTTATCTAAACACAGCCGACTGTGAAACAGACAGGGAAAGTATGCTGTTGGAACTGCTGCCCGAAAATGTGGATTTTCTTACAGCTGGTCATCACGGCTCTTCCGATGCCACATCACAGCGGTTTCTGGACAGGGTGAACCCGGCCTTTGTTGGTATATCGGCAGGTAAGGACAATGACTATGGCCATCCACATAAAGCTATGCTGAAAAGACTGGAAAATATAGATATACCCTATGCAATAACCAGTGAAATCGGAAATATTGTTTATTCCATAGATACACAAACACTGATTACAGAGTAATTGTATATAATAAAAGGACACCGAAAGGTGTCCTTTACTTTTGCACAATTATTTCACAATTTGTATGTTATACTGATGTCAGATGGAGGTAACGGTATGATTACTTTTTTAAACGGCAGGGAAGTGCTGATAACATATGATGTGGATGTATTTGCCAATGCCAGAAATGACCTGAAAGATGCAGGGGTGGAGTTTAAAATCAAATCAAAGGCTGTTAACAGTTCCATGCATATGGTAAAAAGCCGACACATATTCAAAAACAGAACAAATGTGGAATACCGCATTTTGGTTAAAGATGAAGACTACAAC
>JAFZDX010000002.1 GCA_017560985.1 Oscillospiraceae bacterium
ATGCCTTTCTGCACGGAAAAAGCCAGACCGTGGGCCTGGTTTGGGCCGTGGTAAGGGTCCTGGCCGATAATAACAACCTTTACATCTGAATATGAAGTGTATTTCAGGGCATTGAAAATATCGTACATATCAGGGTACACAGTGTGGTTTGCATACTCTGCTTTAAGAAACTGGCGCAGTTTCAGATAATATTCCTTGTCAAACTCGCCGTCCAGCACTTTGTCCCATTCGTTGCCTAAATTAACCATTTGCCACCTCGTGAATATAAGTATGTATATATTTTATTATAAGCAGGGGAAGATTGCAAGGTGGTTGTGGACGGAAAGCAGGCGGGTAATATTTAACCTGTGGGAATCTATAATAAATATGGGATGATGACCACATCGTACCGATTTTTTAATATGCACAAAACAGAGCAATGTCATCCTGAACGCAGTGAAGGATCTTTGAACTGGTATAGTGCAGAAAATATAGTTTTTATACTGTTTGAAGTGCTAAGATTCTTCGGGCAAGGCCCTCAGAATGACAGAATGGCAGTTTGTGGATATTAAATGGGCTGATGTAGGCATCAGCCCGGTAAACAGTATCATACAGCCACAAACAAAAAAGGAGGCAATGCCCCCTTTTAATATATTACAGTTTATCCACAACCCACTGGCGGATGGCTTTTGTAACGCCGCTATCCTTGTTGGAAGATGTGTGGTATTCATATTTTTCTTTCAGATCATCCGGTGCATTTTCCATTACGAAGGCATATTTGGCATTTTTCAGCAGTGGTTCATCGTTGTAGAAATCGCCAAATGCCATAGTTTCGTCATAGCTGACACCAAACATTTTCTGCAGTGACTGAATAGCCAGCCCTTTGTCTGCAGTTTTGTCCATAATGTCCACCCATATGTTGGCAGACATATGTATGGTGTTTTCCTTTTCAAACTTTTCTGCCAGTGGCAGGTATGTATGATTTTTAATATCGCCTGTGGCATCGTATACAGAAACTTTGAAAATATCATCTTCAACAGCATACAGGTCATCCACCCAGGTCAGCGGTGAATAGTGGTTTGCCATTTTAGCCATAAAGGCAGGGCTGCCGGCTGTAACATATGTGCCGTGAGTGCCGCACAGCATAGGATCGGCATTTTCTATTTTATCTATTTCACGCAGCATTGCGTGTACCTTTTCCACAGGTATGTTGTGGCTTTCGATTACCTGGCCTTTGTCATAGATGTTTGCGCCGTTGTCGCAGATAAACATCATTTTTTCAGCCAATGGCCCAAAGAAGCCTGCCGCACCGTTGTAGTCACGGCCGCTGGCGGCCAGCAAAACAATATTGTTGTCATTGAGAATATTCCAGATTTCTTCAAAATCATCAGGAACAGTGCGTCTGTCGTTTATCAGTGTGCCGTCCAGGTCGGTTGCAATCAGTTTAATCATAATGGCTCCTTTAAAAGTCGTATTTAAAAAAGTATAACATAATATATACCAACAGGCAAGATTTATGCATATAGCATAACAATGTCATCCTGAACGCAGTGAAGGATCTTTGATGCAATAAAAATATAAAAGCAAATAATTATACGATTGTAATAGTGCAAAGATTCTTCGGGCATAGCCCTCAGAATGACAGGGCTTTAGTATGTGGGTGTATAACGGGACGTCCGGGAGGCCGTCCCCTACGGACACTGAAAATATAAACAACGTAGGGGAGATGTTCCCCCTCCCGACAAACGGGCTGATGGGGAATCATCCCTTACAGATAACAATTTATTGCACAATGCAAAAGACACCTGCAGGCAGGTGTCTTCTGATACTATATCTGTTATTTAACTTCGATAAGTTCGTATTCTCTCTGGCCCAGGCCGATTTTTTCTGCGTGTTCCAGCTGCACTTTCCAGTTTGTGTTAGGGCTTACTGTATGGAAGTGGTCGTGACCGTGACCGCAGGCTTTGATTTTGTCATCCAGCATAGAGCCAACCATAGCTTCCTGTCTGTTGCAGGCGTCAGCACAGGCCTGGTCCAGTGCAACAGGGTCAAAGGATGCAAACATACCCACATCCGGCACGATGGCAACGTCGTTTTCTGCGTGGCAGTCGCAGTATGGTGAAACATCAATAACCAGGCTGATGTGGAAGTGTGGTCTGCCTTTTACAACAGCCAGTGCGTATTCAGCCATTTTTCTGTTCAGATGGTCTTCTGCAGAGTCATCACTTGGTGCGATAGCGTCAAAGGCGCAGGCGCCGATACATCTGCCACAGCCAACACATTTGTTGTGGTCGATAGACGCTTTGCGGTTTTCGTCAAAGCTGATAGCATCGTGGGCACAGTTTTTTGTACAGATGCGGCATCCGCGGCACAGTTCTTTGTCGATCACAGGTTTGCCGCTGTAATGCTGTTCCATTTTGCCGGCACGGCTGCCACAGCCTATACCGATATTTTTGATAGCGCCGCCGAAACCTGTGGCTTCGTGACCTTTGAAGTGGTTGAGAGAGATGAAAATATCAGCATCCATGATGGCTGTGCCGATTTTTGCTTCTTTTACATATTCGCCGTCCAGAGGAACAACAGTTTCGTCTGTGCCTTTCAGACCGTCTGCGATGATGATGTGACAGCCTGTTGAAAATGGGCTGTAACCGTTTTCATATGCTGCTTCCAGATGTTCCAGGGCATTTTTTCTTCTGCCTACATACAGTGTGTTGCAGTCTGTCAGAAATGGTTTTGCGCCCAGGGATTTAACTGTATCCACCACTGTTTTTGCCCAGTTTGGACGCAGGAAAGCCAGGTTGCCAGGTTCGCCAAAATGAATTTTGATAGCTGTGAACTTGCCGTCAAAATCTATGTTGCCAATGCCTGCAGCCCTGATAAGTTTTTCCAGTTTTTCCTGGAGATTTGTGCCTGGCAGGGCACGCATATCTGAAAAATAAACTTTGCTTTTTTCCATTGTATCCTCCGTAAAATCATTCATATAACGATATATAAATTATACACTGAAATATATTAAAATACAATTATATATTGTTTAAAAAGGGGACAGATGGTAGAATATAGGTATATATGTAATATCCGGGAGAAAAATGAAAAACACACCTTTGAAATACCGCCTGAATGTAATTGGCGGCGGACTGATAATTTTTGTAGCAATAAGAACCTATCTGCCTATGGTGGCACAGTCACTGGGGCTGAGGGATAACTTCAATGTGTGGCTGGTGGTGTATATGTTTACACTGGCACTGGCTACACTGGTACCTGTTGCCTTTATAGAGAAAATGGCTGATTTTCACCCTGTTCTGTTTGAAAAAAGAAAACTGGAAGCCACCCACTGGCTGATGGTTTTGCAGGGTATGCTGATATTTATCGGGCTGGCAGTTGTAAACAGTCTGTTGCTGGCTGTTCTGGGCAAAGCAGGCATCGTTTTCCCTGCCCAGAAGCTGGAGCCTGTGGACAATGCACTGACTCTGCTGCTTTACTTTATATTCAGCGCTGTGGTGCCGGCAGTCTGCGAAGAACTGTTTATCCGCGGAATAGTGCTGAACCTGCTGCTGCCAAACGGCCGCCGATTTGCCGTACTGGCATCTGCTGTGCTGTTCACAGTAATGCACACACAGATACAGAGTTTTATACCTGTATTCGGGGCAGGGGTGGTGCTGGCCTGCATTTACCTGTATACCGGCAATATTTTTGCATCTATGGCACTGCACTTTGTGAACAACGCCTATTCCTTTGTTATGCTGTATATGCAACAGAGGGTGAACGGCATTTCTGCAGTGGGGTTTTCTGCCTTTGTAATGTCTGTACTGCTGGTGGGTGGCGGCTGCAGCTGGATTCATTTGAACAAACACAATATAAATATATTTGACTGTCTGAAAAAAGAGGGCAAAAATGCCAGGATTTCAAGATTTTTTGCCAGCCCTGTAATGGTACTGGGACTGATATGCTGTGCTATGGCTGTGTTTTCACAGCTGTATGCCGACCTGGTGATGTAAGGAGAAAGTATGGCTCACAGAGATTTTATGCTGCGTGCGGTACAGCTGGCACAGAAAGCCTATGAAATGGGTGAAGTGCCTGTGGGTGCTGTGGTGGTGAAAGACAATAAAATAATAGGCGAAGGCTATAACTTCCGTGAAAGCCAGCAAAGCGCCCTGGGCCACGCAGAGATAATGGCGATAGACGCCGCCTGCAAAACACTGGGCAGCTGGCGACTGGAGGGCTGTACCCTGTATGTTACAATGGAACCCTGCATTATGTGTACAGGGGCAATAATAAACAGCCGCATAAAGACAGTGGTTTATTCGCTGATAGACTTCAAGGCCGGCGGTATGGGTGGCAAAACCAACCTGACCACCATTGGTCTGAATCACGATGTGGAAACAATTATGGGTGTGTGCGAGATGGAAAGCGGTGCCCTGGTGGATAAATTCTTTAAAGAACTGCGAGAAAAGAAAAAGAATAAATAAAATTAAAGCCCACCCGAAAGGGTGGGTTTTGTTATGGGTATTCCACAATTTTTGCAGGATACGATGCCTACATCGTACCAAAATAACACACAGCGTCGGGTGTTGTCATTCTGAACGAAGTGAAGAATCTTTGATGCAATAAAATATCAAAACCATCAATTTTACGATTATTGCAGTGCAAAGATTCTTCGGGCATAGCCCTCAGAATGACAGAGTGTCAGTCAATGGGCATAAAACGGGCGGTCGAGGGCGCCCGCCCCTACGGGATATGTATAAAATTAAATTCGTAAGGTTCGATGCCTACATCGTACCGAAGTGACATACAAAGCCGGGTGTTGTCATTCTGAACGAAGTGAAGAATCTTTGATGCAATAAAATATCAAAGCCATCAATTTTACGATTGTTATAGTGCAAAGATTCTTCGGGCATAGCCCTCAGAATGACATTGCAGCGAACTGCGGGACGTCCAAGGGGCCGCACCTGCACACAATGGTAATAATACAAAATGTAAAAACCGTTATTTGAAACCTTCACTGCGGCTGGTTTTCATATATGCAGCGGTCTGCACCAGCCAGATGGCGCCTAAAAACACAACCGGCAGCGGTCCCAGCGGATATTCAAAGGAAACCGCCATGGCCACCAGCATTGTGGCCAAAATCGCCTTTTGTGTGGCGCGGTAAGCAGCATGGGCAGCTTTGCCGATAAGTGCGCGCTGGGCTTCATCACAGGAGTCCAGCCAGTCCTGATGGAATTTAGGGTCCAGCACATTTCCCTGTTTTTCCGGATTGAGGCGTTTTACCTGTTTTACCAGTGCAGACTGAATAAATGTGTTTGCAAGCATCAGCATAAAGAAAACAGCCAGGGCAACAAGCACCATCGGCATATCAGTGGCTGTGTATTTGCCTGCAAAGCCCGAAACCAGCATGCCCAGTGCAGTGTATGACAGTATAAGGCTGTAATTGCCTTTTTCCAGGGATTTTTCCAGTTGCTTTTCGGCGGCATCATAGTCTGATTCTTCACCGCCGGACAGTGCTTTTTCTGTAAGAGTTTTTCCTTTGCCATAGTCTGTAAAAGACAGCACTGTCAGCAGACCACTGACTGCTATACCTGCAGGGGCAGCAGTGATAAGCATATCCATCATCACAGTCAGCATACCGGAAACAGTCTGCCGGTGGGATGCACTGGCATAGCCCATAATGCCGCCTGCAGCCATTGCCAATGCCATAAGCAAAATAAATCTGATAAGAACTTTTGAATCTTTTTTCATATATCTCAATCCTCCGAATAAATAAAAATTTCTTCCACTGTTGCAGAAAAAACTTTTGCGATTTTTATAGCCAGCGTAACTGACGGACTGTAATCTCCGCGTTCAATAAGGCTGATGGTCTGACGGCTGGCCCCCACCATACTGCCCAGCTGCTGCTGATTTATACCCAGTCTGGCACGATATTCTTTCAATCGGTTATCCAATGGCATTATTCATATTCTCCTTTTCCAACTTTCATTGTCAATTTGACAACTTTATTTGTCATTTATATTATAGTGTTGACAACTTTATTTGTCAATATTATTTTTGTGAAATATTTCTTTGAATGTGATATAATGTAAAAAGGGAGATATTATGAAAAAACTGCTTTGTATTTTATTTACTGTTTTATTTGTTACTGCCTGTGGAAAAGAGGCCCCTGTGCCAGCGGATACGCCATATATCCTGCGGCGGTGCCAGCGATAACTGCAACCAGGATTACAGATAAAAATTTAAGCAGTGTTATATTTTCTTTTTTCATTTTGCACTCTCTTTTGATTTATAGTCAAAGTATAACAGCTGCAAAGGCTTTTGTCGATTGACAGTTGCGGTGGTCAGGCAAACAAATAATATTCATAAAAAAACAAAACCACCAATGCACAAGCCCTGAAAGGGCATATTACCTGCTCACATCTTAAAAGGCACTGAAAGTATGTCAGTTGCATTAACCACTAAACTGGTAATATGTCATTCTGAGCGAGTGTAACGAGGCGAAGAATCTTTGTTCCAGAACTATCTGCAAAGTAATAATTCCACATAACACCAGTGCAAAGATTCCTCGCTTATGCTCGGAATGACATTTCGCTACGCTCAATGCTTAAAGCTATCATTTCTCCACCAGCATAGCTGGTGGCTGTTTCTACACAAAACAAACAGGGTATCGGCTGATACCCTGTTTTGTTTTAACCCAATGCTTTTACCAGCATTTTGTAGGCATTTTCTATAATTGTCTGCGGTGGCTGTGGGTGCTGTTTATCACCGGCCCGGCTGGCCACTGCGAAGACAGTGGAAATAAACACCATACGCACATAATCGGTGTTTTGCGGCTGTGAAACATCAGTTTTCAGCACACCCTGTTTATAGCCTGATGACAGCACTGCATAAAGAATCTGTATAAATTCTTTCAGCTGGCTATGAATCGGCCCACAGGCATCGCTGTCAGCGAAATAACCCTGTTTTCTGCCGTCTGAAATCTGAATCAACAGATGGAAAATAGAGCCTGTGTCTGCCACACGATGAATTATACCGCCGTATATGGCGTACATTTTTGCTTGAAAATCCTGTATTGTTTCCATTGCCTGGGCAAACTCTGCCGCCTGCTGTGACATAGACCAGGCAAGGGCGGCAAATATAATTTCTTCCTTTGTGGAGAAGTAATCATAGATGGTGGCCTTGCCCATACCTGCGGCAGAGGCTATCTGCCGTGAGGTA
>JAFZDX010000060.1 GCA_017560985.1 Oscillospiraceae bacterium
CCAGTTCAGGATGTGAATAGATACCACGGCCTATTTCATAGATTTTTTCTCTGTTGGCATCAATGGCATCGCAGACTTTCTTTTTCAGTAATTCTCTATCCATAATATTTCTCCTTTATACCGGCTATACCGGTGTCATTTACATAAATTCATTATAACCCATTGATAAAAAAATAGCAATGTGTATTTTGTTTAAAAACAACTGTTTTTATTGACATAACATATAAAAGATGAAAAATAACTGTTTATATATTTATGTATTTGTGTTAGAATATATCTGTTATACTATAAATTAAATTTTAACTAAGGATTTATAAATGAAAAAAATTATCAGTTTCGCCCTGGCTTGTGTAATGTCTATGTGTCTGCTGACAGGCTGTGGCCCTAAATATGAAAAATTTTCAAAAATGCTGCTGTCACAGCAGTATTTCAATACAGTTATCACCATTATTTCTTACCAGCCTTCTCAGGAAGATTTTGACGAAATGGTGGCTTACCTTGACGGCGAAATGGACCGTCTGAACAAACTGTACGATATTTACCACGATTACCCAGGTGTAAACAATATCAAAACCATCAACGACAATGCAGGCGTTGCGCCTGTGGAAGTAGACCAGGATATTATCGACCTGTTGCTGTTTTCAAAAGACTGGCACGAAAAATCCGGTGGCCGACTGAATGTTGCAATGGGCAGTGTGTTGAAAGTATGGCACGACAAACGTGAAGAATATGACTGGTACGGCGGTGATGTACAGCTGCCTGAACTGTCACTGCTACAGGAAAAAGCACAGCATATTGACATAAACAACGTTGAAATTGACGACGAAAACAACACAGTTTATCTCTCTGACCCTGAAATGCGTCTGGATGTAGGTGCAGTTGCCAAAGGTTTTGCTACAGAAATGATTTGTGACGCACTGGCTGAAAAATATGATAACTTCTGTATTTCTGCCGGTGGCAATGTAAAATGCCACGGTCAGCCAAAAGACGACAGAGTACGCTGGGGCATAGGCATTGAAAACCCAATGGTTGACGAAAACTGGCAGATGATTGGCGGCAATGCCGATATGGCCTATTTCAACACAGATATGTCACTGGTGTGTTCCGGCGGTTATCAGCGCTTTATGATTATTGACGGTCAGCGCTATCACCATCTGGTAGACCCAACCACACTTTTCCCTGAAGAAAAATGGGCCGGTGTTGCTATCCTGTGCGAAGACAGTGGCATGGCAGATGCACTGTCCACCACACTGTTCCTTATGACACCTGACGAAGCTATGGACTTTATTGAAACAGTGGAAGGCGCAGAATGTGTGCTGATAGAAATGGACGGCACTATGTATAAATCCAGTGGCACAGACAAATACCTTGCCAGCCGGGGTATTACAAACCAGACAAAATAAGATTAAAGAGAAGCATAAACTGCTTCTCTTTTTTATTTACGCCTTTGCAACAGCTTTTTGCGTGACTTTTCTATGATTTTTGATATTATATAGGCAAGAGGAGGTGACACTGTGAACAGTATTTCTCAAAATATTAAAACCTACAGAAAACAGAATAATCTTACCCAGCAGCAACTGGCTGACCGTCTTGGTGTTACACACCAGACCGTTTCTAACTGGGAAAACGGTCGCAGTATGCCAAATCTTGATATACTGTCAGATATTTCCAAAAAACTGAACATAGATATAAATTACCTGCTGTATGGTAAAAAAACAGATAATGAAGAATTGAAAAAGAAAATCAGAAAATATCTCATATTGTTTGTGTTATTTCTTTTGTTTGGAATATTCACCAATATTTATGATGAATACAGACTGGCACATGATGTGAATCTTCATATCCAATCCACTATTGATTTATGGTATATCCTGCCAGGCAGAATATATGTACCTTTTATAAGACCTTGGGTATACAGTTTGCCGCTATTTATCATTTTTTCGATAGGGAAAGAAAAAGGATTTATAAGGGACAAAGCTGATAACAAAATTTATCCTTTGGTGAAATTTTTGTTTATTCTGCTTTTTATCTACAACTGTATAGCTGTCTGGCTGATATGGGGGCTGTCGCCTGTTTACGATATTAATTCTTTTGTAGAATATATCCCTGTGGATATCCGTGTGAGAATAGGAAACTCCACTGTATTTCTTATTGGTAATCCTGCGCTTTTTTCACTGGTTGCCCTGATATGCGAAATATTCAGACCATTTACCAACGAAAAAACTTTTATCCCGTCATACAGCCCTGGCAGAAACAATACCATTGCCAGAAATATCAGAAAAATCCGCACGGAAAGTGGTTTGTCCCAGCAACAGTTTGCGAACAGACTGTATGTAACGCGCCAGACCCTTTCAAATTGGGAAAATGGAGTTTCACAAAGTTAAAGATACTACACCACAAACCTACGCTTACACATTACTTGCCATAAACAAAGCATGGAGGTAATGAACATGAACGAACTGAAACAAAGACAGACTGAAAACGAAATTGACTATGTATTGGTCGGGGATTATTACATCCCAGATTTGAAATTGCCGGAGGAAAATCGCCCTATTGGAAAGTTTGGACGATTGCACAGGGAATTTCTGAAAGAGAAATATCCGGCGAGATATAGCGAGCTGATATTATCCTGCGAGCTGTGGTCATATCTTGCAGATGTGAATGAGCAGGCGCAGGAAAGGCTGGATACGATCATCGCACAGATGAAAGTTTCCGAGGATGTCACCGAGGAACTGAAAGCGCACGATCAGATGGAGTGGGTGCGAAGATGCAATAGCATCCGCAACCGAGCAGAAGAAATCGTGCTGAGCGAAATCGTATACGGCTAAACCGAAACAGGCACGGACTTCATCATTTGAAAGATGAAGGCTGTGCCTGTTTTTGTATTTTCGGGGCAAGGATGGAGAACTGGATGGTGTCAGTTTTCTATCAGAAGACACGAAAATATGGGGGTATCCAAAGGGGGCAAACCGCCCCTTTTGGCACACGACTTTGCATGGCAAAGTGTAGTGTGTTATACGCTCTGGCTGCGTTGCTGTGAAAATGCTGTAGCACACGGGTCATGCTACAGCATTTGAAAGAGCAGGAAAACAGGCTGTATTTGTGGTCGGGGAAAATCACAAATGCAGAGCTGGTTTCGTCAGCAGACAGGGCGTATATGGAAGCTTTCGTCTTTCGCAACCTGACTGCTCTTCGGGACAACTTGTCCTCAACATTGAAATGGGCGGGAAGCCATTTTTAGGGCTTACCCGCCTTGATTACATTTTGCAAATACAGCCGAAGCTGTCAACGGCAGCGTATGCAATACGCTGTTCATCTTGACCGTTGACTGGTTCGGTGGGATTTGCTATTCCAATCTTACTTTCTTTTTCCAATCTATATATTCTTGCTCTAACTTCACAGCATAAGAATCGCCGACTGTTTTAGCTGCTACAATGCCCTTTGTATATAAGTTTCCATACATATTTGTTCTTATCTTCAAGTACGGCTTCGCCCATTTCCATAGTTCAGCAGACTCTTTGACTCCACCACTGATAATTTCAAAGCATTCTTCCAGCACATCTCCGAATAATCGGATTCTTTCAATATCTTTGAAGTTTGTCGTATCTATCATTCTTCGTAAATAGGAATCAGCGCTATCAAACTGTCCGGTGTCAATGTAATATCGAATAACTTTGTTATATGCTGAAACAATATCAAATGTCTTGCCGGACTTAATTGCATTATCCAATACCTGTTTATATATGGTTTCATTTTCCTGCTCCTTTCCCAAAAAGGAATTGAATCTTATAAGTGTGTTTTGATTTACATCTGTCCAATCTATAATGCTTTCTTTCCATTCACAGACTAACATTTCCATAACATCCTTATACTCCAGATCTTGGGAAAGAAAAATGCAATCCATCAATTCTAAGGAATCTACTTCATCATCTATCTGGTAATTTTTATCATAGCCACAAGCACAATCAAAATTTGCATTCTTTGCTTCTTCCAGCATTCCATTATATCTACCATCATTGTTGTATCGTTTCAAAATGGAAGTCAACACATTCAACGTATTTCCAATTCCCTGAAACGAATTGCTTTTACGGTCTTTTAATTCCTCTTGAAACAAATATACAATGGCATCCTCATCATCAATCCGAGCATAAAGCAGATAATATGCTAAACGCATACGATTTAGATAATTAACATCTTTTGTTCCCCAGTTTTCATCTTTATACCCACAGTATTGAACCGAAGCTGTCACTCCGCTTTTTAATGCCCGATATACTTCTGATTGTTCAAATAATTTGTCTTTTACTAACATTGTATATTTCATCTACAATCTCCATCAACGCTTAAACTGTTCCACAATATAAATCGGTTGCAATTTCTCAACATACATATCGCACACCAAATTATTTCCAGTCATATTTTTTTCAAATCTATCCATACAATACACATACGGTTGATTCCCCTTTGTGATTTGGAAATGCTCTCCCCATACGGGTATCATCTGTGCTTTCATTTCTGACAATATTGTTTCAATAGGCACTTTAGAAAACATTTCTGTGTCATATCCAATAACCATAAAATCTTTTGAACGTGCAAGATATATTCCATATTCACCATACTGATAATTGTAATTCTTTGGCAAAGAAAAAAACTCCAGCGTTTTTAATTTTGCTTCTTTAGAATAAATCGCTTCAACTTTCTTAATTACATTTCTTGCACTTCCAATATGTGCTCCTTTTACAGTTCCATGAGGAGTTTCGCTAAAGCCATAGTGAGTTTCTTTTGCTCCAAATAGCTCATATATCCTCTTTGCTGAAGTAATATACTCATAAACACTCTCTATGCTCCAATTAACATTTCCAAAGAACGCCCAACAATCTATTGTAAATTCTTTCTCATTCATATTATTTCTTTTTCTTTCCTCTCTGTGGCGTATGGCTTTTCATCAGCTCGGATTTCTGCATGATACGGACAAGCCATTGTTTTTCTTCTTCGGTCAACTTGTTGTAGCGGAGTTTGGTCTGCTTGCAATATATCATCAAAAGCTGTTCCACACGGCTTCCCTCAAAGTTTGCTACTTCTTCCAAATCCTTTTTCAGTTCTTCGGCAACAGTAGTCTTTGGTGCGCCGTCACTTCTGCAACGATGGGCTTCACGCAAATCAGCCATAATACCGTCAATGTCATTATGTACTCGGCTGCTGAAATAGTCGCCCTCGTTCACATGAGCATTTTGCAGAAGATAAGCGTCCTTCTCATGTTCGCCCGGCTGATACTTTTCCATGATTTCAGCTCTTGCTACATCCACCCAGGCATTCAGATTTTGTATCTGCATGGAAGCGATACCCTCAACATAAATCTGAATATCCGCAAGAAGTTTTACAAAATCCGGGTGTGTTGCCAGTTCACAGAGCAGGGCGGTATCAATGCGCCCGCTTTTCAATAATTCTATCATATCGTCACTCAAACGCAGGCTTGCAATGTCTGAATTTGAGTGATTTTTTGTTTCTGTTCTTGCCAGCAGATAATCGGTGGTCACGCCATAAAAATCTGCAAGTTTGTTAAGGGCATAGTGGCTAATGTCCTTATAATCATCAGATTCATAACTGCCCAATGCGGACTTGGAAAGTCCTGTCTGTTCGGCAAGCTGTTCCAATGTCAGCTTACGATCCAGACGTAAATCTTTAATTCGTTCTTGTATACTTAATGACATTTTTTCTCCTTTGCTCTACTCGCTAATTAAATTGAATTATCTAAGACTTTATATATTTCCTTAGCTATTGCGCCATAACTTCCCAGACCGAAAATTGAGTGATATTGCGGTTCACTATCTAAAGAATGTCCGTTTATATCTAAAAATTCTTTTTTGAGGATATGCCAAAAGCCGAAGTCAATGTTTTTCTCATCATCTGTAACCGCAACATTTCCTATTGTCTCAAAATAACCTTTGAGCCACGGTTGCTTATTAACAATCATTGGTGCAATAAGTAACTTGTTTTTATCTAAGTTATTTTCGATTTTCTTGTCAGTTGAACAGTAATCATAAATGTAAATCAAAAACATCCCATTGATAAATGAATCTGTAGATTGTAAGTCGGTTTGAATTACTTTGCCGTAATAATACTTATCCGGAAAAGGTTGCACAACGAAAATATCCCCAGTGCAAGGTTTTTTTCTTGATTTTTTCATTTGGATTAGCTGAACAGACATTTTCGTTTTCTCCTCGTGCAACTTAATTATTATTCGCCACCTCTATTCTATCACATTTCCGCAAGCGTGGAAATCCCCCTTACTTACGCCATTTTTCCTGCGTTTCGGATATACGGCACGGGGGTCAAAAAAAGTGTAGACTTAGGATAGTTCATCGATGAGCCGAACCTTGAAAACAGAATATACAACGAATGGAGGCAGCAAATGAGCAATCCAATCTACAAAGACCTGCCGCCCGTTGAACGCAAGCGAGATGGTTCTCTGTACCGCATGACACCGGCACAGCACAAACAGGCAAAGTCACTTCTTCGCCGTGAGTGCTGCAGCTATGACGATGGGAATTGTCTGGAACAGGATGATGAGGACGCCCACACCTGTACACAGTGCATTTCCTGTTCGGTATGCTGTAAGTGGTTCCGATATGCGGTCTTGCCCCAGCTTAGTGCATTGGAAGCAGAGATTTTTAAGGACAGGGACACCAAACGCTGTGTAATCTGCGGACAGGCTTTTGTACCAAAGTCCAACAGGGCGAAATACTGCCCGGACTGTGCCGCTAAAGTTCACAGGCGGCAGAAAGCAGAAAGTGAACGAAAAAGGAGGTCAAGAGTGGACAATTAGAGGACAGAAAAGCCAGCATTTACAAGGCTTTTTAAGCACCAAACCGAGGTGGGTGGTATTAGTTATCATCCACCCCGAAAAATGGGGTTCTAACTGTCCACGAATCAAATATGACAAAGTTTATGTATATCCATCAGCAGGAAAAGGCACAGAGCTTTACGAAGCTGCCAAACTTCCTGTTTGAAGCACCAAGCTATCAGCCGATTTCCAATGAAGCGAAGATACTGTACGCATATATCCTGCGAAGGACAGACCTTTCCAGAAAAAACGGATGGGCAGACGATTACGACAGGATCTATCTGTACTATCCCATCAATGAAGTAGTGGAGCTGCTTCACTGCGGCAGACAGAAAGCGGTCAACACTCTGCGAGAATTGCAGTATGCAGGACTGGTGGAAATCAAAAAACAGGGCTGTGGAAAACCAAACCGTATTTATCCACTTTTCTACGAAAGCGGTACCAATCACTGAATGGTTGAAGTACGGAAATGGTACGCCTGATGTCTGGAAAACGTACCTGAGAAGTACGAAATTCAATCTTCAAGAAGTACGGAAACCGGACGGAATATAGAAATACAGAGATTAAAAATATTGAGATATATCTTATCCATTCCAATCCTATCAGAGATATTTTCAGCGGGATTTTCCTGTGGAAAAGTCCCGGATGGGAAAGGAATGGATGGATAGGAAAGGAAGTTCATGGCACAATATGCGATTTTAAGATTTGAAAAACACAAGGGTACTCCTGCAAGAGCGTTGGAGAGCCATCACGAACGACAGAAAGAAAAATATGCCAGCAATCCCGACATTGACACCAGCCGAAGTAAATACAACTTCCACATCGTCAAGCCGGAGGGCAGATACTATCACTTCATCCAGAAGCGTATCGAAGAAGCCGGGTGCAGAACAAGAAAAGACAGCACTAAGTTTGTGGATACGCTGATTACCGCAAGCCCGGAGTTTTTTAAAGGAAAATCATCAAAGACAGTACAAGCCTTTTTCCAGAGGGCAGGCGATTTTCTCATTGACCGTGTGGGCAGGGAAAATATCATTTCTGCGGTAGTCCACATGGACGAGAAAACACCCCATCTTCATTTGACCTTTGTACCGCTGACAGAGGATAACCGCCTGTGTGCCAAAGAGATTATCGGCAACAGGAAGAATCTCACGAAATGGCAGGACGATTTCTTTGCCTACATGGTAGAGAAATATCCCGACTTGGAACGTGGCGAGCGTGCCAGCAAGACAGGCAGGAAGCACATTCCCACAAGGCTGTTCAAACAGGCAGTCAATCTCTCCAAAGAAGCCCGTCAGATTGAAAAGGTGCTGGATGAAATCGGCACATTCAACAGCAGCAAGAAGAAAGCGGAAGCTCTGGCACTTCTGAAAAAATGGTTTCCGCAGATGGAAAATTTCAGTGGGCAGCTGAAAAAGTATCAGGTCACGATTGATGACCTTTTGGCAGAGAACACCAAGCTGGAAGCAAGAGCAAAAGCCAGTGAAAAAGGAAAAATGAACAATACCATTGAACGTGCGAAGCTGGAAAGCGAACTGAACGAGCTTCAGAGGGTCATTGACCGCATCCCGCCGGATGTGCTGGCACAGCTAAAGCAGGAAGCAAAGCATCATCACAGAAGCAGATGATTTGAACCTTGAAAATTCAATTATGGAGGACACTGGATGGCAAAAAACAAGAGCGATATGAAAATGCAGAACGGACAGGTTATCACAGCGGAGGACGGAAAACAGTATTTCGTATGTGGTAAGAACTATATCGAAATCTCAGAGCATTTCGCCCAGGACGGAAAGCCCCTCGGCGATCTGATTGAGGATGTGATACTGTACACCGCTGACCACCGTATTTCTGCTTAATACACAACATTGACTTACAGCCCACGCTTACGCTATAATTGCGACAGAGCAAGTATTGTAAGCGTGGGTTGTTTCTTTTGAAGGAGGATTTTAAGTGAAACAACCATACAATACAACGATTTATAATACAGCACTTTATCTGCGACTGAGCCGAGACGATGAACTTCAAGGGGAAAGCGGCAGCATACAGACACAAAGGATGATGCTCCGTGAATATGCCCGTGAACACGGTCTGAATGTTATTGACGAGTACATCGACGATGGATGGTCTGGAACGAATTTTGACAGACCGAATTTCCAGAGAATGATTGATGACATTGAAGATGGCAAAATCAACTGTGTTGTCACAAAGGACTTGTCCCGACTTGGCAGAAACTACATTCTCACAGGACAGTACACGGAGATTTATTTTCCCAGCAAGGGTGTCCGCTACATTGCCATCAATGACAATGTGGATACTATTAACGGAGAAAACGAGCTTGCCCCGTTCCTGAATATCCTGAATGAAATGCACGCCCGACAGACCAGCAAAAAGGTCAAGGCTGCCTTTCATACCCGCTTTGCAAACGGCGCACACTATGGAGCCTATGCTCCTATCGGGTACATCAAAGACCCGGACAGGACTGGTCATCTTCTGGTAGACCCGGAAACAAAGTGGATCATTGAAAAGATATTCAATCTTGCCATTCATGGTGCAGGTGCAGCCAAAATCACAAGGCTGCTGATTGAGGAACAAGTTCCAACTCCGGCATGGCTGAACTTTCAGAGGTACGGAACATTTGCCCACATCTTTGAGGGTGCGGACGAAAGCAAACAGTATATGTGGACTGTCGCACAGGTCAAAAGTATTTTGAAAGATGAGAACTACATCGGTCACAGCGTACACAACAAGCAGACCAATATCTCTTTCAAGAACAAGAAGAAAGTCCGCAAGCCAAAGGAAGAATGGTACAGAGTGGAAAATACTCACGAAGCAATTATTTCCGAGGATGTGTTTTGGCAGGTGCAGGAGCAGATAGCCAGCCGTCGCAGGTCAAGAAAAGACGGACAACCGCAAATATTCGCAGGACTTATCAAGTGTGCGGATTGCGGATGGTCACTTGCTTACGGAGAGAACAAACAGAACAAGAACCCTTACGGCTACTATCATTGCAGTAAGAACGGACAAGGGACAAGACAGTGTTCCATGCACTACATCCGCTATGATGTGCTTTACCCTTATGTACTTTCCAGACTGCAATACTGGTATGAGCAGGTACAGCAGGACGAAGAAAAACTGCTGAAACGACTGCTCAACACCAGTGATAAGGAACGCAATGCCACAAGGAAAAAGCGTGCTGCGGAACTGAAAAAAGCTGAGAAGCGTAAAGGCGAAGTGGACGGGCTGTTTGCGAAGATGTACGAGGACTGGTCTGCTGGAAGAATTACAGAATACAATTTTAATATGCTGTCCGAAAGGTATCAGTCAGAGCAGAGGGAGCTGGATCATAAAATCCAGCAACTGAGAGAAGAAATGGAAGTGGCTGTGCAGACAGCGGTGGATGCTGAAAGGTGGATTGAACTGATTAAGCAATGTTCCAATCCAACGGAACTGACCGCTGAACTTCTGAACACTCTGATTGGGAAAATCGTGGTTCACGAAGCTGTAAAGAATGAGGACGGTAGCCGAAAGCAGAAAGTAGATATTTACTATCGCTTCATCGGCAAGATTGATTAAGAACAAACATCTGAGTGTCGGGGATACTCGGCACTCAGAGATAACAATATCTTTAACTAAGGGAAACGGGCAAATCCATGCCAGATGTATCAAAACTGATACAGATATGTGAAATGGCAGATGTAAGCATGAACAATTTGCTTTACAGTGAAAATAGGGCAGACAGGGGAACAAAGTGGGCTTTGCGGTTTACAGTGGTGCTGATAATTGTCGCCATAGCTGTTTCCATTACTTATGAACTGATGTGGTTTCTTGTAACTGACCTGATGTACCGCCCATCATGGATATCATACTCTTTCAACATTCTGAAAAGTCTGAAAAAGGTTGTTACCTATCCATTGCTGTGGTATACAGTACCCGTGTTTGCAATTCAGTTCCTTAAACTTACAGGCAGGATGAACAAAATAAAAGGATTTAAATATCACAGGATTTTATTTGTTATATCAATGATTTTCCTGTTTCTCACCGCATATTCATACCTACCTGTTATGATAAAAACAGACATAAAGAACGCAATACAGATATCCAACCCTTTGCTGTGGATGAGCTATCCTGAATTTGACTGGCTTGTACCGTTGCCATATCCTATCAGCAGGGCGCTGATTTATATAGCCACAGATATGAAATGGGTGTACTCTGTTTTTGGAATTATTACGGAACTATCAAGACCATATAATATAACTGTAAGAGGTGACTGTTAATGAAGAAGATAAGTATATTTATTTTGCTGATGATTATCTGTTTCACAGCCTGCTCATTTGATACGGATTTTCCACAGATCGAAATGGTAGTTTCCAATACAGCAATGCAAAACAGAACATTATTGGAAGGCGAGAAAAGAAGCAAACTGATAAAAAATTGGGGAGAGCCAACATTGTCTTGCGAAAACTATGATTGCTGGATTGAACCTGAAAAAGAAATCAGAATATTTGTGCTTTATGAAAATAATAAAGCTGTAAAAGTATTGTTAT
Organism: Oscillospiraceae bacterium; assembly: GCA_017560985.1. Lineage (GTDB taxonomy): Bacteria > Bacillota > Clostridia > Oscillospirales > Ruminococcaceae > RGIG3102. Next base: position 11,383 of record JAFZDX010000060.1, read on the forward strand.
CCTCCACAGATGCACCAATAGGATTAACTGAAAAAATAACAGGCCATAGGACACAGACAATCCCAAATTATGAAATAACGTTTACCTGTGGTGAAAGAGTGATTAGTGGTCCAGGATATGTTCAGAGTGGATTGCAAACACATACAGAGCAGATAGTTCATCTGATAAATATCAGTAATAAGACAGAGATAAATAAAGATTTTTCATTGAATAATCTTCGCTTTATATATCTTGAACATTCAGCAGGGGAAATAATGGTCGGTTATGATGGGAATATTATTGTGCTGGACGGGAAAAGATACCAGACAGATATAGACTTTGAAAACTGTTTGCTTGATATTTTTGATATTTCTCAGGAAGAGAGAAAAGTGGAAAATCATATTAATAAAATATCAGAGCAGCACAAATCCAAATGTAACATATGTAAATAAAAAGACGGAGTGAATTTCACTCCGTCTTTGCTTTTTAATAGCCTAATTCTTCGTTTATCAGCACCACTTCGCAGTTACAGCCGTTTGGTTTTTCCATAAATGTCAGGAATGCACGGCAGATTCTTGCGGGGCTGTTGCAGTCATAGCATTTGTCGCCTTTTGCGGCACACGGTGTGGCCACACCTATTCTCTGTGCATTTTTAGGGCTTGCTATATTTCTTGCGCGCCACATTGCTTTTTCAAAATCAGGGGCAATTTTGTTTTTGCCCACCAGCAGATATACCTTTTCGTGGTTGTAGATTGTTTCTGCCACGCGGTTACCAGTGCCGTCTATATTTATAATCTCGCCTTTTTCAGAAATACCGTTTACTGACGAAATATAAACTGCGGCATTTCTTGCCCCAGCATAGGCCTGGGCGGCACTCTGGCCTTCTTTCAACTGCCAGTGCCAGTTTACATCATTTTCAGCTGACAGTATTTCAAACAGATTCATCTGTCTTGCTGTCATACTGCCACCGATACCAACAGTGGTATTTTTTATTTTATCTGCCAGATATTGGGCAGCGGATGTGCCGTTTTCAAAAACAGAAACAGCATAGCCCTTTTTCTCCAGATTGGCTTTTATAGTTGAAAAATCCATATTTTCCTCCTATCGTGAAAAATATTTTTTCAGTGTGTTCAGCACAGGGTAAATGGCAATAAATATAATGGCAAACCTTGTCAGCATACTGGTGCACATTGCCAGCCAGAAAGGCAGGGGATACATATTTATCATTGTGCTTACCCTTGGGTCCAGCAGCCACAGATCATTTGTGAATACCACTTCGTGGAACATTGTCCAGAAAGTATTAAAACCAAATGTAAAAGCTGCGCCAAATATTACAATCAGTATAGCAGAAATTGCCACTGCAACCTTATAACCTTTTATTGCACCGGTGAAAAAGCCTGCTTTCCCGTCTTTTATAAAAAGATAAATAAGTATGCCTGCTGACAGTGCCAGAGAAATATACATAACCTTTGCGGCTGTGGCATACAGGTTTTTTACATCCACCATATGGCTGGTTTCCCTGTCATCAAACACCTGTTCAGCCTTGCCCCATTTCTCTACTTCCAGATTTAAATCGTCACGTCTGTCGTTCAGATAATCCAGCAGCATGGCGGTTGTTTTGTCCAGGTCTTCTATTGTCATACCTGTGGCTTTTTCTGCACCAACGGCAATATATTGCTTTGTGTAAAAACTGTTTGTGTTGGCCACTGTGAAAACCGAAAACAGTATGCAGAACACCATTACACAAACCATTGAAAAACTGTAAAGAAATTTTTTCATAATGTCAGATTACAGTGCGTCAAATTCAGCCTGGATATCCTGCATCAGCTGTGGAATTTCCAGTCGCTGTGGGCAGGCGTTCATACAGTTGCCGCAAGAGATACAGTCGCCAGGTTTTACTTCCAGTTTGTCCATTTCTCTCTTGAATGCGAATTTGTTGCCGAACAGTTTGAAATCATTGTACAGTGCGAAGATACCTGGAATATCCAGACCAGCAGGACAAGGCATGCAGTATGCGCATTTTGTGCAAGGTACTGTTTTGAATGCTTTGATTTCAGCCAGCACACCGTCAATAACTTCTTTTGCTTTTTCGTCCATAGCAATAGGATTTTTTGCTGTGTTCACGTTGTCAACCACGTGGTCCATACAGCTCATACCACTCAGTGTTACTGCTACGCCAGGAATGTTGAATACATAGCTGAGAGCCAGGCTGCTTGCTTTGTTTTCGCCATATGCTGCATCGATTTTTTCGATAGCTGCAGGCACACATCTTGAAAGGAAGCCGCCTCTGATTGGTTCCATAACGATGATAGGAATGTTGCGTTTGTTACAGATGTCAATCAGCTGCTGTGCGTCGCCTGTTGCCACGTCATAGTAGTTCAGCTGCAGCTGTACAAAATCCCAGTCTGTGTAGTCCAGAATGCCTTCCAGCTGGTCAGCAGAGTCGTGGAAAGAGAAGCCCAGGTTTTTGATTTTGCCCAGTTTTTTCTGTTCTGTCAGATATTCAACAACTTTAAAGTCTTTTGCTTTCTGCCAGCTGTCGCGGTTCATGGAATGGCACAGGTAGTTGTCGAAATATTCCACCTGGCATTTTTCCAGCTGTCTGTTGAAAACTGTTGCTGTCATTTCAGGGTTTTCCAGTTTGAAAACAGGCATTTTTGTTGCCAGAATAAAGCTGTCTCTTGGGTATTTTTTCAGTGCCTGACCGATGAAGATTTCGCTTTCTTCATTGTGGTAGTTCCAGGCTGTGTCAAAGTAGTTTACGCCGTTTTCGTATGCGTAATCAACCATTTTCTGTGCGTGTTCATAGTCGATTTTGCCTTCAGTTGTCTGTGGCAGTCTCATACAGCCAAAACCCAGCAGGGAAGTAGATTTTTTAAGCATTTTTCGTCCTCCGTTATTCATATAGACTTTTATTTATATTTTAACATAACTGTCAAGTATTTACATAAAAGCACATTGTGTTAATTTTATTGAATAATTGTAAATTTTTGCCGGAAAAATTGATTTTTTATATAGAAATTGTGTATGATATATGTATAATAAATCATTATAGTTCTTATGGTGTATAGTATGAAAAAAACAATTCACCCTCTTGTGCTTTTGAGCATTTTGCTTTTATCGGTATGGATTTTGTGTTATCCGGTTTCTGAATACTGTGCTGAAAAAAGTTTTAAAGCGTATATGGAAGAATACAATATTGAAGAAACTGATATCAGAGAATACAAAATATTGAAACCATTCTTTTTTTCAGAAATAGATATAGCTGTTAAGTATAAAACAGACCCTGCGTACGAATATCACTACTATTATCCGCTGTGTAACATTACTGATAATTTACCGATGTTTGTTATTATATATTCGGGTAATGTAAGTATCGGTTCAGAAAATCACAGCTTGGTCAAATATCCACCAGTATCCAGAAAATAAAAATGTTTTTATTATACATAGTCAGAGCTGCTTTCGGGCAGCTCTAATTCTTTACGCCCATATCTTTGAAAGGCACAAAGACAGAATGTGTTAATTTTATTGAAATATTGTAAATTTTTGCCGTAAAAATTGATTTTTTATATAGAAATATGTATAATTAATTATTATGGATAATTATGTTCATTTTCACATTCAACACTAAAAGTGAGGTAATAAATTATGAGTATCAAAGTTTCTCCTTCCATCCTTTCCGCTGATTTTGCAAACCTGGAAAAAGACTGTCAGATGGTTATTGACGCCGGTGCAGATATGCTGCATATCGACGTTATGGACGGTCATTTCGTGCCAAACATTTCACTGGGTATTCCAGTGGTTAAATCCCTGCGCAAAAAATCCGATGCATTTTTTGATGTGCATCTTATGATAAGCAAACCACACCTGTACGCAAAACAGTTCTGTGATGCCGGCGCTGACCTGGTTTCTTTCCATCTGGAAAGCGACAGCGATGTTATGGAAACAATTAACATCATCCGTTCCTGTGGCAAAAAGGTGGGTATCGTTATCAAACCTGCCACACCTACAGCAGAAGTTTACAAATATATTGATAAAGTTGACCTCGTTCTGATTATGAGCGTTGAACCTGGTTTTGGCGGCCAGAAATTTATGCCTGTTGCAGTGGACAAAATTGCACGCGTTCACGGCAAAGCAAAAGAACTGGGCCTGAAAGACCTGCTGATTGAAGTAGACGGCGGTATCAATGCAGAAACTGCTGTTATGTGCAAATATGCAGGTGCAAACCTGCTGGTGGCAGGCAGTTATGTTTTCGGTGCTGAAAACGTGGCAGAAGCCATCGCAAAACTTAAAGCATAAGAGAGATATAAAATGAATTCACAGACATATAAAAACAACTACCGGCAACACTATGATTATATGATGCTGGCTTTGGCACCACTTATAATCTGTGCCAGTTTCATATATTCAGCCCGCGTTCTGCTGGTGTGCGGCGCAGCCTTCGTAACAGCCCGTATTGTAGACGTGGCTATGGCCGTTATCCGCAAACAGGATATTGATGTGGACGATAAAAGCAGTGCTGTTGCAGCCCTTACCTTTGCAATGATGCTGCCGGTTTCAGTGCCACTGTACATAGTTGTGGTTACGGTTGCCCTTACTGTTATGGTGGGCAAACACGCTTTTGGCGGCAAAGATGCCTATCCATTCAGTCTGGCGGCTCTGGCAATGTGTGTTGCTGCTGTAAACTGGCCAAACGAAGTTTTCAAAGCAGTTACACCTCTTACAGATGTAAACTTCTGGACAGGGGCGGCTCAAAGTGCGCTTACAGGTTCTTCCCAGATTAAACTGGGTGGCCTGCCATACATTTCCACATTTGACCTGCTTCTGGGCAATCACCCTGCGGCTATGGGGTCAGCTTTTGTATTGGTTATTGTAGCCATTGGTGTTTTCCTGCTGGCCACAAAACAGATTACCTGGCACATTCCTGTGTCATTCCTGGCCACCTGTTCAGTATTTGCCCTGATATTCCCACGCATTTACGGCGTTTCCAGACTTTACAGCCTTAAATATGAAATTCTGTGCAGTGCTATTGTGTTCTATGCAGTATTTATGATGAACGAACCTGCAACTACACCTAAGAATCCAAGAGCAAAACTTATTTTCGGTGTGCTGACAGGTGTGCTGACAATGCTGTTCAGATATTTCGGCAGTTATGAAATCGGCGGCTGTTTTGCACTGTTGCTGGTAAATGCCACAGAAGGCTACTGGGACAGACTGTTTGAAAATAAGGCAGATGATACAGAAAAAGAAGATAAACCTGTAAAAGTAACTGTAAAACCTGAAAAGACACATTCAAAACACCAGCCTGAAACAAATGGCAAAAAACTGTACAAGAAAGAACCTGTGGCAGCAAAACCTGTAAAAGCTGTAAAACAGCCAAAAGACATTGATGCCACAACCACACTGGATATTATCAGCCGTGCAGAAGACGAAATTGACCAGGTTGATTTCTCTACACAGACTATTGATATGGAACAGGCTCTGCGTGAGTTTGAAGAACGATATAAAGGAGGTAAATAATGGACAGACAGAAAAAAATCCATGAAGAGCTCCTTAACTGGGACGACACTGTAAGAAGAAGAAAAATTACACTTTCAAACCCGGTATTTATAAAAGGCCTGGCACTGGCACCTATAGCTGTTGCGGCCACAACCTTTAAAAACAGTTTTATCCTGTCACTTATGGTTATTATGCTGCTGACACCTACACGTGTTATTACATCGCTGATTACACGCCGCATGTCAGTTCCGCTGAAAACATTTTTCTATCCGTTGGTTTCAGCGCTGGTTTTCGGTGCAGCATATTATGCTATGTACAGAATGATGGGCGTAACAGCCTTCTCACTGGGTGTTTATCTGCCTATTCTGGTAGTTGACCCACTTATAGTAAAAAACTTTGAAAAAACAAGAAAAGAATCTTTCTTGTATTCTGTTATCAACGGTCTGCGCAATACAGCGGGCTTTGTGCTGGCATGTATGCTGCTGGGCTGCCTGCGTGAGTTCCTTGCTTTTGGCACAGTGGCAGGCATACAGCTGATGTCTGTTTCACTGCTTCCTATGGCAGATAAGCCATTTGGCGGCTATCTTATCATTGGCCTTGTTTCAGCAGTGTGGAGCCTTTGCGTAAATCTTTATAAAGAAAAACTTATAAAGGAGGATGCAATGTATGAATAGTACCCTTATGAATACTCTGTTCACATTCTTCTCCTACTCTGTTCTGGCAATCGGTGCAGAAAACGTTATCTTCGCGCGCGGTCTGGGGCTTTCCACTGGCTTGCGTATGATAAACGACCCACGTAAAGACACTATTTATTTCTGTACAGCCCTTACAGGTTTTCAGCTTATAAACAGCATACTGGCATATCTTGTTGTGCCTTTGGTTTACAGAAGTCCGCTGGCTGGTTATGCCAGATTTATCACTCCTGTAATCATTGTTGCATGCTGTGCTGTAAGCTTTATTGTGGTTGTTTTGGTGCTGGGCTTTACACTTAAACGCTCTGCATTCAAAAAGATTATCTATTCTCTTACAGGCGCCAGCATAAACAGTGCCATTGTGGGCACAATTATTCTCAGCCTTGGCCGTGGTTTCAACTTTGTGGAAACTATCGGTTTCGGTCTGGGCAGCAGTATCGGCTACCTGCTGGCAATGATGCTGATCAGTGAAGGCGAAAGAAAAATCAATCACGACCTGGTACCACAGAATTTCCGTGGCCTGCCTATCACCCTTATTTATATTTCAGTGCTTGCACTGGCTATCTTCGGGCTGACAGGCAATACAATGGCCCTTTAATAAAAGGAGATTTTTAATGGCGAGAAAACAAAAACCGGTAAAAATCAAAAGATATAAAAACAGTATGGGCACATCTTCTGCTGCTGTCTATAAAGCCAAAAAGCTGGTTCCTTTCATCGGTATAGTGCTGGCTTTGGTGCTTGCGGGTTTCCTGCTGGGCAAACCTTTACTGGCAATGCTGTCCGGTGGTGGCAGTGATGATTCTTCATCCCAGCC
>JAFZDX010000061.1 GCA_017560985.1 Oscillospiraceae bacterium
ATGATACTCTGCAGAACGGTATCGCAAAAGAAGTATCTGTAAAAAATACAGGTACTGAAAGTGCATATGTTCGTGTACATATTGCTATTCCACAGGTTCTTGATAATGGCGATCCTGATTTTGATGCAGGCAAAAACGTTCTGCATTTCAACTTTGATCCAGAATCAGTTGCTGATGGCAAATGGAACTGGTCAAACAGCATTGAAACAGAAACAGGTGACAACTGGAACTTCTACACAGTGAAGATTGGTGAAGTTTGGTACAACGTATATGTTGTAACATACGAAACTGCTCTTGCATCTGGTGCAGAAACAGCTGAAAAAGCTATGAATCAGGTTTACCTTGACAGTAAAGTTACAAACGAAGATATTTCAAAAATCAATGAAACACTTAAAAATGGTTGGAATATCAAAGTTGTAGCAGAAGGCGCACAGTCAGCTGGTTTTGCAAACGCTTACGAAGCGCTGAACACAGCATTTGGTACACCAGGTAACTACACTGTTGCTTGGAACTAATCAGTGTTAAAACATTAAAAACAAAATATCCTGCCGACTAACCTCGGCAGGAAATCAAAAAAACATAGGAGAATTACTATGAATAGAAAAAAATTAGTAGCACTTATTATGGTGCTGGCACTTGCTTTCACATCTCTGGTTGGCGGCACTCTTGCTTACTTCATGGATGATGATGAAGAAGCAAACGTATTCACAATGGGCAACGTTGAAATCGACCTTCAGGAAAATTTTGACCCGGACAACGCCAACCTGCAGCCAGGTGTTAACATTAACAAAGATGTATGGGTACAGAACACAGGTTCAAACGAAGCATATGTTCGTGTACATATTGCTATCCCATCCGAAATGGACAACGGTGACCCAAATTTCGATGCTTCCAGAAACTTCCTGCATTTCAACTTTGATAAAGACTCTGTAGTATTCGGTCAGTGGTCTTGGCTCCCTGAATTTTCATACGGCACAGGTTACGGCGATGACTGGAACTTCTACGTAGCATCAATCCCAGTTGTTAAAGATAACCCTGCAACAACTGATGTGGATGAAACTGTACTGAAACCATATAACGTTTACGTTGTAACATACAGATCCGTACTGGGTTCTGGTGAAATCACAGGTACAGATGTTATCACTAATGTTTACCTTGACAAATCAGTTAACGCTACAGCAACTAAAGTTAAAGACGAAAACGGCGAAGATGTTGTTGCTTCCTACACATACTTTGACAACAAAGGCAATAGTTTTACACTCACAGCTGAAGAAGCTCAGAACATCCAGATTAAAATTATTGCAGAAGGTGCACAGACAGCAACATTTGAAAATGCTTACGATGCTCTGAACACAGCATTCGGTGTACCAGGCACATACAACCCTTGGAACTAATCTGCAAAACAGATTGTCAATAATTATTAAATAACCTATTTAATATACCGTATATCTTGCTTTAATTGGCAAGATATACCCAAGGCGCTGAAAGGCATCTTGGCACTTTGGGTATGTCTTGCCAACAAAAAAGGCAAATCTTGCGCTGGCTGCGGAACGGTGCAAAGAAAGGTAAAAAAAGACATGAAAAAGAAAGTATTTTCTTTAGCATTGGTAATATGCTGTCTGGCGGTGTTTTTGACCAGCAGTACTCTGGCATATTTCACCAAAGAAGATACAGCAACCAATGTTATCACAACGGGCAAAATTGATATCGACCTGGTTGAAAAAGTAGTGGTTGACCCTGAAACTGGCGAAACTGAAACAGTGGAAGACTTCTATGTAGAAGGCGTAATGCCTGGCCAGGAAGTAAGCAAAATCGTCCTTGTGGAAAACGAACAGTATGCAGAAGATGCATGGGTTCGTGTAAAAATAACAAAATCAATAGTGTTGGCAGACGGTAAGGAAGGAGATTCATCCCTTCTTGAAATCAAACCAAACACAACAGACTGGACAGCCAGAGACGAAGCTGACGGCACTTGGTATTATTACAACAAACCACTTAAATCCGAAGAGGAAACAGTTCCACTGATGGAAAATGTGGTTTTCAGTGTAAAAGCGGGCAACGAATACCAGGAAGCCAGAGCAGAGATATATGTACTTGCACAGGCAGTCCAGGTTAAAAACAATGGAGCAACTGCACTGGAAGCCAATGGCTGGCCAGTAGTTGCAGAAGAATAGAGAAAGGAGTAACAAATTATGACTAATAGTAAGTTTAAAAGAGTGCTGTCATTGGTGCTTGCATTTGTTATGACCGCTTCTCTTTTTACAAACTGGCCAATGCCAGTTTTTGCCACAAGCGGTACAGATACTATTAAATTGGATTTTGTACCTGAAAATGGCGTACCAGAAATTGATGGTTTATATAAACCAGGTACAATCAGAAACGATTCTATCAGGCTGTATGAATCTACTGACTATGGCGCAACAGGCGTTGAAGTGTCAGGCGTTCAGGGTGTAACTGTAACAGTTCTTACATCACATACCATTAATGGTGTGAAAATGTATGAAATTGATTGCACCCAAGAAGCAAATGAAGAAATATTCAATCTCATATTGGATTATTCATTTGTATCTTCAACTGATATTATGCTTGAAGGCGAAGAATCTCTTCCTGCCCCAACACCATATCCTGCTATTATTCCGTCATCAGCAATCAACGAAGCATACAACAGCCTGCTCGCTACAACTACAAGTGCGGAATACGACAGCATTTATGCTGGAACCAGTGCTGATGTAATTGGTAAGTTCTCTGCAGAACAGAAAGATGCAGTTGAACTTCACAGAGCTGTTCTGGTGGCATACGAAACACTTATGGCAACAGAAACAGTGGCTTCTTATGACAGCATTTATACAACTTGTGATCCAAATGTATTAAATGCTTTCACAGATGTACAGAAAGCAGCTATTGCAGCTCATAGAGCAGAAATGTATGACGCAGAAAACCCTGACACAGGTATTTATCTGGAACTTCCAGAAGGTGCAATAGCTCAGGCTGGCACTCCATCCGGTGCTTTGGCAGCGGTTAATGGCACATCACTTGTTGCATACAAATCTTTGGATAATGGTGCAATGGGTGTAGAAATTCCTGTTAATGCAGGTACAGTTGTAGAACTTATCACATCCTACACATTCAGCAATTCTGATCTCGTGTTCTATCGTTATGACTATTCTGGTTCTAACGAAGAACTGAAAGACGCGTCAACAGGCGAAACATACGGTTATGTATTCATCCCTGCAAGTGCAGTAACAATCACAAACGAAGTTGGCACAAACAGCTATACAAACGAAGAATATGGTATTACTGTTTCTGGCCAGATTCCAACAGGTCTTACACTTAATGTAGTGCCTGAAGATGTGAACGGTGTTCTTGCTGATGCTGGTGCTCTTATGGGCGGCAGTGACTGGACATACGATGTTGACCTTACATATCCTGGTGGTGAATACAAAACTACACAGGGTATAGATGTTACATTTGACAAAGAAAATGTTCAGATGCCTGTAGGCGCTAACTACAAAGCATACCACATCAAAAATGACAACACTGTTGAAGTTCTTGGCCCATTTGTTTACGATGGCAACGATATTGAAGTAACATTCAACGGTCTGTCACCAGTTGGTATTTCTGCGAATGTAATCAATATAAACTCAAGACCATTCGAAAAAGCTGTTTTCAAAAATAGTACGGTTAAAGTTTATCCAAGTGATAAAGACAATGCCGAACCAATAACACTTACTGGTTTGACAGACACTGACTTTTTCACACTGTCTGGATATGCACCATATGGTTACAAAATGTCAAGTGGTGAAGAACGATACTATATTGATTGGTACAACGGTAGTAACACAACTATAGCTGGTATTCTTAATGTGGGTTCAAGATATCTGGTAGACATCAATGACATCGAAGAATATGTAGAATCTACCCCAACTCCAACTCCAGAGCCAGAACAGCCTGAAGAAGTTGTAGAAGCATACGAAAATCTGATCAAAGCACCTACATTGAGTGATTTTGAAGAAGTTATTTTCGGCTGCATGGATAGTGGCTATTTTGAACAGTTTACTGATGCACAGCTGTCTGAGATAGAAAGAATATCAGGTATCCTTGAAGAAATGGATGCTGCAACAGAAGATTTAACAGACTTCGGATTTGAAGGCACAGTTACTGTTGAAGGTGCAAAACTTTACCTCAACCCTATCACATGGCCTGAAGAATATGTGGTTGTAAACACAATTATCGTTACAGATGTTGAGATTGAGGGCATTATGGCTGAATATTCATCTGTAGAAGGTGATTATTCCGACGAATATTACATTATCGACACATCTGGTTGGGCAGCATTTGAAGGCAAAACACCTTATAAATACATCCATAAAGACGATTTTGCATTTGAAGGCAACTGGACAAAAGTTGATGGTAAAGGTTATTTCCTGTCTGATGAAATAAAAATTTATGACAATACAGGAAAAACATACAGAAGAATTACAGATGGTCTGTCAAAAGGTGCATTTGACGTACTTTATTCATTCTTTACAAACAATGGTGATGGTACTGTTACAGATTGGTACGTTATCAACACTACAGGTTGGACAGACGTAAATGGGTCTACAATCAGAAACAGACTCGTTAAACGGTCAGATGTAAACCTGATCACATCTGAAACAATCAACGCGGCATATAACAATATGCTGGCTGCTGCTACAGTATCTAAATTTGATTCACTTTACAATGCAGCACAGGCAAGCGGCATTATTGATTGTCTGACAGACACACAGAAACAGGACCTTGCTGATACCAGAACTGTTCTTGCAGGTATGGCAGAAGCTACAATAGACCTGTCTCAGTATGAACTGCCGGCAACATTTGCCAACGAAGAAACAAAACTTTATCCTAACCCTGTTACACAGCCGGATAAATATATTACAGCAGTTGTAAAAGAAGAACAGTCCCTCCTTGCAAACATGCTGTCTATATTACCACTGTTCCTTACAGCACATGCTGCTGAAGAAGAAGTAACAGCACAGGAAATTATAATCATCGGTAAATATCTTGCTGATGATGGTACACTCTATTACATTCTGGATGTTTCTGGTTGGGAAGGTCTGGATGGCATAGAAACTATCTATGTAAAAGCTTCTGAAATTGAAATTCAGGTAGACAACTCCACGAAAGAAATCTATATTTCACTATTGTCTGCACAGGCAGGTGAAGAACTGGCTGAAATACTGGCTGGTTTGGATGAAAATACTGTTGCAGTTATGACTGAAGCCGGTCTTATAGACCTGGCTGAAAATCATGCAGAAGTACTTGAATTCCTGGCAGAAAACGGCACTACACCTATCGCAGATGAAAGTGTAATTGGTATGTATGGTCAGCCTGTAGGAGGCACACAGACTATATATATCTATGCAGATCCAGATGTTATGACAAAAGGTATGACATATTACGACCTGCCTTCTGACGAATTCAAAACACCATTTAAAATAGTTGATGTTATGATTGACGAACGTGATACAGCTGTGTATTACAAGATGAACTACAGCTATGCGTCAAAACCTAACGCAGGCACAGAACCTTGTTCATGGATTCGTGCTGATGCTGTAGAACTTCTCCCAGATTATATCGACCCTACAGAAACACTGTATCTCAAACTGATGCAGACAGAAACTCTGGAAGAATGGTTCGAATTACTCGAATCACTTACAGACCAGCAGCTGCAGCTGTTTGATGAGATGGACGAAGAAATGCTGGCTGCTCTGACAGAACATTTCGATGGCCTGCCTTGTGCAATTGACAAGGAAAAAGCTGATTTTATGGCAGAACTGCTTTCTGCTGAAACAGTGGCTGAATATCTGGCTATCAAGGCTGAAATGTCTGAACAGACTGAAATTCTGCTCAGCGGTACAGACTATATTGCAATGCACGACCGCATTACAGCATTGGCTGATGCAGAAGACACTTCTCCAGAAGGCGTTGTAGACTATACAAACTCTGCTCCAATGGTTATTCCTGATTATACAGAAATTCAGGAAGCAACAGTTTACAATATGAAAAACCGTATGCTTATGGCTGTTCCAGCTGATGAAAGTGAACCATCACCTTCACCATCTGTATCACCTACAGCTACACCAGAAGGTACAGATACTGCAAATCCACCAATCAAGGATACGGACGGCGTTGTAACAACAAAAACTGTTACATCCATTGGCGGTGGCAAATACACTGTAAAACTGGAAACTTATGTAACAGGTGCCAAAGTTACTACAGCTGTTGAAAAACAGATTCCTACAGATATTATCATCGTTGTTGACCAGTCCGGTTCTATGCAGTTTGATATGGATAAATCAACAACATATGACCGTATTGTTGGTACAGCAGAGGAAATTTACAACAATGACAGCTATGCTGACAAAGTTTATGTAAATGTAGGCACATCAGCAAATCCTGTTTATAGAAAAGTTACTATGTCTGCTGAAACTGGTGATAGTTATGTTTCTGCAAATTCATTAGGTTATAATACAAACTCTGAACTTTATAGTAATAGAGCTAACCTGTATTACAAAGAAACAGAATCAAGTGAACCAGTTAAAGTGACAGTTTCACAAGGTAATAACTATAGATATACCTATTCTATTCCTTCTGGAAGCTTGAATAATACAAACGAAAACTCTTGGAATAGGTCACCAAGTTTCCTCGGTAAGCTTTACATCAAAACAGATGATATTACAAAAGTCACATTTACTTATACAGATGCTGATAACAATAAGGTAGAAAAAGAATATCTGCCTACAGACTCTGTTCCAAAGGATTCTGACAATATTGTTGGCAATACATACTACTATCAGAACACAACTACATCCGAACATCGTCTGGATGCTCTGGTAAGAGCACTGAACAACTTTGCCGCATCTGTTGAAGAAAAAGCAAAAGGTAATGACGGTGTTTGGGGCCCTAACCCAGCCAAAGATAATGTAAACGATGACGTAAACCATCGTATAGCCATTGTAGGTTTCAGTTCAAGTGTAAACACATACCATAATACTGAAATCCTGACAGGTTGTGATATTTCTACAGGTGGTTCTCATAGCACAGAATATGGTGTATATTATCCATTAGGTGTTGAAAAGAATGGTGTCCAATATGATGGTACTGGTTATACTGCTGCAACAGGCACTGCACTTGTAAGTATGGATACTACAGCAGGTCAGACATCTGTTGAAAATGCTATCAAAGCTCTTACTGCCCATGGAGGTACACAAACAAACCATGGTCTTGATATGGCTGCAGATATTCTTACTGCAGAGGCAAATAAAGGTACAGTATATACCAAAACAGAAAATGGAGTTACAACTACTGTTAGAAATAAAATCGTAATTCTGTTTACAGACGGTTCGCCAACATCAAGTAGCGGTTTCGAAACAAATGTGGCTAATAGTGCTATCAGCTATGCGAAAACAATCAAAAATACTCATAATGCTACATTGTATGGTGTAGGTATTTTTGATGATGCAGATGCCAGAGTTTTGACAAATGCAGACAAAACCAATGCGTATCTGCCATCAGGACTTATCAATGAAAACAAGTTCATGCACTTTGTATCATCCAACTTTAAAAACGCAGAAAATATGAGCACTAGTTATGATACAAACGGCAATAACAACTACTACAATACTGAAACATTCCACAAAGATGCTGATGGCAAATATACTGGCAAGAGTTATTATCTGTCAGCCAGCAACTCTGATGCATTGAACAATATCTTCCAGACCATCTCTGAAGAATCTGTAACCAATGCTAACGTAGTTGAACTTGATGAAACAACTGTTATCAAAGATATTGTTGCACCTAACTTCTCTGTTCCTGCAAATGCAACATCAGTAACAGTTTCTAAAGCGAAGCTTACAAGCATTGACGCTAAAGGCGAATATGTATTTGCAGCTCCTGAATCAACAGGCTTGTCAGCAACACTTTCTGACTATGATGGAGATGGCGTTAAAGATTCTGTAGATGTAACAGGCTTTGACTTTGCAGATAACTGGGTTGGTTCAGAAACTGCAGCAAACGGTACTGTAACATATCGTGGTTATAAACTTATTATCAATTTTGATATTCCTGTAGATTCAGACTTTATGGGTGGTAATAAGGTTAAAACAAACGGTAACAACTCCGGTGTTTACGGCGGCGATGGTACATTGGTAGAAAACTTTGAACGTCCTACACAGAATATCACTCTCAAAAATATTACTGCTACATGGCAGAACCAGTATATCTACAGAACAAATAATGCAGATATCAAGGCTCTGTTCCTTGCAGCTAAAGTAAACGGAAAAGATGCAGCAACTGTTATCAACGGTGAAAATAATGCTTATGTAAAAATAGCATTTACAATCACTGGCGGTGGCGAAACACTTGCTACATACACAATTCCTGCAGGCAAAGACTTTGCAAACGGTGGCTGGGATGATGAATCCGCACTTACACCGGCACTTACAGCAGATACACCATATACACTTTCCTGGACAATTACACCTATATACGATGGCCCAATCCAGCCGGTTGGTGGCTCTGCAACTGCAAAAGTATTTGTATACGACCCTGTTCTCACATTTAAAGACAGTACAGGCTATTATGGTGGTTCTGTTCCAGCACTGAATGATGTGAACAACAGAGTTGCTGAAACAGCTGCCACTGTGAATAAAACAGAATGGGTAAACGCCAATGAAGAACCATTTGTTCAGGCACAGATGTATGGCAGAGAACCAATACTGGTTACAACATATACAGCGGGCACAGGTGCTTCCAATGGTGTTATCGTTACAACAAACGATATTCCTGTAAATGTAACTGTAAAAGTTGGCGATACTGATGTTACAGATATTGTTGAGTTTAAACATCAGGATTGTGCAGGTGTAACAGATGATGAACCAATGCCGGTATTTGCTGGTACAGGTGATGAAACTGACTATGCAGAACTGGTTGTTCATGTAAAAACAGCACAGCTTATAATCAACAAAACTGTTGACCCTAATGGGGCACCAACTATTCCTACAGATTCATTTGGGTTTATAGTAAATCAGAATGTATCACCTGAATTATCTGCAACAGAAGATAATTTCAAACCTTACTATGTATATGAAGTTTTCACAAAAGGTGTAAATGGTGCAGCTGATAAATCAGAGGGCATTTTAGTAATGTTCGCTGGAGATAAGCTTTATCTTACACATAACCAGTATGCTGTAATTACTGGCATGCCAATAGGTACATACGCTGTAACAGAAGACCTGCAAGGCAATGCCAAGCTTAAATACGACACAACTGCTACAGGTGGTACATTTGATAAAGCTGCCCTTGCTGTGACTAATACATTTACAGAAAATCCTCTGGTAGTTGGAGGTAATGTTGAATTTACAAACAAACTCAACACAGGTAGCATCACAATTACCAAGAAGGTTGAAATGCCTTCAGGCTTCCCAATGCCAACAGAAAAATTTGCAATCAAAGTTGCAAAAACAGATGGCACTTATGAAAAAACAGTTAACCTTGCTAATGGCGAGTCAGTTACTCTTGATAACCTTGTTATCGGTGACTACACTGTAACGGAAGCACGGCAGATACTGTATACAACAACTTATACTCCTGCTCAGAATGTAAAAGTTAATCCGGGCAAAGATACTGCTGTAACAGTAGAAAATGCAAGAAAACTTGCTGATCTTGAAATCAAGAAAACAGTAGTAACACCAGCAGGTATTGACAAAACTGGTGAAGAATTTGCATTCAAAGCATATATCACTGGTGCAGTTGAAGGCGAAACATTAAAAGTTGGTGATCAGGCTGTAACAATTCTGAAAGATGCCAAGGGAACATATATCCCTCTGACACTTAAACACGATCAGTCAGCAGTTGTCAAAAATCTGCCAATAACAACGGCATTTGAAATTGTTGAAACAGCTGTTGCAGGTTACACAACTACAGTTAATACTGCTAATATTGCTCCGACAAATACTGTAACAGGCACACTGCCACAGACAGGTTTGACAGGAGATAACGCTGTAGTATTCACAAACACACTTGATACTGGCTCACTGGAAATCAACAAAACTGTTATTTCAGCACCAGGTGTTGCAATTCCAACAGAAGGCTTCACATTTACAGTTGATGTAAATAATGTTTCTGCAAATGATGCTATTGCATACACAATCAATGGCGAGAAACAGACACCTGCGGTTGTTGACGCAAATGGTAATGTAACAATTACTCTTGCTCATGGTCAGACAGCAGTATTGACTGGTTTGCCAACAGGCGCTGTAGTTGTTACAGAAACAGCAAAAGACCAGTTTACAACAAAAGTTAATGGTGCAGACGGCACAGTATTCAACGGCGAAATTGTTAAAGATACTAAAGAAACAGTTGTATATGTTAATACAATGAAGACTTATAGTCTGACAATCAACAAAGCATTTGCAACAGGCACATCACCAGAAGTTGGCGAAACATTTGTATTTACAGTGACAAGACCAGGCGGTTTCTCACAGCAGGTAGTTATTGCAGTAACAGATAAAAACAATGATAGTGTTGTAGAATATGCCCCAGTTACAATTACAAATCTGCCAGCAGGTGAATACACTGTGACAGAAGATATGAGTTGGAGCAAACAGTATACTGCAACATACTCACCATCACAGACTGTTGTAATCACAAATGCTGATCAGTCAGTAACTGTAACAAACTCTAAAACTGACAAATGGCTTAAAGCTGATGCTTATGCTGAAAATAAATTTGCATCATATGGCACAGCTGGAGGTGTTGTGGTAGAAAATGGCACTGCAATTTTAGGCGATGACAATAATGCTTAAGAAAGGAGACAGATAAATGAAAGTTTATAAAGCACCAAACAGAAAAAGAAAAATTTCTGCATTAGCTGTCTGTCTTCTTTTGACAGCTATGCTGACAATCGGTGGTACATTGGCTTATCTGTTTACACAGACAACTCCTGTTGTGAATACATTTAATCCAGTTACACCTGACATTACAGTAGATGAAGGTTTTGACGGTAATGTTAAAAAAGAAGTAAAAATTACAAACACAGGTGAAGTTGATTCATATATCCGTGCTAAAGTTGTAATTACTTGGCAGGATGCAACTGGTAAGGTTTATCCTTTAACACCTGTGGTAGGCACAGATGCTGATACAGCTGACTACAAGATTACATGGAATGTATCTGATACTGTAGTTAAGGATGCTTGGATAAAAGGTAGTGATGGTTTCTACTATTACACATCAGCTGTTCCAGTAGGTGACTCAACAGGTATCCTATTTACAGATGCAGCTCCTTTAAGAGCATGTGCAGATGAAAACTATACATTACATATCGAAATTCTTTCACAGTCAATTCAGTCCACACCTGATGAAGCAGTTAACCAAACTTGGACAAATATTACTGCCTCAAATGGAATTCTGACAGCGGTAAGATAAGGAGGGAATAGATTATGAAAAAGACAACAAAACGTTTATTCTCTCTGGTACTTGCAATGGTGATGATGGCAGGTTTTGCCATCACATCATCAGCTGCTGGTCTGGTAACATACGAAGGTGAAGCTAAAGAGTTTATCTTTACACCTGGTACTGAATACTCACCAACCGATCTGTTTACAGATTTCAAGAACATTATGCCTGGTGATTCCATCAGTCAGACAGTTCGTGTTGTAAACAACGGTAAAGAAGGCCATACAACTAAAATTTATCTCAAAGCTCTTGGCCCTACTGATATTGCAGATGGCACAGTTCTGGGCAATGGTAATGATGCAGATAAAATGACAGACAAAGCTGTTTATCAGAAACTGCTGAGCCAGCTGAATCTGAAAGTTGTAAATGTAAAAGGCGATGAAAAGCTGTTCGAAGCAACAGCTGATAAGACTGATGGTCTTACAGACTGGGTTCTTCTCGGCAGCCTGCGAAAAGGCGGCGAAGTTGATCTGACAGTATCACTGGAAGTACCTATTGAAATGGGCAACGAATTCCAGGATATAGCAGGTGCGCTTGACTGGGTTTTCAAAATTGAAGAAATTCCAGATCCACCAGTTCCAGATACTGGTGACACTACAAACGTAATGCTTTACGGAGGAATGTTCGGCGCCGCAGTTGTTATGCTGATAGTAGTGATTATTATTAAGAAGAAAACATCTGAAGAGTAATTTTCGAAACGACATAAAATAAAAAATACTACCCTGGTTTATGCAGGGTAGTATTTTTATTGATATAAAGATTAAATAAGAAAAAATATGATTTTACAGACAAAATCCGAAGTGTATGTCAAAACGTATGTCATTGAATAGATTTTTTCTAGTAAAATAAAGAAAAATCGATATTTTTTGCCTTGACTTTTAATCAGAGTGTCCGGAGTTCGAGTGTCCGATGACTCACCATAAACGACAAAGATGGAATGCTTGGTCGTTTTTATTGTATAATGAAAACCACCGGCTGTGTGAAGTGATAAGATAAAAGCAGACACATGGAAACCACCATGTATCAGCCTTTTTGTTATGCTAAAATAAAAGCGGAGGTGAAAATATGGAAAAAGGACAACATCCAAGGAAATGGAGTAAAGAAGCTTTTATTTTGTCAAACGAAAAGACCTTGTCATTTGACAAGGTCTTTTTTGGTGCACCCGGCGGGATTTGAACCCGTGCCCTTCAGAGTCGGAGTCTGACGTTCTTCCAACTGAACTACGAGCGCATATGCAGTTTTCACTGCTATAAAAGTTATTCTACCATACTTTCAGTAAAAAATAAAGAGGAAATTTTGTCAGAAAAGGGTGAGCTGCTGGCTTTCGCTTTTTTCTTCAAAGGTGTGCAGATACTCAAAAATTTCATCGTTATTATACATTATGCCGTTTTCCTTGCAGACAGAACGAAAAAACTTCATCAGCTGCTGATTGGCTGGGCTGGTACAGTAATAGCTGTCACCAAAAGCCTGGATATATTTTTCTTTCATACCGGGAAAATGCCGGTCCAGCTTTTGGTAAAAAAATTCCCTGTTGCCTTCCCTTAAAGTCAGCCCCATTTCAAAGCAGATAATCCCCTTTACACCGGCTTTTATGCACAGGTCCAGTATGCCGCGCAGGTTTTCCTCTGTATCATTTATAAAAGGCAGAATAGGGCACAGCCACACCACAGTGGGTATACCTGCCTCTTTCAGTTTCATCAGCGCGTCAAAGCGCTGTTTTGTGGTGGCTACATTTGGCTCAAGTATGCGGCACAGGTTTTCATCAAAGGTGGTCAGTGTCATCTGCACCACAGCCTTTGATTTGCCGTTTATGCTTTTTATCAGGTCCAGGTCGCGCAGTACAAGGTCAGACTTGGTGATAAGTGTAAAACCAAACCCATACCTGTCCACGATTTCCAGGCATTTTCTGGTGTGCAGCAGTTCTTTTTCGCAGTGCATATATGGGTCAGACATACTGCCCATCCCTACCATTATTTTCTTCCTTTTGCCTTTCAGTGCGGCTTCCAGCAGGGTGGGTGCATTGGCTTTTACCAGCACATCTTCAAAGTTGTGTGGCATATTGTAACAGACACTGCGACTGTCGCAATAAATACAGCCGTGGGTACAGCCACGGTAGATATTCATATTGCCTTTTGGGGACAGTACCCCTTTCACATCTTCAAAATGCATACATCCAACTCCTTTAGATATGGATATATAATATCACATATGGTAATAAAAGTCTATTTGATGAATAATGTGTGAAAATAAAAAGACAATTTGTTTAAAATATCATATTTTACTTGAAACTTTCCTTGTTTTACGATAAAATATTTATTACGACTGTTAAAATAATTATGGAGGATATAGATAAATGAATTCCAAAGCAAAAATGAAAAAGAATCTTGTAAGACTTGTTTGTCTGGTTCTTGCAGGTATCATGCTGCTGGGTTGTTTTGCTGCTTTCACAATGGAAGAAGTTGAACCTGCACACGATTACAGCGCAGGCCTGACAGAAGAAGGTTTCTTCGAAGGTGTTACAGCACTGGACAACGTTGTTCTGCCAGATTACACAGCATACACAATTCCAGAAGAAGCAACAATCGCAACAGAAGATGAAATCAACACTAAAATTGAAGAAATCAAATCTTCATTTGCAACAAACGAAAAAGATGTTGATACATCCCGTGAAGTAAAAGACGGCGACTATATCAACATTGACTACCTTGGCAAAATTGATGGTGTTGCATTTGAAGGCGGCTCCACAGATGGCAAAGGCAGCGATGTTACAATCGGCAGTGGCAGATTTATCCCAGGTTTTGAAGACCAGATTATCGGTCACAAACCAGGCGAAACATTCGATATCACAGTTACATTCCCAGAAGATTACGGCAAAGAAGAACTGAACGGTAAAGAAGCAGTGTTCACAATCACTGTAAACCACTTCTATAAAGCAGTTCTGCCAGAAATCACAGATGATTTCGTTGCTGAAAATCTGAAAGATTACTACAAAGATGTAGCTGATATGAAAGCACAGATTGCAGAAGACATCGTTGACGCTGACACTAAAAACTTTGTATGGGGCAAACTGATGGAAGAAACAACAGTTACAACATACCCACAGCAGATTCACGACTATGAAGTTGCAGCAAGAAAAGCAAACATCGAACTGAATGCTTCACAGTGGCAGCTGGATGTAGACACATTCCTGTCCTACTACGGCTATGAATCAATGGATGCTTATATCGAAGATATGGCTGATGACATCAAAGATTACGAAAAAGTATATCTGACAGTTCAGGCAGTTGCTGAAAAAGAAGGCTGGAAAGTTACAGAAGATGATATGAAAGCTTACTTTGACAAAATGTTCGGCACAGAAGACTACTCTGAATATGTTTCAGTATATGGCGAGCCATACCTGAAATCCATCGTAATGCGCGACATTATGCTGGGTAAACTGGTTGAAATGGCAGAAGTTGTACCATCAACAGCTGAATAATTTTAACAGGATATTTACACCGCAGATTTTCTGCGGTGTTTTTATTTTTATAGATTGTCTAAAAAAGTAAAATAATGTATAATTATATTTTAGAGAATAATTTTTACAGGAGTGTTTAAAATGCAGGAAAAACAGAGTAAATTTCACTATGCCTGGCTGATACTGTTTGCCGCCGTATGTATCCAGGGCGGTATTATCGGTATTCTGGTAAACTGTACAGGCGTTATTTTTTCAGCTATCATCGAAGATTTAGGTTTCCGCAGTGGCGACCTTTCCATTTACTATACAATACGTGCTTTCTTACAGGCAGCAGCCTGTGGTGTAACCACAAAGCTGTTCCTCAGCAAAAATCCTAAAATCGTTATGACGGGTCTGGGTGCTCTGGGTCTGGCAGGCTTTGTGGGTATGTATTTTTACACATCCCTGTGGCAGTGGTATTTTTCCGGTGTGCTGGTAGGTATCTGTATGAGCTGTGTACTGGTAGTTATCCCTGTTGTACTGAACAACTGGTTCGCAACCAGAAACGGTATGGTTATCGGTATTGCAATGGCCGCATCAGGCCTGGCAGGTGCTGTTTTCAGCCCTGTTCTGTCCAGCTTTATTGTATCTATAGGCTGGAGAAAAACAGCGGTTATAAACGGTCTTACAGGCTTTCTGCTGATTGCACTGCCATCACTGTTCCTGTTGGTGCGCACACCTGAAGAAAAAGGAATGAAACCATATGGCTGGACAGAGAATATGGCAGAAAAATCTGCAGTATCTGCTGAAAAGAAAGAAACAAAATCTTACAAAATGCCTTCATCAATGTTTGTTATCAGCACCTTTGGTCTGATTGTTGCAGGCATTATGACA